>DDUX01000090.1 GCA_002345025.1 Candidatus Accumulibacter iunctus | reverse complement strand
ACGCGCCGCCCCCCGAGTTCTCCCTCCTTCCCCGCCACGCCGCTCTTCCGATCTGTTGCAGGGCGTGCGCCCCCGCGTGCAACCGGTCCTCGAAAGCGCGCTGAGCGAACGGGCGATCCTCAACTTCCTCAACGACCTGCTGGCTTTCTATCTCATCCGCGTGCACTGGGATCTGATCACCCAGCAATGGCTGCGCGACCCGCTGAAGTTCCGCGCCGCCTGGCTGACGATCTTCTACCTGGTCTTCCTGCTCGTTCGCTACCGCAAGGGTGGCGAACGCAGATGAGCTCCGGCGGCTACCGCAACCTCCGCGTCGTGCACCGGTTGCGGCGCCGGGTGCGCGTCATCGCGCCCCCGCTGGTGCGGAACGAAGAGCGCAGCTACATCCTGGAGATCCTGCTGCGCAAGCGGCCCGAAATCAGCGACGTCCGCGCCGTTGCCGCGCTCGGCTCGCTGGCGATCCACTACGATCCGCGGTGCCTGCCGGAGGCCCGCCTGCTGGCCAGCGTCGACGACATCATCGACCGCCTGGCCGCCTGCCCGCCGACACGAGCGCCGACCGTCGGCGCGCTCGCCGGCGATTCGCCGCTGCTGGAATCCTCGCTGGCCATAGAAGGCATGAGCTGCGCCTCATGCGCCCTGCTGATCGAGCTGTCGCTGCGCCGTGATCCGCGCGTCCACCTGGCGAACGTCAATTTCGCCGCGCAGACGGCGGTCGTCCGCGGCACGATCAGCCGTGACGAGGTGTTCGCAATGATCACCCGGCTCGGCTACCGGGCGCAGGCGATGGACACGCTGGCGCAGCGGCGCCTGCTCGTCGCGCGCGCAAAGGAGAGACTCGCGCTGGCGAGAAAGCGCGTCGTCGTCGCCGCTGCCCTGAGCGCACCGGTGATGCTGCTCGGCATGGCGATGCATCGCTCGCCGGCACTGCGCCTGCTCGAGGTCGCACTGGCAACGCCGGTGCTTTTCGGCCCCGGCCGCGACATCTTCGCCAAGGCCTGGCAGATGGCGCAGCAGAAGAGCGCCAACATGGACTCGCTGATCGCGATCGGCGCCGGCTCGGCTTACCTGTACAGCCTGCCGGGCCTGCTGCAGCCGTCGCACCACGTCTATTTCGAGGCCGCCGCCGGCATCGTCAGCTTCGTCCTCCTCGGCCGCTTCCTCGAGGAGCGCGCCAAGGGGCAGGCGAGCGAGGCGATCCGCAAGCTGAGCGAGCTGCAGGTGACGACTGCGGTGCTCCTGCGCGACGGCCGCGAGGAGGAGGTGGCGATCGACGAGGTCGTCGTCGGCGACCTGCTGCGCGTGCGTCCCGGCGAGCGCATTCCGGCCGACGGCGTCGTCGAGTCCGGCAGTTCGGAGGTGAACGAAGCGCTGCTCAGCGGCGAGTCGCTGCCGGTCGGCAAGGGCTGCCGCGATCGTGTGTACGCCGGCTGCGTCAACGGCAACGGCAGCTTCACGCTGCGCGCCACTGCGGTCGGTACCGACACCGTGCTGGCGGGAATCGTCCGCCTGGTCGACCATGCACAGGGCAGCAAGCTGCCGGTGCAGAGGCTCGCCGACCGCATCTCGGAACGCTTCGTTCCTGCCGTCGGCGGCGTCGCCGGGCTGACCTTCGGCGGCTGGCTGCTCGCCGGCAGTCCGCCGGCGACGGCTCTGGCACACGCCATCGCGGTCCTGCTCATCGCCTGTCCATGTGCACTCGGGCTGGCGACGCCGACGGCAATCATGGTCGGTACCGGCCAGGCAGCGCGGCGCGGCATCTACATCCGAAACGGCGAGGCACTGGAAAGCGCTGCCTGGCTGAACACGGTCGTCTTCGACAAGACCGGCACGATCACCGAAGGCCGACCGGTGCTCACCGATTTCTTCCCTGCCGCCGCCGTCGACCGGAGCAGGCTGCTGGCAATCATTGCGGCTGCGGAGGCTGGCTCCGAGCACTTCCTGGGCCGGGCGATCACTGCCTGGTGCGCGGCACAGGTGATCGCGCCGGCAGAATGCAGCGAGTTCAAGGCGATACCCGGGCGCGGTGTGCGTGCCGTCTGCGAGCACCATGCGGTGCTGATCGGCAACTCGGCGCTGCTCGCGGAGGCCGGCATCGACTGTGCCGCCAGCCTGGCGCAGGCGGCGGCGCTCGCTGACCAAGGCCGGACGCCGGTCTTCGTCGCCCTCGACGGCCGTCTCGTCGCACTGCTGGCAGTCGCCGACCAGCCGCGTGCCGGCGCGCGCGAGGCAATCGCACTGCTGCATCGCCTCGGCATCGAGACCGTGATGGCCACCGGTGACGTCGCCGCCGTCGCCCGCCAGATCGCCCGCCAAGTGGGCATCGGACGCGTCGTCGCGCGCGCCACACCGGCCGACAAGCTGGCGTTGATCCGCGACCTGCAGCGGCTGGGCAGGCGCGTCGGCATGATCGGCGACGGCATCAACGACGCGCCGGCGCTGACGGCTGCCAATGCCGGAATGGCGATCGGCAGCGGCGCCGACATCGCCCTCGAAGCAGCCGACATCACCCTCGTCGGCGGCGACATCGGGCGCGTCGCGGCGGCGATCGATCTCTCCCGACAGACGATGCGAATCGTCCGTCAGAACCTCTTCTGGGCGCTCGGCTACAACGTCGTCGCGATCCCGGTAGCAGCTGCCGGACACCTCAGCCCGATGATCGCCTCGGCGGCGATGGCCCTCTCGTCGCTCTCGGTCGTGAGCAACTCGTTGCGTCTGCAGAAGAACTGAGGCTTGGAGCACGCGCACCATCAGACGCTGGTCGAGTTCTCTTACTGGCTCGCCTTCATGACCGGAATCCTCGGCAGCGGCCACTGCCTCGGCATGTGCGGCGGCCTCGTCTCGGGCTTCTTCATGAAACTGGGCGCCAGGAGCTTCGCCCCCTACCTCGCTTACCATCTGACGCGCGTCGCCGTCTATGCGCTGATCGGTCTGCTGGCGGCGGCCCTCGGCACGGCCCTCGTGCAGACCGGCTCCTTCGGCAGGCTGCAGGGACTGCTGCAGATCGTCGCCGGTGGCATCGTCATCCTCCTCGGCCTCGACCTGCTCGGCCTCTCACCGTGGCGCAACACGCTCGCTTTCGCGCCGGTCAACTGGCTCCGCCGCCAGTTCGTCGACGCCAGCGCACGCGGCGTGCTGCCGGGAGCGATCATCGGCGGCGCGATCAACGGTCTCATGCCCTGCTCGATGACGATGGCGATGGCGATCAAGGCGACGACCGCGCCTTCGGTCGTCGAAGGCGGCCTGCTGCTGCTCGCCTTCGGCGCCGGGACGCTGCCGTCGATGCTCTCGGCGAGCTTCCTCTTCGGCAGACTCGGCGTGCGCACGCGCGGCTGGCTGCTTCGGGGTGCCGCGCTGTTCGTCATCGTCCTCGGTCTGACCACCGTCTGGCAGGGAATCCGCTACTACCTCGTGATGCAGCGGCTGCTCGGCTGACGGTGAGCGCTGCCGCGCCGGCGGCGGCGTCGCGGGCGCCCGCCCAGCACGCTCCGCGGATCCGCGACGAGGTCGTGGCAGCGCCGAGGGCACTGCCCGAGGGGCGTTGGCAAGCGACGCTCTGCCGGCAGTGCCAGCGAGCCGGTAGCTCTCCGCGGCTGCGACGATTTGCCGCAGTTCGCCGCCCTGCAATGGTCCTACCATGCGCCGTGACGCCACCTCTTACTGGCACCCCTTCATCCCCAGACAGGAGAATGATCGTGAACCGCCGTAATCTGCTGAAACTCTCGCTGGCCTCGAGCGGCCTGCTTGCCACCGGCGCACGAGCGCAAACAGCCTGCGCCACCGACGGCACGCCTGCCCAGTTCATCCCGAAGAAGGCGGCCGATCCCCGACCCTTCGAGAACGACCTCGAGAAGTTCCCTAAATGCCCATACTGCGGCATGGATCGCCGCCAGTTCCATCACTCGCGCATGCTGCTGCAATACAGCGACGACCTGCCCGACGGTGTCTGCTCGCTGCATTGCGCCGCGATCAGCCTGGCGGTCAATGTCGACCGCGAGCCGAAGAACATCTGGGTCGCCGACAACGCGTCAAGCGCCGAGATCAAGCCGCTGCTCGTCGTCGACCAGGCAACCTTCCTCATCGGCAGCCGCGTCAAGGCGGTGATGAGCAGACGCAGCAAGGTGGCGTACGGCAGTGAAGCGGCTGCGCGAGCGGCGATGGCGGAATACGGCGGCGAGATCGCAAACTTCGACCAAGCGCTGCTCGCCGCCTACAGCGACATGTCGCAGGATGTCGCGATGATCCGCAAGAGCCGTGAGGAGCGGCGACAGCGGGCGGCCGGCCGCCCCCACGGCTAAACGCTGCCGCCATGTTGCCACGACTGCCGCAGTGGCTCGCTGCCGGCGCGATCTGGCTCGCCGCCGGTCTCGCGATGGCCGGTGCGCTGCCGCCGAAGCCGGGCGAGCGGGATCTCTGCCCCGTCTGCGGCATGCTCGTCTCGCGCTACCCGCACTGGATCGCTGTCGTCGCCTACCGCGACGGGCATGCGCACTTCTTCGATGGCGCGAAGGACCTGTTCAAGTACCTCGGCAACCTGCCACGCTACGCACCCGGGCGCAGCGCCAGCGACATCGCCAGCATCTGGGTCACCGAGTACTACGGGCTGACCCGAATCGACGCCCGCCGGGCCTTTTACGTCATCGGTTCCGACATACCCGGGCCGATGGGACACGAGTTCGTTGCCTTCGCCACGCGCGCCGACGCGGAAGACTTCCTCAAGGAACATCGCGGTCGGCGCATCCTCGCCTTTGGCGAGGTGACGGCAGAACTGGCGGCACGCCTCGACAAAGGACTGTTCGACTGAAGCAACCGTGGCAGCAATGGTCACGGCAGCCGCGCGCCGGCTCAGGGCAGCGTCAGGATCCAGCGCACGAGAATGCGGATGTTGTCCATGCCGGCGCGCTTGTTGGCCGACATGTAGTCATTCCCCCAGGCGCCACCGCCGCCCTCATACACCTTCTTGACGAGGATGTCCTCGACTTCGGGTTGGCCGCGATAGCGCTTGGCAACGTCACGCCAGGCGGGGCCGCGCAGCGTCTCATCGACGTCGTGGCAGGTCAGGCAGCGGCTTTGGTCAGCCAGTTCGAGCATTGCCGGATCGAGCGGCGGCGGCGCTGCCAGCGTCATTGACGGCAACAGCGTGATACAGAGAATCAGGGCCTTCACTTTCATCGCTTCTCCTGTCGGCAGACGGCCAGGTACTGCCGCGTCCGCCGCACCATGAAAAAACGGGGGGCCGCAGCCCCCCGTTCGCTTCGACTGCGGTCTTAGCTCAGTAGATGTCGTGCTGCGTGTTATACACGTTGAACTTGCCGGTCGGTGTCACGAGACGCGGATCCTTGATCACGTTCTTGACGGTGCGCGTCTTGTCATCGAGGACGACGATCGCCGACGGCTCGGTCTTGTTGCCGGTCCACACGGAGAACCAGATCTCGTCGCCCTTCTCGTTGTACTCGCCATGCACGACGCGCTGGATTCCCTTGGTCTTGCCGAGATTGGCGGCGGCGGCGAGATCAAGGACCTGCGGCTTCGGATCCGGGTTGCCGAGGTCATCGATGTTGTAAACCGTCACCGAACCGGCCAGCTTCGGATCCGGGTTCAGCGGCGCGTCGGCCCACAGGTTCTTCGACTTCGGGTGCGTCTTGACGAAGAGCGAGTTGGCGCCGTGGTTCTTGACTTCCTGCACCACCTTCCAGGCATGCTGCGGATTCTTCGCCGGATCGGTACCGATGATGCTGATCACGTCGGCGCCCAGGTGCGAGGTGGCCCAGACCGGACCATACTTCGGATGGTTGAAGTTGGCGCCGCGACCCGGATGCGGGATCTTGGCGGTGTCGACCAGCGCCGCCAGCTTGCCTTCCTTGGTATCGACGACGGCGACCTTGTTGGAAGCGTTGGCGGCGACGAGGAAATAGCGCTTGGAGGCATCCCAGCCACCATCGTGCAGGAACTTGGCCGAATTGACGGTGATTTCCTTCAGGTTATTGATGTCCGAGTAGTCAACCAGCTTGATCATGCCGGTTTCCTTGATGTTGATCACCCACTCGGGTTTGTCGTGCGACGAGACGATCGAGGCAACGCGCGGCTCCGGATGGTATTCGCCGTCGACCGTGACGCCACGGGTCGAGATCAGCTTCAGCGGCTCGAGGGTTTCGCCGTCGAGAATGGCGTACTGCGGCGGCCAGTACGCGCCGACGACGGCATACTTGTCCTCGAAGCCCTTGTACTTGGAGGTGTCGACCGAGCGCGCTTCGTAGCCCGCCTTCATCGTCGCGACGATCGTCGGCTTCTCGTACCACATGTCGATGAGATCGTAACGACCGTCACGGCCAATCACGTGCACATAACGCCCGGAAGCGGAGAGACGCGAAATATGCACCGCGTAACCGGTCTTGACGATGCCCCAGATCTGCTTCGTGTCGCCGTCGATCAGCGCCACCTCGCCCGAATCACGCAGCGTCACGGCAAAGATGTTCTTCAGATTGATGTTGTTCATCTGCTTCGTCGGCCGCTGCGCGACCGGCACGTGCAGCTTCCAGCTCGCCTTCATGTCCTTCATGCCCCACTCGGGCGGGGCTTCGGCAGGCATCTGGATGTAGGCCGCCATGTTGGCGAGTTCCTTCTTCGACAGGATGTCGTCGAAGTTCGGCATGCCGCCTTCGGTGCCGTAGGCCATGATCTTCTCGAGACGCGAGCTGCCAAGCTTGGCGGTGTTCTCCGGCTCGAGGTTCTTGCCGGTGGCGCCCTTGCGCAACATGCCGTGGCAGCCGGCGCAGCGCTCGAAGTAGATCTTGCCGGCAGCGGCCTTGTCTTCTGCGGAAAGCGTCGGCCCTGCCGCCGGAGCGGCGCTGGCCGCTGGCGCCGCGGCCTTTTGGGCCGGTGCGGCGAACGCCAGGTTCATGGCCAGCGGCAGGCTTGCCAGCATCAGTACGTTGCGGATTCCCTTCTGCATTATTCGATTCCTCTCCTCTTGAAGTTGCTTGTTGAGCGCTCGCGGTCGGACCCTTGTCAGACTCCGCGCAGGATGACACGCCGGCCGGCGATGGATCCTTGACTTTTATCAAATCGTGCAGCACCTGCGGCAGGCGTCTACGGATCAGTTGAACATGCCGGCGGGGACGCTTATGCTTGCGCCTCAACGAAGAATCGGGAACAGTGCAATGAGTCAATCGCGTCCGTCAGCAGCATGCGGCACCGTCTATATCGTCGGTAGCGGGCCGGGCGATCTCGACCTGCTGACGCTACGCGCCGCACGCCTGATCGGCGAAGCCGATGCGATCGTCTACGACCACCTGATCGCCGACGGCGTGCTCGAACTGGCGCGACCGGATGCCGAGAAGATCTACGCCGGCAAGGAGAGCTCGAATCACAGCGTACCGCAGCCGGAGCTCAACCGGATGCTCGTGCGCCTGGCGCGCAGTGGCAGGAACGTGGTCCGCCTGAAGGGCGGCGACCCCTTCGTTTTCGGGCGTGGTGGCGAGGAGATCGAAGCGCTGGTCGACTCGGGAATCCCCTTCGAGGTCGTCCCGGGAGTCACCGCCGCCGCGGGTTGCGCCGCCTATGCCGGCATACCGCTCACCCACCGCGATCACGCCCAGGCGGTGGCCTTCGCCACCGGCCACCTGAAGGACGGCACGATCAATCTCGACTGGCCGTCGCTGGCGCGGCCACGGCAGACCGTCGTCTTCTACATGGGAGTCGGCGGGCTGGCCGAAATCTGCCGCCAGATGATGGCCCACGGTCTGCCCGCCGAGCACCCGGCGGCGATCGTGCAGAACGGTACGACGCGACGGCAGCGGGTGCTGACTGCCGACCTTGCGACCCTGCCGGCGAAAGTGGCAGCCGCCGGCATCAAGTCGCCGGCGCTGATCATCGTCGGCACGGTGGTTCGCCTGCAATCGACGCTCGCCTGGTTTCCCCGCCCGGCCAGCGACCAGACGAAGGCCTAGGGCACTCGGGCGAGCAGCCCGACGGCGAGCAGGAGGGCAAAGACCAACTGCAGGCCGGCAGTGCCGGCGAGCAGTTGGTTGAACGTGGGCCCTGCCGCGCGCCGGAAACGTGCGATCTGGCGCAAGCCCAACGGCAGCGCCAGACACGGCAGGGCAAGCCAGGCGCCGCGGCCACTCAGCGCGGCCAGCCAGGGCAGAAGCGCGAACGGCAGCAGTATCTCGCCAGCGTAGATGCAGCAGGCCGCCCGCCGCCCGCAGAGAACCGCCAGCGTTCGCCGTCCGGCACGGGCGTCGGTTTCGCGGTCACGCGTGTTGTTGACGGTGATCAGGGCAGCGGCGAGCAGGCCGACGATGGCACCGGCAAGCACGGCGGCCGGCAGCAGCGAAAGAGTTTGCAGATAGTAGCTGCCGCTGACCGCCAGCAGACCAAAAAAGAGCAGAACGAAGAACTCGCCGAGAGGCGTGTAGGCGATCGGCAGCGGCCCGCAGGTGTAGGCCCAGCCGGCCGCCAGCGAAGCGAGACCGATGACGATGATCGGCCAGCCACCGTGATGGGCGAGATAGACTCCGAGATTGAACGCCAGCGCAAAGGCGACCCACGCGCCGCGCCGCACCGCCGGCGCCGGCAGCCAGCCCATGGCCGTCGCGCGTGGCGGCCCGAGGCGCTCGGGTCCGTCGGCTCCGCTCTCGAAGTCGGCGACATCGTTGTGCAGGTTGGTGCCGATCTGGATCAGCAGCGCGGCGAGCAGCGCGACCATTGCCGGCAGCCAGTGGACGACCGCCTGCTGCGACCCGGCCAGCGAAGTGCCGACGAGCACCGGTACCAATGCAACGCCGAGCGTCTTCGGGCGAATCGCGAGCCACCAGGCGTAGCACCGGCCCGGCGTCGTACCGGCCTGGCTCACCGCCATCGGAGGACTGGCACCGTGTCGGCAACAAGCGGCCGCCCGGCGGTTGCCAGCAGATCGACTGTACGGCCGACCGGCAGCGCTGCCCGCTCGCTCACTCGCCGCCTATCCACTTGCCATGGGTCGCCTTCGCTCTCTCTCGCCGCACGTCCCGGCCTGCTCGCGACGCTTCCGTCGGCACCCTCTGCCCGCAAACCTGCGGCGTCGTGCCGCCACACCGGATGCTATAATCCGCGGCTTTGCGGTCACGGGTTGTACCGGTGTGTCGTGGTGCCGAGAGGGGGAATCGAACCCCCACGCCTTGCGGCGGCGGATTTTGAGTCCGCTGCGTCTACCGATTCCGCCATCTCGGCCTGTGCGCGCTGTCTGCGCGTGGCAGGAGGCGGCGATTATCGCGCATTCCCCGGCGGCGAACAAGCCGGCAGCAACGGCGCGCACGCTGCCGAACAATCTCCCGCCTCGCTGCGATGCTGACACTCGACGACTTTGACTTTGACCTACCGGCCGAACTGATCGCCCAGCAGCCGGCTGCCGAACGCAGCGGCAGCCGGCTGCTGCGGCTGCTCGACACGGGCATCAGCGACCATCGCTTCAGCGAGTTGCCAGCGCTGCTCACCGCCGGGGACCTGCTGGTGTTCAACGACACGCGCGTCATCCGCGCCCGCATGCTCGGTCGCAAGGCGAGCGGCGGCCGCATCGAAGTGCTTTTCGAGCGCATCGTCGACGCCCGCCATGCAGTCGCCCTGATTCGCGCCAGCAAGTCGCCAAGGCCCGGCAGCCGGATCCTGCTCGAGGGGGCAATCCCGATGCTCGTCGGTGGTCGCAGCGGCGCGCAGGGCGAGTTCTTCGCCCTCGAACTCGCTACCGACGGCGACCTCTGGAGCCTCGTCGAGCGTCACGGGCGGCTGCCGCTGCCACCGTACATCACGCACGCGGCGGCGGCGGACGAGGCGCGCTACCAGACGGTCTTTGCCCGCTCGCCGGGCGCAGTGGCGGCGCCGACCGCCGGCCTGCATTTCGACGAAACGCTGCTGCAGCAGCTCGCCGACCATGGTGTCGGCAGTGCCTGGCTGACGCTGCATGTCGGCGCCGGCACCTTCCAGCCGGTGCGCGTGCGCAACCTGGCCGAGCACCGGATGCACAGTGAGCGTTTCGACATTCCCGACGCGACGGTCGAGTCGATCGCCCGCACGCGCCGCGGCGGCGGTCGCGTGATCGCCGTCGGCACGACCAGCCTGCGGGCGCTCGAGGCTTCGGCGCGCGACGGTGAACTGCGCGCCGGCGCCGGTGAGACCGATCTCTTCATCACCCCTGGCTACGAGTTCCGGGTCGTCGACCGCCTGCTGACCAACTTTCATCTGCCGCGGTCGACGCTGCTGATGCTCGTCGCAGCCTTCGCCGGTCACGCGCCCGTCCGTCGTGCCTACGAACATGCGATTCGCGGGCGCTACCGTTTCTTCAGCTACGGCGACGCGATGCTATTGACCCGCCAGTGAGCTTCACCCCTTCATCGACCATTCTGAGTTCCGGAAAACCATGCTCAGGAACCTGCTGAACAGCGCCGCCATCGACCAGCTCGAAACCCTCGGCCTGGCTCCCGACACGCACCGGGTCGCGCTCGCCTGCGCGCTGCTGTGGGCCGGCCGGTCGGCAACCGACGTGCAACGGCTGCTGGTCGTCAGCGGCCTGAAGACGAGAAACGGCCATGCCTTCAGCCTCGCCGACGTCAGGAAGGCCTGGCTGCAGTTGGCGGAGCGGGATCTGCTGCTCGAGGATCGGTCGCGGCACGGTGTTTTCCAGCTGGTGGACACGCTGCGCGCGCCGCTGTACCGCCAGTGGCTCGAGAGCGCGACGGGCAGCACGCTGGTTGGTCTGGTCTGTCAGGTCGATCGTTTCCACCCGAGCCAGTCCAGTCAATACTGGAGTACCGGCAGCATGGCAACGACCGTCGCCTACGTTCGCGCCAAATACTTCAGCGGTGCGCCGACGACCGAACTGCAGTCGATCAGAAGCGCCGTGTCGCGCGCGTTCAACTGGGAGAGCATCGTTCTCCAGGCGATCCTGCCCTGCTTCGACGGCCCCAGCTTTGCCCGTATCGACGGTCCCGAACGCTGGTCTCTCGCCTACCAGGCGACCGTCGGCGTCTGCCTGAGCTACACTGAAACCTACTTGCCGATCGTCGATTGGGCGTGCGCAGAACTCGCCCGGGACGCGACCGTCGTGCCCGAACACCTGCGCCTCGTTCTCGCCGACCTGGCGTTTCTGCGCGCCGATGCCGACCTGCTGCAGGCTGCTCTGCTCGGCATCGACAATGGCTGGGTTGCCGGCATCCGGGCAGCGCAGCGGGTACTCGAAGGCGACTGGGCTGTCGGGCAGACAGCCTTCGAAGCGGCCCTCAAGCAACGCCGGTCCGAGATCGGCGGCAGCAAGCACTTCCTGTCCGCCGGCATCGCCTGGTTCTACCCCCTGTCATTGCTCGCCCAGGCGACAACGCGCCATCTCGAGCTGGCGCGCAAGTTCTGTGCCGCCGAGTCCGGCCGACGCCAGCCCGAGCCGGAATCCGGCTGGGGTCGCTGGGTGCACGCGATCGACGTCCGTCTCGGCCGGGCTTCACTCATCGGCAACGCCGTCCTGCCCCTCCGGACTTCGCCTGACACGCTGTTCGGGGCGCCGTTGGACACCCTGTGGGGAGTCCTTCTCGCCGCCTGGCTGAGCAGAGAAACCATCACGGGTTTCGGGGCAGCCGACCCGCAGCAGGCATGGCGGGATCCGATCGCACTGCTGCGCGGCAAGCTGCGCGCCTGCCGGATGCAAGCGCTGTTGCGCCAGCTCGACGACGCCGCTGCGGTACTCGAGGGGCATGATCCGCCGGCCGGCTCCTTCATCTCCGGCAGCAGCGAACACTGGCACGAAGTCCTCGTCACGCTGCAGTCGCTTGGCGGCCAGGGCGGCGGCGAGGCGGCTGCCGGTACGGCGACCAGACTGCTGTGGGAAGTCGACATCGGCAAGGGGGGGCAACTCGCCGGCATCCGCCCGCTCGAGCAGAAGCGCGGCCAGCGCGGCTGGAGCCGGCCGCGCGTCATCAGTCTGGCGCGACTCGTCGACAACCAGCAGCTCGCGGCGGCCGACGCCAAGGTAGCCAAGGCGATCCGCCTCGAGCCCGGCTACAGCAGCCGCATGTACCTCGACTTGGCGGCGGCGATCGTCGCCCTCGTCGGACACCCGACGGTCTTTCTGGCAAACGCGCCGGAGCAGTTCGTCGACCTGACCGAAAGCCCGCCGGAACTCGAACTGATCCGCGATGGCGACCGCTACCGGATGCGCATCGATCCGCCCCTGCGGCTCCACACCGGCATCGACGTCGACGCTTACTACCTGGACGGCGAGCAGCTTCGCGCGGCCGAAGCGCTGCGCCTGATCACCCTCATTCCAGACGGCCCGCAGCGATTGCGGCTGGTCCGCTTCTCGGCCGAACAGCAGCAGGCCGCGCGGCTCGTCGGCGGCCACTTTGCCATTCCCGCCAGCGCCCCTGGCGTACAGGAAGAAGTCGAGAAGACGCTGCGCGCGCTGGCGGCGCGCTTTCAGGTTCATGCCGACGCTGCACAGGCGACACGACAGGTCGCCAGCGACTCGCGCCTGCGCGCCGAGCTGGCGCCCGTCGATGCGGATCTCTCGCTGCGCCTGGTCGTGACGCCCCTCGGCAGCGATGGTCCGCGACTGACGCCGGGCAGCGGCCGCAGGCAGTTGATGGCGGTCATTGGCGGCGAGACGGTCGGCACCGAGCGCGATCTGGTCGGCGAGAGACGACATCTCGAGGCGATCCTCGACGCCCTGCCCTTCCTCGACGGCAGCGAGCACAGTTGCGAATGGCTGATCGACGATGCGGAGAGCGCGCTTGCCGCAGTCGAGAAGTTGCCAACCCTGCCCGAACTGGCCGCCGTCGAATGGCCGAAGGGCAAGAGCGTGCGCGTCGTCTCACTCGGCCCGCGGCAGCTCGGCATGCGCGTCACTCGCGAACGCGACTGGTTCCGGCTGGACGGTGAGGCCACCGTCGATGAAGGTCTGGTGCTGCAGTTGTCAACGCTCCTCGGCGCCGCGCGCAACCGGTCGCGTTTCGTGCCGATGGGCAACGGCATCTACGCGGCGCTGACGCGCTCGCTGAAGCAGAAGCTCGCCGATCTCGCGGCGGTGCTCGAGCCCGACAAGGATGGCGGCAAGGCACCACTGATCGCCGCTGCCTGGCTCGACGAAGTGCTCGATGGCACCGAACTCAGCGCTGGCCGGGATTTCCGCCAGGCGATCGAGCGTCTGCGCAGTGCCCAGGCCATCGAGCCGCAACTGCCGAAGCTGCTGCAGGCCAGTCTGCGGCCGTATCAGGAAGATGGCTTCCAGTGGGCGACGCGCCTGGCGACCGCCGGCATGGGCGGCTGCCTCGCCGATGACATGGGTCTCGGCAAGACCCTGCAGGCGCTCGCGGTACTACTCGAACGGGCAGCAAGCGGGCCGGCACTGGTCATCGCGCCGACCTCGGTCTGCGGCAACTGGCTCGCCGAATGCCGACGTTTCGCACCGACGCTGAACGCCCGCATCTACGGCGAGGCGGGCGAGGGCGAACGTGAGGCGCTGGTCGGCGACGCCGGGCCGCAGGATCTGCTGATCGTCTCCTACACGCTGCTGCAACTGGCGCAGGAGCGCTTTGCCGGCCGCAACTGGCACACGCTGATCGCCGACGAAGCGCAGGCAATCAAGAACGCCGCCGCCAAGCGCTCGCAGGCGGTCTTCGAGCTGAGCGCGGATTTCCGCCTGGCACTGACCGGCACGCCGGTGGAGAACCGCCTCGCCGACCTCTGGTCGATCATGCGCTTTGCCAACCCCGGTCTGCTCGGAACGAGCAACCGCTTCAACGAGCGCTTCGCCGGGCCGATCGAGCGCAACCGCGACCGCGAAGCGCAGCATGTGCTGAAGCGACTGGTCGGCCCCTTCGTCCTCCGGCGAACGAAGTCCGAGGTGCTGCAGGATCTGCCGCCGCGCACCGAGCTGATCCTCAGCGTCGCCGCCGAAGCCGCCGAAGCGGCGCACTACGAAGCCCTGCGCCGCGAGGCGGCGCGCGAGATCGACGCCACCCTCGAGGAAACCCCGGAAACGCAGGCACGCTTCAACATCCTCGCGCAACTCACCCGCCTGCGCCGCGCCGCCTGCGACCCGCGGCTGTGCAGTCCGGAGTTCGGCATCGCCGGCGCCAAGGTGCAGGCTTTCACCGAACTCGCCGGCGAGCTGATCGCCAACGGCCACAAGGCGCTGGTCTTCAGCCAGTTCGTCGATTTCCTGCAGTTGCTGCGCGCGCCGCTCGACGAAGCCGGGCTCAGCTACCAGTACCTCGACGGGGCCACGCCGGCAGCCGAACGCAGCCGCCGCGTCGCTGCCTTCCAGGCGGGCGAAGGTGACCTCTTCCTGATCAGCCTGAAGGCCGGCGGCTTCGGCCTCAACCTCACCGCCGCCGATTACGTGGTCATCACCGACCCGTGGTGGAACCCGGCTGCCGAGGACCAGGCGATGGGCCGCGCGCACCGCATCGGCCAGCTACGGCCGGTGACCGTCTATCGCCTGGTCAGCAAGGGCACCGTCGAGGAACGGATCGTCGACCTGCACCACGACAAGCGCGCCCTCGCCGAAAGCATCCTCGCCGAAGGCGACGCCAGCGCGCTGCCGTCGACCGAGGACCTGGTGGCGCTGATCCGCGGCGAGTGAGCGCCGCGCCTGCTGGCCGCGCCGGTCGATGCGAGGCGGCACCCGCGTCGCTGCCGCCGGTCGACTAGGCCGCCGCTTCGGCAAGCTCTGCCCTGGCGCTCATCGCCACGGCCCCGTCGGGCGCCTGCGCCGCGAGGACATAGCCCCCATCCTGCGGGGTGCACAGCAGGCGAAACGGCGCCAGGTCGAAGAGCGGTGCCAGGCCGCGGAAACTGTACTCCTTCACCGGCCGGGTCACCTGCCGTCGCAACAGCTCCATCAACAACACCGCAGTCAGCGGGCCATGCACGACGAGACCGGGGTAACCCTCCTCGTCGATCGCGTACGGGCGATCGTAGTGAATCCGGTGTGCGTTGAAGGTCAGCGCCGAGAAGCGGAAGAGCAGTCGCGGATCGGGGGTGACGATACGCGCGCAGGCTGCCGCCGGCAGCGGCGGCCAGTCGAGAAGCTGCGGCGCGGGTATCGCCGCTCCGGGTTCGCGGTAGACGATGTCCTGCTCTTCGTCGATGCACAGGCGATCGTCCTGATAGTAGCCGTAGTGCAGCGAGACGAAGGCAAGCGAGCCCGAACGTCCCGTCTTCAGTCGAACATCGCGAATGGTGGCGACACGCCGCGCCGACTGCCCGATCAGCAAAGGCGCGTGAAAGCGCAGCCGGGCGCCGGCGAACATCCGTCGCGGGAAGGGAATCGGCGGCATGAAGCCGCCGCGCTGCGGATGCCCGTCGACACCGAGGTTCGCCTGCGGCACCCGCGGCAGGAAGTAGAACCAGTGCCAGAGCGGCGGCAGCGCGCTGCCACAGACGAAGCTCGCCGAGCTGTCGTCGAGCGTCGCCGCGGCTGCCCGTGCAGGCGCCAGCCCGAGATCGTCGTCAGTGCTTTCCTGACGACCGATCCAGGCGCTGAAGTCGGTGCCGACCTCGCCCATCTACTTGCCGGTAGCCTCGCGCTTCTTGCGCGAGGTGGGCATCAGGGTCGCTTCACCGTCGATGACGACCTTGTCACCGACAGTGCAGACGGTGTCGAGCACCACCCGGCCCTTGTCGGCGATCACTTCCTTGACCGTCACCTTGGCATGCACCGTGTCGCCGGGACGCACCGGCGCACGGAAGCGCAGCGACTGGCTCATGTAGATCGTTCCCGGGCCGGGCAGACGGTTGCCGAGAACCGCCGAGATCAGGCTGGCGGACAGCATGCCGTGCGCGATGCGGCCACCGAAGATCGTCGTCCGGCCGAACTCCTCGTCCATATGAACCGCATTGACGTCGGTGGAAACGCCGGCAAAGAGGACGAGGTCCGCATCGGTAATCGTCTTCGCTGTTTCTGCACTCATGCCGACCGACAGGTCTTCAACATCGTAACCATTCTGGGGATTCATGGTAGTCCTTTCTGGTGATCATCGGTGCGGGTTTCTCCGCACCAGGAAAAACGGCGCCCGCTGCTGCCAGCGCCGATCGATTGTCTCGCGGTCTGCCGATGCGGTGTACCTGTTTCGTCGCCAAGACAGGAACGCAGCCGGCTGACCGCGAGTGTGGATGGATTCCCGGCAAATGACCAGCGCCCGCCGCCCGTTGCCGCGCTGGCGCCGCGTATGCGTCGCTCGCGCCGGTGATGCGTGGCCGCAGTGGTCAATCGCCGACGATGGGCAAGCTGGCGCATTGCTGAGCCTCAGTCGACGGTGAGGACCAGCTTGCCGGTGGACCTGCGCTGCAGCAGCTGCTGCAGCGCTGCCGCCGCCTCGGCCAGCGGATAGGTCGCCGCGACATGCGGCATGATCGCGCCTTCGGCATACCAGTTCATCAGGCGCTGCAGACTCTCGTTCATCACCCGTGGTTTCAGCTCGGCATAGGCCGGCCAGTTGAGTCCGATGACGTCGACGTTCTTGACGAGCAGATGATTGGCCGGAATCTGCGGCACGCTGCCGCCAGCAAAGCCGATGACCAGGATCCGTCCTTCAAAGGCGATGCTGCGCAGCGAAGCGGTGAACAGATCGCCGCCAACCGGATCGTAGACCACGTCGGCGCCGCGCCCGCCGGTCAGCTCGAGAATCCTCCCTCGCACGTCCTGCTGGGCGGAATCGATCAGATGATCGGCGCCGTGTTGGCGCGCCACCTCGAGTTTCTGCGCACTGCTGGCAGTGGCGATCACCGTCGCACCGAGCAGTCGGCCAAGAGCGACCGCAGTCAGGCCGACGCCACCGGCTGCGCCGTGGACGACCAGCGTCTCGCCGGCACACAGGCGTGCCCGATGCCAGAGCGCAACATGCGAGGTACCAAAGACCACCGGCAAGGCGGCTCCGTGCTGCCATGGCATCGCATCCGGCATCGCCACGCAGCGGTTGCCATCGGCGACGACCTGCTCGGCATAGCCCCCACAGGGAATGATGGCGACCACGCGCTCGCCGACGCTGAGCCCCTGCACGCCGGCAGCGAGTTCGAGAACCTCGCCGGCGACTTCGAAGCCCGGGCTGAACGGTGGCTGCGGCTGCTTCTGGTACTCGCCGCGGGTGATCAGGCTGTCGGCAAAATTGACACCGCAGGCGCGCACGCGGATACGCACCTGGCCCGGGCCGGGGCGTGGCTCGGCAATCTCATCGAGACGCAGCGCGTCCGGGCCGGTGAGGGAATGACAGACGACGGCGCGCATCGTGGGAAACCCCCCTTCGTGTGTGAAAGGGGCTCCCTGGCGGTCGGAGAGGGACGTTCAGGGAACCCCGGGAACCCCCTCCCGAGCGCGGGAGGGGGTCGCTTGCCGCGATCGTGACCGAATCGCGGCCTTTACTCGCCGATGATCTTGCGCACGACGTCGGTCATCGAGATCACGCCGACCGGCTGATCCTTCTCGGTGACCACCAGGCGATGCATCCGCCGACCGGTCATCTGGCTCACCGCCTCGCTCAACAGGATGTCGGCATCGCAGGTGGCGCAACCCGGCGTCATCACCTCACTCACCGGCATCGCTCGCGCCTGTTCCGAGGTGCGGCCCTGCCGCGCCAACACCATGTCGGTTTGCGATACCACGCCAACTGCCTTGCCGCCATCCATGACAACGACGGCATGGATTTCGTTGTCCACCATGAGTTTCGCCGCTTGGCCGACGGTATCGCCCGGCGCGCAAGAGATGATGCCGCGATGCATCAAGTCCCTGACCTTGCTGCCATCATCGGCAATCGTGATCGGCTCCGCCTCGCCGATGCTGGGCAGCGGTTCGGACATCGGATAGGGATGCGGGGTGGTATGCACGTCGTCCTTCGGAAGGGTGGGATGGATCATCGCGACCGGCGCCTTGCCGCTGGCACCGAGGCCGTACTCTGTAGCGCCCACGAGTACCGCCATGTTGCCATGCGGGTGCTTGTTCTCGTACATCAACTGGTGCACGTGCGGAATGTCGGTGTAAGGGAAGGCGCGCGACAGGCAGGGATCGAGCAGGCCGCGCAGCGCCAGTTGGTTCATCTCGTTGGATTGCACGGTGTTGGCAAAATGGGAGCCCTGCAGGCGCTTCTGCCGCATCCACAGGTAGCGCAGATCGACCGTCGCATTGTAACCGGTGGTACCGGCGCAAACGACGACCATGCCACCCGTCTCGCACACGAAGATCGACGTCGGGATGGTGGTTTCGCCAGGATGCTCGAAGACGATGTTCGGCGCGCGCTTCTCGCCCAGGATCTCCCAGATCTTCGAACCGAACGCGCGCACGCCCTTCAGCCACTTGGCGTAGCCGGCGTTGTCCTTCCAGTGCGGCAGCATTCCCCAATGGTCGAATTGATTGCGATTGATACAGCCCTTGGCGCCGAGTTTCATGCAATAGTCGAACTTGTCCTCGCCGGAGACGATGGCAACGGCTGTGGCGCCGGCAGCCTTGACGATCTGGATCGCCATCGAGCCGAGCCCGCCCGCGCCACCCCAGATCAACGCGACGTCGCCCTTCTTCACCGAGTTGACGCCCCAGCCGTGCAGCATCCGCCACGCGGTCGCCGCGACCAGCGTGTAGGCCGCTGCCTCTTCCCACGTCATGTGCTTGGGTTTGGGCATGCACTGCTGGGCCTGCACCTTGGCGAACTGCGCGAAGCTGCCCCAGTTGGTCTCGTAGCCCCAGATCTTGTAGGTGGGCGAGTACATCGGGTCGCCGCCATTCTTGACCCACTCGCAGTCGCGACTGTACTGACCGCAGTGCATGACCACTTCATCGCCGACCTTGACGTTCTTGACGTCCTTGCCGACCTTGTAGACGATTCCGGAAGCGTCGCTGCCGCCGATGTGGAATTCCTCCTTCTCGCCGGCCTTGTTGCGCGCCCCGATCACGTTGACCGGAATTCCCAGACCGGCCCAGACGTTGTTGTAGTTGATCCCCGCCGCCATGACGTAAACCAACACCTCGTCGTCGGCGATGGGCGGCGTAGTCACCACCTCCTGTTGAAACGCCTGCGTCGGTATCCCGAAGCGTTCGGGGCGGATCAGCCAGGCGTGCATTGTTTCCGGTACTTCGCCCAAGGGGGGCAGTTCGCCAAGTGCATACAGTTGCTTGCTCATCAGATGCTCCTTTTATGGTGAAAGGGTCGGTTGATTGACCGACAGCAAACGGGAAAGAATATGCTCTCGCATACGTTCGTACTCCTCAAACTGGCTCGACCGATACTCGCCCAGACGTTTCTCGATGGCGGCGCGGCCGCCGAGCAGTTCGAGGCCGAAAGTGCCGAACTCCTCCTTCAGCAGCCGCAGCACCCACGCACTCTGATGCTGGCTGCGCTGCCGCGCGAGGAGACCGGCCGCAACGAGGAACCGGCGGTGTCGATCGAAGTGCGCGTGAAACTCCTTGATCCCGGTCTGCATGGTCGCGCTCAGCAGACAGACCGGGTAATCCCACCCCTCGCGGCGATCCTGCCGCGGGGCACTGCGACCGATCTCGTTCGCCGTCTTGCGTGCCGCGGCGCCCAGGTCGGCCTTGTTGACGGCGAAGATGTCGGGGATTTCGATGATCCCCGACTTGAGATACTGAATGGTGTCGCCGGAGGCCGGCTGTGCGACATAGCAGACGGTGTCGCCGATCTCGGCGATGTCGATTTCGGTCTGGCCGACGCCGACGGTCTCGATGACGACGATGTCGAAGCAGGCCAGCATCAGCCAGCTCATCGGCCAGACCTCGCCGGCAACCCCACCGAGCTGGTTGCGATTGGCGAGCGAACGGATGAAGAGTCCATCATCCTGCGCCGGGGTCTTGATCCGGATGCGGTCACCGAGGAGCGCCCCACCGCCCAGCTCGGGCCGGCTCGACGGGTCGACCGCCAGCACGCCGACCGTCGTGCCGGCCAGTCGCCATTCGCGGATCATCGCCGACACCAGCGACGACTTGCCGGCACCGGGTGGTCCGGTCACCCCGATCAGGTGGCCAGCGCTCAGCCAGCGCTCGCCGGAGAGGCACGCCAGCAGCCGCACGGCGCGGCCGCGCGCGGCCGGCAGCCGGTTGTCCAGCAGGTTCAGGCCGCTGGCAACGGCTGCCCGCTCACCGCGCAGGATGCGCGCCGCGAGCTGTTCGGGATCGGGAAGGCCGAGGTTCGTCATCTACCTCTCAAGACAGCAAACCCAAGCGCTCGAGCCCGTTCGACTCGCGCACCACGTCGACGATGTCCCCCATGATCGCGTTCAGGCTGAAGTCCTTCGGCGTGTAGATCGCCCGCACCCCGAGCGCCATCAATCGCTCGGCGTCCGCAGGCGGGATGATGCCGCCGGCAACCACCGGCAACCCCGCCAGGTCGCGCGCACGCAACTCCTGCAGCACCGACCCGACCAGCTCCATGTGGCTTCCCGAGAGGATCGACAGCCCGACGACATGGACCCCTTCCTCCTGCGCCGCCTGGGCGATCTGCTGCGGCGTCAGCCGGATGCCGTCGTAAACGACCTCGAAACCGACATCCCTCGCCTTGACGGCCACCTGCTCGGCGCCGTTCGAATGGCCATCGAGCCCCGGCTTGCCGACAAGAATCTTCAGCGGTCGACCCAGCGCGTTGCCGGTACGACCGACTCTCTCCCTGAGTTCGGTCACCTGGTCCTTGCGGCCGAGCACCTCGCGACTGTCGATGGCGATGTCGACCCCGGTCGGCGGACGGAACTCGCCGAAAACGGCGCGCAGCGAGTCGCCCCACTCGCCGGTGGTGACGCCGGCGAGCGCGCAGCGAATCGAACTCGGCATGATGTTGTCGCCGCTCTTCGCCGTATCGCTGAGCCCCTGCAGGGCCGCCCGCACATCGGCATCGTTGCGCTGCCGGCGATGCTCCTGCAAACGTTCGATCTGTTGCCGTTCAGCCGCCGGATCGGACTTCATGATGGCGCCGTCGCTGCCCATCGTCAGCGGCGACTCGGCGGTCTCCTGGAAGCAGTTGACGCCGATGATCTTCAGCTCACCCGATTCGATGGCGCGCAGGCGGCTCATGTGGCTGCCGACCAGCTCGCGCTTGATGTAGCCGGATTCGATCGCGGCAATGATCCCGCCCTGCGCTTCGACGTTGTCGATCTCGCGCCTGGCACCAGCGATCAATTCGCTGACCTTGGCGGCGATCACCGGCGAGCCGTCAAGGATGTCCTCGTACTCGAGGAGGTCGGTCTCGAAGGCCATCACCTGCTGCATCCGCAGCGCCCATTGCTGATCCCACGGGCGCGGCAGCCCCATCGCCTCGTTCCAGGCGGGGAGCTGGATGGCGCGCGCCCGGGCGCGCTTCGACAGCGCGACGGCCAGCATCTCGAGAACGATCCGCTGCACGTTGTTTTCGGGTTGCGCCTCGGTCAGCCCGAGCGAGTTCACCTGCACGCCGTAGCGGAAACGGCGCAGCTTGGGATCCTCGACCTGGTAACGGCTGAGCGTCAGCTCGTCCCACATCTCGCCGAAGGCGCGCAGCTTGCAGCACTCCTCGATGAAGCGGATGCCGGCATTGACGAAGAATGAGATCCGCTCGACGACTTGCGGGAACTCCTCCGGTGGCACTTCGCCGGAAGCCTTGACCCGATCGAGAACCGCCATCGCCGTGCACAGCGCGTAGGCAAGCTCCTGCACCGGCGTCGCGCCCGCTTCCTGCAGGTGGTAGCTGCAGACGTTGGTCGGGTTCCACTTCGGCACGTGCCTGATCGTGTAGTTGATCGTGTCGGCGATCAGACGCATCGACGGGCCGGGCGGATAGATGTAGGTGCCGCGCGACAGGTACTCCTTGATGATGTCGTTCTGGGTCGTCCCGCTGAGTTTCTTCGGGTCGATCCCCCGCCGTTGCGCCAGCCCGATGTACAGCGACAGCAACCAGGCGGCGGTGGCGTTGATCGTCATCGAGGTGTTCATCTGGTCGAGCGGGATCTGGTCGAACAACTGATCCATGTCCTCGATGTGCGAGATCGGCACGCCGACCTTGCCGACCTCGCCGCGCGCCAGCGGACTGTCGGCGTCGTAGCCGGTCTGCGTCGGCAGGTCGAAGGCGACCGACAACCCGGTCTGTCCCTTGGCGAGGTTGGTTCGATAGAGGGCATTGGACGCCCTGGCCGAACTGTGGCCGCTGTAGGTCCGCATCAACCAGGGCTGATCGCGATTCTTGCGCGGGGCAACCATGACTATCTCCTCTTTCTGATCAAGAGGCGCCTCTCGATCTCAAAAATCTTCTCGTCGATCTTTTCCTTGCCCAGTTCCTTCTTGTCGTTCTCCTTGATGAACAGATCGGCGCCATACCTCGCCAGCGCGCTGGCGGCGCTGATGTTCTTGACGCCGATGAGCTGGAAGCTGACGATTCCGAAGCCGGCGGCGAGTTCGCCGGGAGCGTCCTCGCTGGCCAGCACGCGCGACAGCGCCGCAACGGTGTCGCCGGCGATCGACGGCTGCGTGTGGTAGCCCTCGGTGAAGCCGAGTTCCCAGACGCTGTTGTCACTGACATCGCGGCTGGCGAGTCCTTCGAGCCAAGCGAAGACGAGACCGCCATAGACGATCGGGTCACCGCTCATCTTGCCCGACAGGCCGGAGCTGAAGACGCGGTCGAAGTGCAGCGGATGGGTGTTGCCGACCGCATAGGTCAGCGGTAGATGCTCGTCGGTGATCGTCCGGCCATTGGCATGGACGATGATCTCGCCGACCGTGAAATCCTCGCAGCAGGACCGCGGGCCGGTCAGCCCGGCGGGCAGGACATCCGGGAAACGTGGCAGGAAGACCTCGGCGTCATCGACCCACGGGAAGGCTGGCATCCGCCCGTCCGCCGACGCCGGCAGCGGTGTCGTCGACGGCCGCCCGCCCTGCCCGGCGACCATGATCTTGCGCTGGTACTGCAGCACGACCTCGTCGTTCTGGTTGATTCCCAGCGTGCGGATGGTGACGATCCCCGGCTTGCCGGCACCGCGCTCCTTGCGGTCGATGACCTTGGTCAGCGAGCGGATCGTGTCGAGGGCATACACCGGCCGCAGATACTGCGCATCGTAATAGCCGAGGTTGGCCATCGCCTTCTCCGAATCGTTCTGCACGCCCAGCGACAGAACGACATTGAAGACCATCTGCGGCGACGCCGGCAGCCCCGTGAAGCCGCTCGCCCTGGCGAACTCCTCGTTGAGGTAAAGCGGATTGCACTGCATGTACGTCCGGGCAAAGGCTTCCATCTGCGCCCGGAAGAAGGTGAAACCACGCGGGTGGACGAAGACCTGTCCGGGTTCGAACTCTTCCAGATAGCGGCCATAATGCGGATGGCGGACCTTGCCGACATCCACCCCGACCTTCTGGGCGAGTTCGACCTGCGGTCGGAAACGAATTGCCTGCGACATTGAAACCTCCTTTTCGCGAAACCCGGGGTGCCGGCTGCAGCCTGTGCTATACGGCGTCGATCAGTGAGCGGGCGATGACTTTCAGCGCCAGGGTTTCCTCGGCGCCCTCGAAAATCGACAGCACCCGTGCATCGAGGAAGTAGCGGCTGACCGCCGTCTCCTCTGCATAACCCATGCCGCCGTGAATCTGCATTGCTTCACGCGTCAGCCACTCGGCAGTGCGGCAGGTGAACAGCTTGACCATGCTCGCTTCCATCTGCCCCTGACCCTGATCCATCAGGCGACCAACGGCATAGGTGAACTGCCGCGAGACGGTCAGCAGCGTCGCCATGCGCGCCAGCTTGACGCGCGTCAGCTGGAAGTCGCCGATCGGTTTGCCGAACGCCTTGCGCTCCTGGGCATAGGAAACTGCCTTCTCGAACGCTGCCTGCATGACGCCGATGGCGCGTGCCGCGGTCTGGATGCGACCGCCGGCGAATCCGGCCATGGTGAAGTAGAAGCCCTTGCCTTCGCCCTCGGGCCCGCCAACCAGGTTCTCGTCGGGAACGAAGACGTGGTCGAAGAAGACCTCGTAGGAATGCATGCCGCGATAGCCGATGGTGGCGATCGCGCGACCACTGAGGACACCGCCCTGCGGCTGACGGTACTCGAAGTCGTGCCCCTCGTACGAATCCTTCTCGACCAGGAACATGCTGAGCCCCTTGTGGCCGAGCGAGCGGTCTGGGTTGGAGCGGGCGAGGACGAGCAGGACGCCGGCCTTGCCGGCCATCGTGCACCAGGTCTTGACCCCGTCGAGAATCCAGCCGCCGTCGCACTTCGTCGCCTTCAGGCGCATGGCGGCGACGTCGGAGCCGGTATCCGGCTCGGTGACGGCGATCGCGCACAGCGGATCACCCATCGCGACGCGCGGCAACCACTTCTCACGCTGCTCCTCGGTGCCGCCCTTGAGCAGCGACCGGCTGAGGATCTCGGGCCGCGTGATCAGGCTGCCGGCGCCACCGAGCGAGCCCCGCGAAAGCTCTTCGGTGACGACGATCATCCCCATGTTGTCTTCATGATCGTCGCTCTGGATGCCGCCGTAGCGCTCGGGGATCGACAGGCCGAAGCAGCCCATCTCGGTCAGCGGCTCGAGAATCTCCTGCGGAATGATGCGGTCGTGGCGGTGGATCTCCTCGGCCAGGGGCATCACCACGTTCGTCGCCAGCTTGCGGAACGAATCCTGCATCATCGTCGCATCGTCGCTGAGCATGTAGGCGCCGCTGGCACCGTTCAGCGCCATGACATCGCGGCCGAGGGCCTCGAGATGGGCGGCGTCGAGCTGCAACTGGCAGAAACGGCTGAGGCCGGACGAAGCCAGCGCGGCGACGTCCGCCTCGCTCAGGCCGAAACTCTGCGGCCTCGCCCACAACCGGTTGTGGATGTTCTGCAGTGCCTCGGCGCAGAACGCCAGGGCCATCCGCTCCTCGAGACAGACGCCCTCGGCCTGCTGGCCCGCGGCCAGCACCCGGGCAGCGTAGTCGGCGGCGAAGCGCGCGGCGGTCGCTTCAGCGGCACACCAGGCGAGATCGAAGCTGGCCATCTGGTGTGCGTCGAGCTTCTCGTTCGACACGCCCTTGCTACCCATGCATTGCTGCTTCATCCAGCCCAGCGCTTTCCTGATCGCCGCATCGGCGGCATCGAGATAAGGCAACCCCCCCTGTATCCCGCAGTTCACCTCAGTCATCACTCATCCCTTTCTGCTTGCGTGGTTCCGGAGCGGTGTCTATTTCCGGGTCCGGTTGTTGACGATGCGAACAAACGAGCGGGAGCGCAGCTCGTCGAGAGTAATCCCCGTCGCCAGCACTTCCTGCTCGGTGATGGCACCGCAGGCCATGCCGCGCAGGAAGAAGTTGAGCAGCCCCTGGCCGGTGGCGGCGTCATCAAAGGTGTTGCCCACCAGAGTCGCCTGTGCAGCCTTGTTCAGGAAGGCGTTCAGGCGCGCCGAGGCATCCTGCAACCCGCTGAGGAAGAAGGTGTCGACCGCCGCATAGCGTACCGGCAACTGCCCGGGGTTCAGGTCCCACCCCTGATAGTAGGCATGCTGCAGCGAATGCATGATGTTGTCGTAGTGGAGCTTCCACGAACCATGCACGACGGCGCGGTTCTCGTCCATTTGCTGTGGCGAGAGGACAGAGCCAGCAGCCGCCTTGTGCGGCCCGATCGGCATGCTGGTGGTCGCGCCATCGCTGATCGTGATGCCGGTTCCGGCCAGGCTGACCTGCAGCACGTGACGGGCGAAGTCGCACGACGGGTGCGTGTGGCTCTGATGTGCCGCCGTGATGTTGCACGACGCGGTGTAATCGTAGGTCCCGAAGATTGCCGATCGACAGCGGCCGGCAGCGGCGGCGACGAGCAACGGCACCGTATTCTCGCCCTTGTGGTTGATGATCGACTGCGTGGTTTCGATCATGATCTCCATGCGCAGCGAGTCCTTGGGATAACCGAGCCGGGCTTCGAGCTTCGCCAAGACACTGGCGCAGGCGGACACCTGCTCCGGAGTCGTCACCTTCGGCAGGGTGACGATGAAGTTGTCCGGCAACCGGCTGCCGGTCTTCTCCGCCAGGCGGGTGAGGAAGATGTCGAGCGTGCGGATCGAACGTACCTTGCACTCGTCGGAAAAGGTCTTGATGCGAATGCCGAGGAACGGCGAGAGGACGTTCTCGCTCATCCCCCTGGCGACTTCGTCCGCCGCGGCGACGGCGTGGCCATCCTCCTCGTCGTCCGGCCGATTGCCGTAGCCGTCCTCGAAGTCGATGCGGTTGTCCTCGATCGGCTCGCTCCGCAGCTTCTTGACGACGCGGTTATAGACGGTGAATGCCAGCCAGGCCGCCTGCTTGATCTCGCGCACCTGCTCCGGGTTGCTTTCCAGCGCCCGCGTCAGACTGTCGAGTTCGATCGGGTTGCTTGGCAGGGTCTCTGCGCCCGGCAGACCGAGAACGCGGGCAAAGACGTGGTAGTTCGGTGCATAGGTCTCGAGGGTCTTGAGCGCCACCTCGCCGAGCTTGGCGGCAAATCCGGCCTTGAACAGGTTGGCGCCCCCGTAGACCGTGTGCACCGGCTGCCGGTCGGAGGAATCTGCGGGGTAGTGCCCCTTGAAGGCTGCGTTCGCCTCGTGCAGCTCGCCATAATAGGCGTTCAGTTCGTCAGGGGTCAGCGTGAGCTTCATGTGTTGCCTCCGTAATCGTTGCTGAAGTCAGGGGAAGACGTCATTCGCGTGCAGGTCGCGCCAGCGACGCACGAACTGCCCCTCGCCAGCAATCGGCAGAGGGGTCGGGGATCGGGAAAGCTTGCGAACAGAACCGCACTGCGCTGCGCGCAAGGCAGCGAGTGTGACGCTTCGTCGTGCGGCCGGCGGTGGCGGCCAGCGTCGGCCGGCGATGTGTGGATAGCCGGTGTCGCCGGCCGGCGGTGTGGCGGTGGCGGTGGCGGTGGCAGCCAGATGGGCCAGGGAGGAAGTCGCACCGACAGCGAGTGACGCCGACGCGCGGCGCGCTGTCGCGAGAAGGCGCCCGGCGACGTCGGCACAGGATGGTGAACGAGCCGCTCCTGCCCCGCAACGACAGGCCACGCCCTGGCTTCTTCTTCGCCGGTCAGGTTCCACCTTCGACTCGCAAATATCGCTGTCCGGCAAGCAAAATCCCGACCGGGCCACCTGCGGCCCCGGACCTCGCTCGCCCCCCCAAAACAATGCCTTCACCGGCGCCCGCGACGCCTGCAACCACCACGCTACCGTTCCTGCGGCTTGCCCTCGCCCGCTGTGTGAGCACCGCCAGGGCTTCTCGCGCGCAGGGCGCGGCACCGACTCGCCGCGTCTCCAGGGTTCCGGGCGGCGCCATGCCGGCGCGCCGTCGGCGGCCCTGAGCGTTCTCTCGAGATTGGGATTCACTATAGACGATGCCTCACCATTTTGCCAGGCGGGCTTCGCGTTTCGCGCTCACGCGCCGGCGCCGAAGGTGCCGGCATGCGGCTGACGGTCATGACTGTCGGGACACCCCTGATGATGAAAGTCATGACCGTTTCTCTCATCCCCGGCCCTTCTCCCGCGCTCGGGAGAAGGGAGATTCGCGAGTCGCTGACGCGACTTTCACATCAAAGGGCCGACCGACTGACCGCAGGAGCGTCGCCGCCCACCTGCCGACGCCTCGCAGATCGCCCGCGCGGTCGCTCGCTGCCGGCTGCGACAAGGCGCTGCCGGTTGTATCAGCGGCTGCTTTTTGAACATATACTGCGAGGCTTGCGTTCGCGCCAGACTGAGCACGGCAGGCGATCCGCGTACCGCTCGTGCCCGTGGCAAGGCGATCGCTGCCGGCTTGGCGACGCCCGAGGGGTTGTCGGGAAGGGCGGGAGGCAATGGCTTGCCGGCGCCCGGATCACTGATCGCCGGCGATGAGGCTTCGTGCGGCATGCGCCAATGGCAGCAGGGAGGATCGGCAATGACAGGGGAGCCCGCTTCGACGAAGCCTGCCCCAGAGCAGGAAACCCGCGAGGGTGGTGCGAGCGCCTCGCCGGCAGCAGCGACCGGCGAACCAGCCACGGCAACCCGGCCGTCGCACGAGAACGAGCAGGAACGCTCGCCCGAAGGCGACCGGCTGCCGATGAGCGGGCTGCGCGTAATCGACGTTGGAACCTTTCTCGCCGGTCCCTATGCGGCGTCGATCCTCGGCGAGTTCGGCGCCGAGGTTCTCAAGGTGGAGCACCCGGTCGCCGGCGATCCGATGCGGCGCTTCGGAACGGCGTCGAAACGCCACGACGCGACACTCGCCTGGCTCAGCGAGGGCCGCAACCGCAAGTCGGTGACCCTCGACCTGCGGCAGCGCGAAGGAGTCGACCTGTTCCTCAAGCTGGTGGCGAAATCCGACGTGCTGATCGAGAACTTCCGCCCCGGGACGATGGAGGAGTGGGGGCTCGGCTGGGAGGAATTGCAGCAGGCCAATCGCGGCCTGGTGATGCTGCGCGTCTCCGGCTACGGGCAGACCGGGCCGTACCGCCGCCGCTCGGGCTTCGCCCATATCGCGCACGGCTTCGCCGGTCTGTCCTATCTTGCCGGCTTCCCCGGCGAAACACCTGTGGTTCCGGGTACTGCCCCGCTTGGCGACTACCTGTCGAGCCTCTATGGCGCGATCGGCATCCTGCTCGCGTTGCGCCACCGTGAAGTCAGCGGCGAAGGGCAGATCATCGACATCGGCATCTACGAGGCGGTCTTTCGTCAGATGGACGAGATTGCCGCTGCCTACGGCCTCTTCGGCAAGGTACGCGAGCGCGAAGGGGCCGGCAGCTTCGTCGCCGTGCCGCACGGCCACTTCCGCACCGTCGACGACAAGTGGGTGGCGATTGCCTGCACCACCGACAAGATGTTCGAACGTTTTGCCGCGGTGATGGGCAAACCCGAACTCGCTGCTGCCGATCGCTATGGCAATCAGCGCCAGCGGCTGGCGGCACGCGACGAGGTCAACCGTCTGGTGATCGAATGGGTCGGCTCGCTGACACGCGAACAGGTGATGCAGCTGTGCATCGACGGCGAGGTACCGGTCGGCCGGCTGAACAGCATCGCCGACATCTTCGAGGACGAGCACTTCCAGGCACGTGGCAACCTCGCCCGACTGTGCGAGGAAGGGCTTGGCGAAGTCGTCATCCCGGGCGTCGTTCCCACCCTGTCCGAAACCCCGGGGAGAATCTCGAACCTCGGCCCACCGCTCGGCAACGCCACCTACGAGATCCTGCGCGAACTGCTTGGCATCCCGGCGCAGGAGATCCGGCGCCTGCGGCAGCGCAAGATCATCTGAACCCACAGCAGCGCGAGGATTGTCATGCCCACCACAGACGAGGCCGAAAGCCGCTTGCCGCTGGCCGGCATCCGTGTCATCGACGCGGCGACGGTGATCGCGGCGCCGTACAGCGCCAGCATCCTTGGCGAGTTCGGCGCCGAGGTGCTGAAGGTCGAGAATCCGAAAGGCGGCGATCCGATGCGCCACTTCGGTACACCGACCAGGCGCAAGGACACGCTGGCCTGGCTCAGCGAAGCGCGCAACAAGAAGTCGGTGACCCTCGACCTGCACCTGCCCGAAGGTGTCGAACTGTTCAAGGCGCTGATCGAGAAATCGGACGTGTTGTGCGAGAACTTCCGCCCCGGCACCCTCGAGAAGTGGGGCCTCGGCTGGGACGTGCTGCGGCAGATCAACCCGCGCCTGATCATGCTGCGCGTCACCGGTTACGGTCAGACCGGCCCCTACCGCGACCGTCCCGGTTTCGCCCGTGTCGCGCATGCCGTCGGTGGCATCGCCTTCCTCTCGGGGATGCCGCGCGGAACGCCGGTGACACCCGGATCGACGACGCTGGGCGATTATCTGACCGGTCTCTATGGCTGCCTCGGCATCCTGATGGCCTTGCGTCACCGCGACCGCACCGGCCAGGGGCAGTACATCGACGCCGCGCTCTACGAATCGGTGTTTCGCTGTACTGACGAACTGGCGCCGGCTTACGGCATGTTCGGCCGCGTTCGCGAGCGGCACGGGCCGACACACAACGATTTCGCCTGTCCGCATGGGCACTTCCCGACCAAGGACGACGGCAAATGGGTGGCGATCTCGTGCGTCACCGACAAGCTCTTCGAGCGGCTGGCGATTGCCATGGGACGACCCGAACTGGCGACGTCACACGTCTACGGCGATCAGAAGACACGGCTCGAGAACCGTCACGACGTGAACGAGATCGTTCGCGACTGGTGCGGCTCGCTGCATCGCGACGATCTTCTCGACCGCTGTTTCGCCGCCGGCGCGCCCGCCGGGCCGCTGAACAGCATCGCGGACATCTTCGGCGACCGGCAGTTCCATTCGCGGCGCAACCTGGTGGCGATCGACGAGGAGGACATCGGCGAGACCGTCATCGTGCCGTCGGTGCTGCCACGACTGTCGCTGACGCCAGGCCGCATCAGGCACCTCGGACCTCGACTGGGGCAGCACACCGACGAGGTGCTGACGGAACTGCTCGGCCTCGATGCGGCCGGGATCGAAGAACTGCGCAGCAAGCGCGTCATCTGATCACGGGGAGGCGAACCGGCATGCAGGGAATTCTCAAGGGTCTGCGAGTCGTCGAGGGCTCGGCTTTCGTCGCCGCGCCACTCGGCGGGATGACGCTCGCACAACTCGGCGCCGAGGTCATCCGCTTCGACCCGCCTGGCGGCGGCCTCGACCAGGGTCGCTGGCCGCTGACCCTCGATGGCCGGCACAGCCTGTTCTGGGCCGGTCTGAACAAGGGCAAGCGCTCGATCGTCGTCGATTTCCGCTTCCCCCGCGGACAGGAACTGCTGACGCAGCTGATCTGCGCGCCGGGTGAGCACGCAGGCCTGTTCAGCACGAACTTCCCGGCCAAGGGCTGGCTGGCCTACGACGCACTGCAGACACACCGCCAGGATCTGATCATGGTCAACCTCAGCGGACGCCGCGACGGCAGTTCGGAGGTCGATTACACGCTGAACCCGCAGATGGGTCTGCCGATGATGACCGGACCCAACAGTTCACCGGAAATGGTCAACCATGTCTTTCCCGCCTGGGATTTCATCAGCGGCCAGATGATCGCCGTCGGACTGCTGGCCGCCGAGCGGCATCGGCGCCTGAGCGGCGAAGGGCAGCTCGTTCGTCTGGCGCTGAAGGACGTGGCGCTGGCGATGCTCGGCAATTTCGGCATGCTGGCCGAGGTGATGGTCAATGACAGTGACCGGCCGCGACAGGGGAATTATCTCTATGGCGCTTTCGGCCGCGACTTCGCAACGCTCGACGGCAGGCGCGTGATGATCGTCGGCCTGACGGCAATGCAATGGCACCGCCTGCTCAAGGCCACCGGTCTGCGCGAGGCGATCGCCGCCCTCGCTGCCCGCCTCGGCCTCGACCTCGAGAACGAAGGCAACCGCTATCGCGCGCGGCAGCAGATCGCTGCCTTGCTCGAGCCATGGTTTCACGCCCGCACGCTCGCCGAGGCGGCGCAGGCACTCGATGCGCATGGCGTCACCTGGGGCCCGTACCGCAGCGTTCGTGAGGCGATCGCGCTCGATCCGGACTGTTCGACCGACAACCCGATGTTCGCGCTCGTCGAACAGCCGGGAATCGGCTCCTACCTGATGCCGGCGACGCCGCTCGACTTCAGCCGCGTCCCCCGATTGCCGGCAATGCCGGCGCCACGACTCGGCGAACACACCGACGAAATCCTGCTCGACATCCTCGGCCTGAGCGAGGCCGAGGTCGGCCGCCTGCACGACGCGCGCATCGTCGCTGGACCACACTGAATGAAACCGCGACGGCAGACCGTGTCCTGCCGCTGCACCCAGCCGCTTCACTGTCACCAGGGGGAACACCATGAAACTGCCCGTCCATTTCTACAAACCGCTTGCCATCGGCGCTCCGCAGCCCCTGCGTGAACTGCCGGTACGACCCGAAAGGATGATCCACTTCTTCCCGCCACACATCGAGAAGATCCGTGCCAAGGCGCCGGAAACCGCCCGGCAGTGCGACGTCCTGTGCGGCAATCTCGAGGACGCGATCCCGATCGACGCCAAGGAGGCGGCGCGTGCCGGCTTCATCGAACTGCTGAGCGCGCACGATTTCGGCGACACCGCGATGTGGGTGCGCGTCAATGCCCTCAACAGTCCGTGGATTCTCGACGACCTCGAGCAGATCATCCGGCACGTCGGCAACAAGCTCGACGTGATCATGATTCCGAAGGTCGAGGGACCGTGGGACATCCATTTCGTCGACCAGTACGTCGCCCTGCTGGAAGCGAAATACTCGGTACGCAAGCCGATCCTGCTGCACGCTCTGCTCGAGACGGCGCAAGGGGTCACCAACGTCGAGGCGATCTGCGGCGCCAGCCCGCGCATGCATGGACTCAGCCTCGGCCCGGCCGATCTGGCGGCTTCCCGCGGCATGAAGACGACTCGCGTCGGTGGCGGCCATCCGGGCTACGGCGTCCTCGCCGACCCCGAGGCGGGCCAGGACCAGCGCGCCTTCTTCCAGCAGGATCTCTGGCATTACACCGTCGCACGCATGGTCGACGCCGCGGTCGCGCACGGTCTGCGATCGTTCTACGGGCCGTTTGGCGATCTCAAGGACGAAGCCGCATGCGAGGCACAGTTCCGCAATGCCTTCCTGATGGGCTGCTCGGGAGCCTGGTCGCTGGCACCGAACCAGATCGCCATCGCCAAACGTGTTTTCAGCCCCGAGATCAAGGAAGTTCTCTTCGCCAAGCGTATCCTCGAGGCCATGCCTGACGGCAGTGGCGTGGCGACGATCGACGGCAAGATGCAGGACGACGCCACGTGGAAACAGGCGAAGGTCATCGTCGATCTGGCGCGACTGGTCGCCCGGCGCGACCCCGAGCTCGCCGCCGCATATGGCCTGTAGGGAACCCGATCAACGGCAGAGGGAGAGCATCCAGTGAGCGCGAAGAACAGACTTGGCAACTTCTTTGAGGATTTCCAGGTTGGCCAGAAGATCGCCCATGCGCCGCCGCGAACGATCACCGAAGGCGACGTCGCGCTGTACACGGCTCTCACCGGGTCGCGCTTCGCGACCACTTCGGCCGACACCTTCGCCCACAGTCTCGGGTTCCCGCGCGCGCCGGTCGACGACCTGCTCGCGTTCAACATGGTATTCGGGCGGACGGTGCAGGACATCTCGCTCAATGCCGTCGCCAATCTGGGCTACGCCGCCGGCCGTTTCGGTCACCCGGTCTATCCCGGCGACACGTTGAGCGCCGACTCGACGGTGATCGGACTCAGGGAGAACAGCGACGGACGCTCGGGAATCGTCCATGTCCGTTCATGCGGCGTCAACCAGCGCGGCCAGATCGCCCTCGAGTACTGCCGCTGGGTGATGGTGCGCAAGCGGGATCCACAGTCGCCCGCCCCGCCGACCTGCATTCCCGACCTCCCCGACGCGATCGACGCCGGCGAACTGGTGGTGCCGGCGGGAATCCGTCTCACCCAGTACGACGCTTCGCTGGCCGGCAGCGACGAACTGTGGGAAGACTATGCCGCCGGCGAGCGCATCGATCACGTCGACGGAGTGACCATCGAAGAGAGCGAACACATGCTGGCCGCCCGCCTCTACCAGAACGCCTCGCGCGTGCATTTCAACCAGCAGAGCGAGCGCTGCGGACGTTTTGCCCGTCGCGTCGTTTACGGCGGCCATGTCGTCAGTCTGGCGCGTGCGTTGTCGTTCAACGGGCTCGCCAACGCCTTCACCATCGCCGCCATCAATTGCGGACGGCACGTCGCCCCGGCCTTCGCCGGCGACACGATCTATGCCTGGACCGAGGTCATCGAGCCGCTGATTCTTCCCGGGCGCAGCGACGTCGGCGCGCTGCGCCTGCGCACTGTGGCAACGAAGGACCTGCCGTGCACCGCCTTCCCGTACAGGACCGCAGACGGCGGCTACGAGGCCGGGGTCCTGCTTGACTTCGACTACACGGTGCTGATCCCCCGGCGCGCCTAGCGGCGCGGCCTCGGCAAGGGGTTGCGCAGCGCGGCCCCGGCCAGGCCCCAGCGGCGTCGCCTGTCCGCGGCGTTCGACACGCAGGACCGCGTCTTCGTCGTCGCCGACGCCGAAGAGATCCGCATCCGGAGCGGCTGCGGAGCTGGGCGGTTTGCGGAAGCCCGGTCATGCGGCCGGCGACCGCAGGCGAGGTGGAGCGGATGCCGTCGGCAGCCGGACAGCTGTCGTGCCTCTGCCCGGTCGGCAGGTGGCGCCGACGACCACCGCGTAGCGACCACGCCATGCGACGTCGCCGAACCGCAGCACCAGGTTTGCGCACAGGTCCGGGAGCGGCGCTTCACATCGTGACGGAAACTTTCACCATACGCCGCGGTATCGTTGTTTTCATCGGCCTGGAACTCAGCTATGCTGCGCGAACGTCGAAAGAACGATGTAAAACAATGGAGGAAATATGTTCCAGGTCCGAATACACGGTCGCGGCGGCCAAGGCGTGGTGACGGCTGCCGAGATGCTGTCGATTGCTGCTTTTGAGGAGGGCCGTCACGCTCAGGCCTTCCCGAGTTTCGGTTCGGAACGAACCGGTGCCCCTGTGGTCGCCTTCTGCCGCATCGCCGACAAGGAGATCCGCCTGCGTGAGCCGATCATGGAACCGGACGCGCTGATCATCCAGGATCCCACGCTGCTCTATCAGGTCGATGTCTTCAGCGGCCTGAAGAAGAACGGCTACATCCTGATCAACACCAGCCGCAGCTTCGACGAACTGGGCCTCGGCGATTATGTCCGCGACTGGCCGAAGGACCACCTGTGCACAGTGCCGGCCACCGACCTCAGCCGCAAGCATGTCGGCCGTCCGATGCCGAACGTGCCGCTGCTGGCGGGTTTCGCCGCTGCCTCGGGAATCATTCGCCTGGAATCGGTGATCCAGGCGATCAACGCCAAGTTCTCCGACAAGGTGGCGAGCAGCAACATCGCCGCCGCCAGTGAGGCTTACCAGTTCGTCATTGATGAGATCGCGCACGCGCGGCACGGGGAGACTGCTCATGCTTAAACAGACCGAGGGTTCACACGCCGTCGCCGAAGCGGTCGCGCTCTGTCGGCCGGAGGTGATCTGCGCCTATCCGATCTCGCCGCAGACGCACATCGTCGAAGGCCTTGGCGAGATGGTCAAGGCCGGTGAAGTTGCCAACTGCGAGTTCATCAACGTCGAGTCCGAGTTCGCCGCCATGAGCGTCGCCATCGGCTCGTCGGCCACCGGCGCCCGGACGTACACGGCCACTGCCTCGCAGGGCTTGCTGTTCATGGTCGAGGCCGTCTACAACGCTTCCGGCCTCGGTCTGCCGATCGTCATGACGGTTGCCAACCGCGCCATCGGTGCGCCGATCAACATCTGGAACGACCACTCCGACTCGCTGTCGCAGCGCGACTGCGGCTGGATCCAGTTGTTCGCCGAGACCAACCAGGAGGCGCTCGACCTGCACATCCAGGCCTTCAAGCTGGCCGAAGAGATCAGCCTGCCGGTGATGGTGTGCATGGACGGCTTCATCCTGACGCACGCCTACGAACGCGTCGACGTACCGACGCAGGAGCAGGTCGACGCCTTCCTGCCGCCGTACGAGCCACGCCAGATGCTCGATCCCAAGGAGCCGGTGTCGATCGGCGCCATGGTCGGTCCGGAAGCCTTCTCCGAGGTCCGCTATCTGGCGCACGCGAAGCAGATGCAGGCGCTCGAGCGGATTCCGCAGCTGGCCGAGCAGTTCAAGGCGGTCTTCGGTCGCGATTCCGGTGGCCTGACCCACAGCTATCTGGTTGACGATGCCGAGATCGTCGTCGTCGCCATGGGCTCGGTCCTCGGAACGATCAAGGACACCGTCGACGAGATGCGCCAGGAGGGTCAGCGGATCGGTGTCCTCGGCATCACCTCCTATCGTCCGTTCCCGCTCGACAACGTCCGTGCCGCACTGCAGAACGCGCAGCGTGTGGTGGTCCTCGAGAAGAGCCTGGCGGTCGGCATCGGCGGCATCCTGTCGACCGACGTCCGCATGGCGATGTCCGGCCTGCAACTTCGTGGCCATACCGTGGTCGCCGGACTCGGCGGCCGCGCCATCACGCGCAAGTCGCTGCGCGGGCTGTTCAACAAGGCGATCAGTGGCGAACTCGGCCACCTCACGTTCCTTGATCTCGACTGGAACGTCGTCAACAAGCAGCTCGAACGCGAGCGCACCACGCGCCGTTCGGGGCCGGCAGCCGAGAGCATGCTGCGCGATATCGGCGTCGTTGCCGCCCGCATTGGCTGAGGAGACCGACCATGAGCTTCCAACCCGTTCATTTCTACCAGACCGGCACCTTCACCGTCGGCAACCGCCTGCTCTCCGCCGAGGAGCGCAGCGTCCAGGCCAACGTCGAGCGGACCAATTCACTCAACTCGGGACACCGCGCCTGCCAGGGCTGCGGCGAGGCGCTTGGCGCCCGCTATGCGATCGATGCGGCGATGAACGCCGCCCGCGGCCGCCTGATCGCCGCCAACGCCACCGGCTGCCTCGAGGTCTTCTCGACCCCTTACCCGGAGACCTCCTGGCAAATTCCGTGGATTCACTCGCTGTTCGGCAACACGGCGGCAATCGGTACCGGCATCGCCGCGGCAATCAAGGTCAAGCGGCAGAAGGGCCAGATGGATGACGTCCGCGTCGTCGCCCAGGGCGGTGACGGCGGCACGACCGACATCGGTTTCGGCTGTCTTTCGGGGATGTTCGAGCGCAACGACGACGTGCTCTACATCTGCTACGACAACGGCGGCTACATGAACACCGGCGTCCAGCGCAGTTCGGCGACGCCACCGGCAGCCCGAACGGCGACCACCATGCCGGTCGGGCCGGAGCCGGGCAACAACTTCGGCCAGGGCAAGTTCGTGCCGGCGATCGCCATGGCACACGAGATCCCCTACGTCGCAACGGCGACCGTTGCCGACCTGCGCGACCTCGAGTACAAGGTCACCAAGGCGATGGGCATGCGTGGCGCCCGCTACATCCACATTCTCGTGCCCTGCCCGCTCGGCTGGGGTGCGGCGTCGCAGGACACCATCAAGCTGGCGCGACTGGCGAAGGAAACCGGTATCTTCCCGGTCTTCGAGGCCGAAAATGGCGAGGTCACCGGCGTTCTCAAGATCCGCCGGCCGCAGCCCGTCGAGGAATATCTCAAGTTGCAGAAGCGCTATGCGCACCTGTTCGGCAAGAAGCCGGCAGTGGAGACGATCGCTCGCCTGCAGGCGGCGGCAGACAAGAACATTCGCAAGTACGGACTGCTCGACCAGGAGGCGAACTGATGGACAAACCCTTTGCGATCACACTGGATCCCGGCTCATCGCTGGCCAACCGTACCGGCTCCTGGCGCACCTCGCGGCCGGTCTATCTCGACCGGCTGCCACCGTGCAACAAGCAGTGCCCGGCCGGCGAGGACATCCAGGGCTGGCTGTTCCACGCCGAATCGGGCGACTATGAAAGCGCCTGGCGGCACCTGACCAAGGACAACCCTTTCCCGGCGATCATGGGGCGGGTCTGCTACCACTCCTGCGAGGGCGCCTGCAACCGCGGCCAGCTTGATGCGCCGGTGGGGATCAATTCGGTCGAGCGCTTCCTCGGCGACGAGGCGCTCAAGCGCGGCTGGAAGCTGACCGCGCCGGCCAGCGAATCGGGCAAGCACGTTCTGATCGTCGGCGCCGGCCCGTCGGGAATGTCGGCCGCCTACCACCTGCGCCGCCTCGGCCATCAGGTCACGGTCCAGGAAGCGGGGCCGCTGCTCGGCGGCATGATGCGCTTCGGCATTCCCAAGTACCGCCTGCCGCGCGACGTGCTCGAAGCCGAGATGCAGCGGGTCGTTGACCTCGGGGTCAAGGTCAAGCTCGGCAGCAAGGTCGACAACATCCTCGAAACCATGCAGGAAGGCGGCTTCGACGCTGCCTTCCTCGCTGTCGGCGCACACATCGGCAAGCGGGCGATGATTCCCGCCGGTGACGCGGCGAAGATCATCGATGCCATCTCGCTGCTGCGCAGCATGGAGGGCGAGGACAAACCGTTGCTCGGCCGCCGCGTGGTCGTCTATGGCGGCGGCAACACGGCCATCGACGTCGCCCGTACCGCCAAGCGCATGGGCGCCGAGCCGCTGATCGTCTATCGCCGCACGCGCGAGAAGATGCCGGCGCACGACTTCGAAGTCGAAGAGGCGCTGCAGGAAGGGATCATGGTCAAGTGGCTGTCGACGATCAAGCAGGCGCACGAATCCTCGCTGACGATCGAGAAGATGGCGCTCGACGGCAAGGGCTTCCCGCAACCGACGGGCGAGTACGAAACCATCGAGGCCGACTCGCTGGTACTGGCTCTGGGTCAGGATGTCGATCTCGGCCTGCTCGAAGGGGTACCCGGACTCGAGGTCAGCGACGGGGTGGTGCAGGTCAGCGCCAACATGATGACCGGTCATGCCGGAATCTTCGCCGGCGGCGACATGGTGCCGGCCGAGCGCAACGTCACGGTCGCCATTGGTCACGGCAAGAAGGCGGCGAAGAACATCGATGCCTGGCTGCGCGGCGAAGAATATGTGGCACCGCCGAAGAAGGAGGTGGCGACCTTCGAGAACCTCAATACCTGGTATTACGCCGACGCACCGAAGACGGTGCGGCCGATGCTCGACATCATTCGCCGCCAGTCCACCTTCGAAGAGGTGCAGGGCGGGCTGGACGAGAGCAATGCCCTCTTCGAGGCGCGGCGCTGCCTGTCGTGCGGCAACTGCTTCGAATGCGACAACTGCTATGGCGTCTGCCCCGACAACGCGGTGATCAAGCTCGGCCCCGGCAAGCGCTTCGAGTTCAATTACGACTACTGCAAGGGCTGCGGCATGTGCGTTGCCGAATGTCCCTGCGGCGCGATCAAGATGGAGGCGGAAGAGATATAGTATCGTCCACCTTTCCCGGGCTTTGGCGCCCCTGACCGGCAGCATCGGCAGCGACGCAGCCACACCGTGATCCGGCACAGGCGCCCGGGTCACCGACTCTCGGGGCACTGCGAACGTGCCGTTCGAAGTGCCCTTTCATTCTTTCCTCACTAACGGGGTGTTTATGTCAACTGCAAGCAAGAACGTATACGTATTCGGTTCCGCGCGAACCGACGGTGACGCCAAGATGAAGAACCTCCTCGGCGGCAAGGGTGCCAACCTGGCGGAGATGTGCCGCCTCGGAATCGCCGTCCCGCCCGGGTTTACGATCAGCACCGAGGTGTGCACAGTGTACACCGCGGACGGTCAGGACGCGGTCCTGAAGCTGATCGATGCCGAGGTGCGCGCCGGCGTCGCCTATGTCGAACAGGAGATGGGCAAGAAGTTCGGTGATTCATCGGACCCGCTGCTGCTGTCGGTACGTTCGGGCTCGCGCGCCTCGATGCCGGGAATGATGGACACCATCCTCAACCTCGGGCTCAACGACGAGGCGGTCGAAGGTCTGGCGCGCAAGGCGAAGAACGAGCGCTTTGCCTGGGACTCGTATCGCCGCTTCATCCAGATGTATGGCGACGTCGTCATGGGCCTCAAACCGGTGTCGAAAGAGGATCACGATCCGTTCGAAGTCGTTATCGACATGGTCAAGGAGAAGAAGGGGGTCCAGCTCGATACCGACCTCGATACCGAGGATCTGAAGGAACTTGTGACGCGCTTCAAGGGGCTGATTCGCGCGCGCGTCGGCCGAGAATTCCCGAGCGACCCGTGGGAACAGCTCTGGGGATCGGTGATGGCCGTCTTCCAGAGCTGGAACAATGACCGCGCGAAGGTCTACCGCGAACTGAACGATCTGCCCGACAGCTGGGGAACGGCGGTCAACGTGCAGGCAATGGTCTTCGGCAACCTCGGCGACAACAGCGGCACCGGTGTCGCCTTCACGCGCGACGCGAGCACCGGCGAGGACCTCTTCAACGGCGAGTTCCTGATCAACGCCCAGGGCGAGGACGTCGTCGCCGGTATCCGGACGCCGCAACAGGTGACCCTCGAGGGCTCGCGCCGCTGGGCGCAACTGGCCATGGTCAGCGAAGACGAGCGGCGGGCGCGCTTCCCTTCGCTCGAGGAGTTGATGCCGGACATCTACCAGCAGCTCCTGCAGGCTGAAACCAAGCTCGAGCGGCACTACGCCGACATGCAGGACGTCGAGTTCACCATCCAGGAAGGCCGCCTGTGGATGCTGCAGACGCGCAACGGCAAGCGGACTGGCGCGGCGATGGTGCGCATCGCCGTGGAGATGCTGCGGCAGGGCATCATCGACGAGAAGGAAGCGCTGCGCCGCGTCAACCCCGAGCGACTGAACGAGCTGCTGCACCCGGTCTTCGACCCGCAGGCGATCCGCAAGGCGCGCGTCATCGCGCATGGCCTGCCGGCTTCGCCCGGTGCGGCGACCGGACAGATCGTCTTCTTTGCCGATGAGGCGGAAGAATGGGTGCGCAAGGGCAAGACCGTCATCCTCGTGCGCCAGGAGACCTCACCGGAAGACCTGCGCGGCATGAGCGTCGCCAAGGGCATCCTCACCGCCCGCGGCGGCATGACCTCGCACGCGGCGGTGGTCGCACGCGGCATGGGCAAGTGCTGTGTTTCCGGCGCCGGCGCGGTGCACGTCGACTACCATGCGCGCACCATGTCGATCGGCGGCGAGACCTGGAAGGAAGGCGAGTGGCTGTCACTCGACGGCTCGACCGGCGACGTCTTCCTCGGCCAGGTGCCGACCAAGGAAGCCGAGCTCACCGGTGACTTCGGTACCCTGATGGAACTGGCCGACCGCTATCGGAAGCTTGGCGTGCGTGCCAATGCCGATACGCCGGAAGATGCCAAGGTGGCACGCAACTTCGGTGCCAAGGGCATCGGGCTGTGCCGGACGGAACACATGTTCTTCGAGGGCGACCGCATCAAGGCGGTGCGCGAGATGATCCTTGCCGAAGATGAGACGGGTCGCCGCAAGGCTCTGGCGAAACTGCTGCCGATGCAGCGCGGCGACTTCGAGGGCCTGTTCCGCGAGATGAACGGTCTCGCGGTCACCATCCGCCTGCTCGATCCGCCGTTGCACGAGTTCGTTCCGCACGACGAGGAGAACCAGCGCGTGATGGCGCACGAGATGAACGTGCCGCTGGCGGTGATCAAGATGCGCGTCGACGATCTGCACGAGTTCAACCCGATGATGGGCCATCGCGGCTGTCGTCTCGGCATCACCTACCCGGAAATCACCGAGATGCAGACGCGCGCCATCCTCGAAGCCGGCCTCAACATGAAGGCCAAGGGAATCGAGGTCAAGGCGGAAATCATGATTCCGCTGGTCGGCACCGTGCGTGAATTCAACGCGCAGGCGAAGGTGATCCGGGCAACGGCGGCAGCGGTCTTCGCCGAGCGTGGCGAGAAGCTCGACTACATGCTGGGCACCATGATCGAGACGCCGCGTGCCGCGCTGATCGCCGACAGCATCGGCCAGCAGGCGGAGTTCTTCTCCTTCGGTACCAACGACCTGACGCAGATGACCATGGGCTTCTCGCGCGATGATGCCGGCAAGTTCCTGCCGAGCTACCTCAAGGATGGCATGTACGAGAGCGATCCCTTCCAGTCGATCGACCAGAAGGGCGTCGGCCTGCTGGTCCGGATGGCGGTCGAGAAGGGCCGTTCGGTACGCCCGGGGATCAAGCTTGGCGTCTGTGGCGAGCACGGCGGCGATCCGGCTTCGGTCGATTTCTTCCATCGCGTCGGCCTCGACTACGTCAGCTGCTCGCCGTTCCGCGTGCCGATCGCCCGTCTGGCAGCAGCCCAGGCAGCGATCGACAATCCCGACTGAGGCGCCACGTGCCCTGCTGTCCGCTTCGCCGGACAGCAGGCCCTGTCGCCCGACCGGCCACCGCCGGTCGGGCTTTTCGTTTCTGCCGGCACCCCGGGGTGCCGGCGACGCTGCCGAACGCCGCCACGATGCAGCCATGCTTGCCGGCAGTCCGGCTTTGGTCGTCTCCCCAACGCCAATGAGATTCGAGCTCCTCGCCAGCGATGGCGCCGCCCGCCGCGGTCGCCTGCACCTCCGCCACGGCACCGTCGACACGCCCGCCTTCATGCCGGTGGGCACCTATGGCACGGTGAAGGCGATGAGCCCGCGTGACCTGCTGGCCACCGGTAGCCAGATCTGTCTCGGCAACACCTTCCACCTCTGGCTGCGTCCAGGCCTCGAGGTGATCGCAGCGCATTCCGGACTGCACCGATTCATGTCCTGGGAGCGTCCGATCCTCACCGACTCGGGTGGCTTTCAGGTGTTCTCGCTCGGCGCCCTGCGCCGCATCACCGAGGAGGGCGTGCGCTTCCAGTCGCCGGTCAACGGCGACCGCCTCTTCCTGACGCCCGAAGAGTCGATGCGCATCCAGCACGTGCTCGACTCGGACATCGTCATGATCCTCGACGAATGCACGCCCTACCCTGCCAGCCCCGCCGAGGCTGCCAGTTCGATGCGCCTGTCGCTGCGCTGGGCCAGCCGCTCGCGCGCGGCGCACGACCGGCTGCAGAACGGCAACGCCCTGTTCGGCATCGTCCAGGGCGGCATGCACGAAGACCTGCGCGACGAATCGCTCGCCGGGCTGCTGGAAATCGGCTTCGACGGCTTCGCCATCGGTGGTCTCTCGGTCGGTGAGCCGAAGGACGACATGACGCGCATCCTGGCGCACACGGCACCAAGGCTGCCGCCGCAGCAGCCGCGCTATCTGATGGGCGTCGGCACGCCGGAGGACCTCGTCGGCGCCGTCGCCGCCGGCATCGACATGTTCGACTGCGTGTTGCCGACGCGCAACGCGCGCAACGGTCACCTGTTCACCCGCCACGGTGACGTCCGCATTCGCAACGCGCGCCACCGCAACGACCTGCGACCGCTCGATACGAACTGCAGCTGCTACACCTGCCGGAATTTCTCGCGTGCCTATCTGCATCACCTCAACCGCAGCGGCGAGATCCTGGGCGCGCAGCTCGCCACCATGCACAACCTCCACTACTATCAGGACCTGATGCGTGACCTGCGGCAGGCGATCAGCTGCGGCACGCTGCCGACCATGGTGGCGTCTTTCCACGTGGCGCGTGCCCAGCACGGCGAAGGCTAGTGGTACAATCGCCGGCTCAATTCCAACGCCTCTGTTTTGACAGGAGAAAGATGTGCTGATCAGCACCGCCCATGCCCAACAGGCAGCCTCTTCCGACCCGACCGGTGGCTTCATGCAGTTGCTGCCGATCATTCTCATGTTCGTCGTCCTCTACTTCCTGATGATCCGACCGCAGATGAAGCGCGCCAAGGAGCACAAGGCACTGGTCGAAGCGCTCGCCAAGGGCGACGAAGTCATCGCCGGTGGCGGCATCGCCGGCCGCATCACCAAGGTCGGCGAGCAGTTCGTCAGCCTCGAAGTGGCCGAAGGCGTCGAGATCCAGGTACAGAAGCCGGCCGTGCAGCTGGTTCTGCCCAAGGGCTCGCTGAAGGCGCTCTAACCAGCTCGCGCGTTGCCTGCCCTGCAGGCGGCCGGCGCACCCAACTGACGGCAAGCATTCATGAATCGTTATCCGCTCTGGAAGTACGTCATCGTCGGCCTCGCACTGCTCTTCGGCCTGATTTACACACTGCCGAACTTTTTCGGCGAATCGCCGGCGGTGCAGGTTTCCAGCGCCAAGGCGACGATCAAGATCGATGAGCGGGCCCGCGAGCGTGTCGCCAGCGCACTGCAGGCTGCCGCCATCGCCGACAGCGGCATCTTCCTTGACAGCAACGGCGTCAAGGTGCGCCTGGCAACGACCGACCAGCAGTTGCAGGCGAAGGACGTTCTCGAAAAGCAGTTCAACCCGGACGCCAGCGACCCGCAGTACGTCGTCGCGCTCAACCTGTTGTCGAGTTCGCCACAGTGGCTGACCCGCCTGCGCGCGTTGCCGATGTACCTCGGCCTCGACCTGCGCGGCGGCGTTCACTTCCTGCTGCAGGTGGACATGAAGGGCGCCGTCACCAAGCGTCTCGATGCCCTGGGCGGTGACCTGCGCAGCCTGCTGCGCGACAAGAACATCCGTCACGCCGGCATCGGCCGTGAAGGCGAGCGAATCGTCATCCGCTTCCGCGACAGCGAGACGCGCAGCAAGGCGCGCACCGTACTCGAGGACAATCAGTCCGAACTGCTCCTCGCCGATCAGGGCGAAGGGGACGATCTGCGCCTGGTCGGCACGCTCAGGCCCGAGGCAGTCAAGCGGATTCAGGAATTCGCGATCAAGCAGAACATGACGACGCTGCACAACCGGATCAACGAACTCGGCGTCGCCGAGCCGGTGATCGCGCAGCAGGGGGCTGACCGTATCGTCGTCCAGCTGCCGGGCGTCCAGGACACCGCCAAGGCAAAGGACATCCTCGGCCGCACGGCAACGCTGGAAATCCGCATGGTCGAGGAAACGCCGGGGGCCATCGATGCCGCCCTTGCGGGACAGGTGCCATTCGGGACGGAACTCTACGTCGAACGTGGCGGCATGCCGCTGCTGGTGAAGAAACAGGTGGTGCTGACCGGTGAGCGGCTGACCGACGCGCAGCCCGGCTTCGACAGCCAGACCACGGAACCGGCAGTGCACCTGACGCTCGATTCCGCGGGTGCTCGCATCTTCAAGGACGTGACGCGCGACAACGTCGGCAAGCGAATGGCGATCGTGCTGATCGAGAAAGGCAAGGGCGAGGTCATCACGGCGCCGGTCATCCGGGCCGAGATCGCGGGCGGGCGCGTCCAGATATCGGGACGCATGAGTACCGTAGAGGCCAACGACACCGCCCTGCTCCTGCGCTCCGGCTCACTCGCCGCGCCGATGGAGATCATCGAGGAACGGACCATCGGCCCAAGCCTGGGCGCTGAAAACATCAGCAAGGGATTCCATTCGACGATGTGGGGCTTCGCCGCCATCGCCGTTTTCATGATCGCCTACTACAGGCTCTTCGGACTGGTTTCGGTCCTCGCTCTGGCGGCCAACCTGCTCTTTCTCGTCGCCCTGCTCTCGCTGCTGCAGGCAACCCTGACGCTGCCGGGAATCGCCGCCATCGCGCTGACGCTGGGCATGGCGATCGACGCCAACGTGCTGATCAACGAGCGCATCCGCGAGGAACTGCGCAATGGCTCAAGCCCGCAGGCGGCGATCCACACCGGCTACGAGCGTGCCTTCGGGACGATCCTCGACTCCAACATCACCACCCTCATCGCCGGCGTCGCGCTGCTGATCTTCGGCTCCGGGCCGGTGCGGGGCTTTGCCGTGGTGCACTGTCTCGGCATTCTGACCTCGCTCTTTTCCGCCGTCGTCGTCTCGCGCGCGATGATCAACCTGATTTACGGCCGTCGCCGCAAGCTCGAGTCCCTGGCCATCGGCCAGGTCTGGAAGCCGACCGACGGCGGCACGGCTACCACCAGATAGGAAGCTGAGAAATGGAATTCTTCCGCATCCGAAAAGACATCCCGTTCATGCGCCATGCGGTGCTGTTCAATGCCATTTCCCTGCTCACCTTCCTGCTGGCGGTGTTCTTCCTCTTCAGCCGCGGCCTCCACCTGTCGGTCGAGTTCACCGGCGGCACGCTGATCGAGATCAACTACACGCAGGCAGCCGATCTCGGGAAAATCCGCGACGCACTCGGCAAGGCCGGCTACAACGACTTCTCGGTACAGAACTTCGGCTCCAGCCGTGATGTCCTGATTCGCCTGCCACTCAAGGCAGAACAGAATACCACCAGGATCGGCGAGTCGGTGATGCAGGCGCTGACTGCCGAAGCCCCCGGCGCCAACCTGCGGCGGGTCGAGTTCGTCGGCCCACAGGTCGGCAAGGAACTGGCGGAGAACGGTGCGATGGCGCTGCTGCTGGTCGTCATCGGCATCGTGCTCTATCTCGCCTTCCGCTTCGAGTGGCGTTTCTCGGTCTCCGCGATCATCGCCAACCTGCACGATGTGATCATCATCCTTGGCTTCTTCGCTTTCTTCCAGTGGGAGTTCTCGCTCTCGGTCCTGGCCGCAGTGCTGGCCGTCCTCGGCTACTCGGTCAACGAGTCGGTGGTGGTTTTCGACCGCGTGCGCGAGACCTTCAGGAAGACACGCGGTCTGACGACGCCGCAGGTGCTCGACCACGCGATCACCAGCACGATTTCACGCACCATCATCACGCACGGGTCGACGCAGATGATGGTCCTGTCGATGCTCGTCTTCGGTGGCGAAACGCTCTACTACTTCTCCCTCGCGCTGACCATCGGCATCTGCTTCGGCATCTACTCGTCGGTGCTCGTCGCCAGCCCGCTGGTCATGTGGCTGGGGGTGTCGCGCGAACAGTTCGTCAAGCCGAAGCGGCAGATCGAGGGTGCCAACGACGAAGGCGCGGTCGTCTAGGAACAGCATCTGCCACGGCAGGAGGACAGCATGGACAAGAAGCGCATCCGGCTATGGGATCTGCCGACCCGAGTCTTCCACTGGTCACTGGTGCTGCTGGTCGTCGCATCCTTCGTCAGCGGCAAGATCGGCGGCAACGCGATGGTCTGGCACGGCCGCTGCGGCCTCGCCATCCTCGGCCTGCTGAGCTTTCGCCTGCTGTGGGGACTGATTGGCTCGACCTATGCCCGTTTTCTCACGTTCCTGCCGACGCCGGCAGCGGTCCTGGCATACCTGCGCGGCCAGTGGCGCGGACTCGGCCACAATCCGCTCGGCGCGCTGTCGGTTTTCGGCCTGCTCGGGCTGCTTGCCTTCCAGGTCGGCAGCGGTCTCTTTGCCAACGACGACATCGCCTTCCGCGGCCCGTTGCATGCCCTGATCAGCAGCGGGCTCAGCGAGCGCCTCACCGGCTGGCACAAGCTGTCGGTCAACCTGCTGCTGCTGCTGGTCATCCTGCACCTGCTGGCGATCGGCTTCTACGCGCATGCGAAGGGCGACAATCTGCTCAAGCCAATGCTGACCGGCTGGAAGGAGGTCGACCCGGAGCAGGGCCCGCCAGCAACCGGGGGCGGCCCGCTGGCCTTCAGCGTCGCACTGGCGTTTGCCATCGCCGCGGTTTACGCCGGCAGCGGCGCGTGGCTGCCAGCACCAGCGGCAGTACCGGTCTCCGCCCCCGCCTGGTAGCCACGGCGATCGGCTGTGACGAGCGAGCGGCGTCGCTGTCGACCGCAGGTCGACCGACAGCGACGCGTGCGTGCAAGGATCAGTCCTTGCGGAACTTGTCGTGGCAGGCCTTGCAGCTTTCGCCGGTCTTGCCGAACTGCACCTTCACTGCCGCCGCATCGCCAGTGGCAGCCACCTTCTGCAGCTCGTTGGCTTCCTTGATGTAGGCCATCGCCAGTTCCTTGACCTTGTCCTGCTCCTTGAAGAACTCGGGCTTGACCCGCGTCTTCTCGCCGCCGACGTCCTTGTCGGTCCCCGGACCGAACAATGCGCCCATGCCGGAATTGGCGGTTGCTGCCACAAGAGTGGCGGCGGCGGCAACCTGTTCCTTGTTGTAGCTCCCTTCGAGGTTGGCCTTGATCTTGCCCATGTTCCACGCCATGAAGCTGTAACCGGCCTTGCGATACTTGATCATCTCTTCCGGCTTCAATGCCTGCTGGGCGAAAACGGCACCCGCGCAAGTGCTCAGCAGGAGCGCAGCGACGACTTTCTTCATTCCTTTTCTCCGTTGTGGTTGATGAGACAGATCACGGGAAGCTTCGGACAGCGTCAATCCCGTGTGCTGACGCGGAGGGTCGCGACGCTGCCGCCGGCGACCGTTGGGGCCACGAGCCCACCTCGAGACCGCCAGAAGTCAGCCGCCACGGCAAAGCGACGTCTCCAGCCGCCGCCGATTGTGCCACAGTGCGTGGCAGGCAGTCTGTAACCGCCGTCACCAGCACCGCCCGAGCAGCCATCTGCCGTGCTTCAGAGCGCGAAAACGTGCTTGGCCCGCAGTGTCCGGCACTCGCTGACGAGCAGAAGCAGACGATCGATGTTGGGATGCCTGCCGGGATTGGCCCGCGCCTCATCGACGTGTTCGGCAAACAATTCGAGGCCCTTGGCCGCTGCCTCGGGAGTGATCGCGCCATAGGTCTGCGCGAGGTGATTGTAGACCGCCAGCGCACCCTGGCTTCCCGCCCGGTTCTCGATGCTGGCGGCCACCTCGCCCGCCGCATCCAGCAGGCGGATCGACTGCAGGTGCGATATCCCCGGCAACCTGCGCAGATTCTCGGCAAAGGAGGGCACGGCTTACCGTCGCCAGTTGACGATCATGCCGATGATGACGCCCGCCGCGGCACAGCCGAAGGTCGTCATCAGCACCGGTGTCCAGGCCGTCTGCTCGGGGCCGACGTAGGAGGACCAGGCAGCGCTTGCCAGCCCGCCGGTCAGGAAACCGAACAGCCAGCCCAGCATGGCACCGCGCATCATCGCGCCACGCCGGCCGTCCTCGCCGCAGCAGTACGGACAATACGGCGCGCCGGCCGGCACCAGCTGCGAGCAACTCGGGCAGACGATCATTCCCTGCACCGGCTCGCCGGCCGGGTCTGTCGCCGCCGGCAAACGCTGATCAACCCCCATCAGATTCTCCTCGCGAGCGAACCCGCCAGGCCGGTGTAGCTCCACGGCGTCATGCTCATCAGTTCGGCCGTGGCTTCCTCGGGCAGCCTCAGCGATTCGACGAAGGCGCGCATGTCGTCGCGCGAAACGCGCTTCCCGCGCGTCAGCTCCTTCAGCTTCTCGTAGGGATTCGCCACGCCATGGCGCCGCATGACGGTCTGCACCGGTTCGGCCAGGAGCTCCCAATTGGCATCGAGATCCGCATGCAGGCGCTCGGCGTCGGCTTCCAGCTTGCCGAGCCCACGCAGCAACGAATCGTAGGCGAGCAACGTGTAGCCGAGCGCAACGCCCATGTTGCGCAGAACGGTCGAGTCGCTGAGATCACGCTGCCAGCGCGAGATCGGCAACTTGTCCGCGAGATGGCGCAAGAGGGCGTTCGCCAGACCGAGGTTACCCTCCGAGTTCTCGAAGTCGATCGGATTGACCTTGTGCGGCATCGTTGACGAGCCGATCTCCCCCGCCTTCAGCTTCTGCCGGAAGAATCCCAGCGAGATGTAGCCCCAGAGGTCGCGGTTGAGATCGATGAGGATCAGGTTGGCACGCGCAAAGGCATCGAAGAGCTCCGCCATCGAGTCATGCGGCTCGATCTGAATCGTGTAGGGATTGAACTCCAGGCCAAGCGATTCGACGAAGCGGCGGGCAAAGCTCTCCCAGTCATGCCCCGGGTACGCTGCCAGATGAGCGTTGTAGTTGCCAACGGCACCGTTGATCTTGCCGAGCAGGCTGACGCCAGCAATCGTCGAGCGCGCCCGCCGCAGGCGAAAGGCGACATTCGCCAGCTCCTTGCCAAGCGTGGTCGGCGTCGCCGGCTGGCCGTGCGTGCGCGACATCATCGGCAGGTCGGCAAGCTCGTGCGCGAGGTCTCGCAGGCGCTCGATGATCGCGTCGAGCATCGGCAGCATCGTCTCGGCTCGCGCGCCCTGCAGCATCAGCGCATGCGCCAGGTTGTTGATGTCTTCCGATGTACAGGCAAAGTGGATGAACTCGGCGACGCCCATGACCTCGACATTGCCGGCCAGTCGCCTCCTGATCCAGTACTCGAGTGCCTTGACATCATGATTCGTCACCGCCTCGATCTCTTTCACCTCCGCCGCCTCGGCAGGGCCAAAATCGGCCACCAGGGCATCCAGCTGGCACAGGGTAGCAGCCGAGAAGGGTGGAATCTCTTCAAGATGCGGGTCGGCAGCGAGCGCCTTCAGCCACTCGACTTCAACCTGCAGGCGACGCCTGATCAGGCCGCATTCGGAGAACTGCGGGCGCAGCGGATCCAGCTTGCCGGCGTAGCGGCCATCGAGCGGTGAGAGCGAAGTGAGCGGTGAAGGCAGCATGCAGAGTGGTCCTTGAACGGTCGATGGCACAACCCCGTATTCTACCCGCCCCGGGGCGGCCAGCCCTAACCACGTTGCGGGCGCGATGCTATAATCGTGCGCAGATTTTTACAATCGGGAACCAGATGAAGCTCATCGGATCACTTACCAGTCCCTACGTCCGCAAGACGCGGGTCGTCCTGGCTGAGAAAAAGATCGACTACGACTTCGAGATCGACTCGCCGTGGACGCCGGAAAACCAGGTGACCAACGTCAATCCGCTCGGCAAGATTCCGGTCCTCGTCCTCGACGACAACACCGTCCTGTTTGATTCGCGCGTCATCGTCGAGTACCTTGACAACGTCGCTCCGAACAACAAACTGATGCCCGCTCCCAACCGCGAACGTTCCGAAGTCAAACGCTGGGAGGCGCTCGCCGACGGCGCATGTGACGCCGCAGCGCTCGTCTTCCTCGAGCGGAAGCGGCCGGCCACCCAGCAGAGCCCGGAATGGATCGCCCGCCAGCTGGCAAAGATCATCAGCAGCCTCGAATACATGTCGAGCGAACTCGGCGACAGCAACTGGTGCATGGGCACACACTTCTCGCTCGCGGACGTCGCCAGCGGCTGCGCCCTCGGTTACCTCGTCTTCCGCTTTCCCGAAATCGACTGGCGGGGGAAGCACCCCAATCTCGCCCGTCTGTATGAGAAGCTGATGCGGCGGCCGGCATTCGTCGACACCATGCCGCAGGGCTGAGCCTCCGGCGCGGCAGCAGCGGGACGCCCTTTCCGCCGCCCGGTCCGTTGTCTCGGAAGTCGCTCAGGCATCGCGCAGGATACCGGCCGGTGGCGATCGTCACTGCCTGGCGGTTTGCGCCCGCTGGCGGCGGCGTGCTCAGCAAGGCTCATTTCACCGGCGCTGCCTGCCCGGCGGCGACAGCCGCAGGATCAAGGCCTTGCCCACCGACTTCGACGGCATCCACCTTGCCATCTTCCTGCAGCAGGGCCTCCTCCGACTTCCGGTTCAGGACGACGATGCTGATCCGGCGATTGATCGAACTCAGCGGATCATTCCGGTCGAACAGGACCGTCGACGCCAGGCCGACGACGCGCAGGACCTTGTGTTCATCCATGCCACCGGAAATCAGCTCTCGCCGTGAGGCGTTCGCCCGATTCGCCGACAGCTCCCAGTTCGAAAAGCCCTTGTCGCCACCACCAAACTGCGCCGCATCGGTGTGACCGGAAAGACTCAGCTTGTTCGGCACTTCATTCAGCGCCTTGCCAATCTCACGCAGGATCACCTTCGTATGCTGCTTGAGCTCGGCGCTGCTGGTGTCGAACATCGGCCGGTTCTGCTCATCGACGATCTGGATTCGCAGTCCCTCACTGGTCACGTCCACCAGAAGCTGATTCTTGAACTGCCTGAGTGCCGGATTGCTCTCGATCAGCTTTTCGATGCTCTGCTTCAGCTCACCGAGCATCGCTTTCTCGCGCTCCTCGAATTCCCTGCGCGCCTGCTCGGCGTTGGTCTCCTTCAGGTTGACCGTCTTGCTCTTGGCGTCGATGTCGCCACCCTTGACCTGCCCCGCAGTGCGCGTCAGGTCCTTGCCACCACCTTTGAGCACGCTCGAACTGTCGCCGGTTCCCGCCCCCCCCTGCGAGGCAATCTTGAGCGGATTCTGGAAGTAATCGGCAATGCCCTTGAGGTCGCCGCTGGCGGTCGATCCCAACAGCCACATCAGCAGAAAGAAAGCCATCATCGCTGTCACGAAGTCGGCGTAGGCGATCTTCCACGCACCGCCATGATGGCCGCCGGCAACCTTCTTGACGCGCTTGACGACTATCGGGCGTACATCATCACTCATTCATCATCCCCAGTCGGTCGTCGGCGCAGGGCCTACTTGCCCTTGCGGTTCTTGAGTTCCTCTTCCAGCTCGCGGAAGGTCGGACGGACGTCGGCCGCCAGCGCCTTGCGGCCAAACTCGACCGCCACCTGCGGGGCATAACCGGACATCGACGCCAGCAGGACGACCTTGATGACCTGGTAGATCTTCGATCCCTCCTGCGCCTTCTGTTCCAACAGGCTGGCCACCGGCGAAACGAAGCCGTAAGCGATGAGGATGCCGAGGAAGGTACCGACCAGAGCCCCGCCGATCATCTTCCCCAGGACGGCGGGCGGCTCGCCCACCGACCCCATGACGTTGACGACTCCCATCACGGCGACGACGATACCGAAGGCGGGCACGGCATCGCCCACTTTCGAGACCACGTGACCCGGGGTTTCCACCTCGTGGTGATGCGTTTCGATTTCGATGTCCATCAGGCTCTCGATCTCGATTGCATTGAGGTTGCCGCCGACCATCATCCGCAGATAATCGGTGATGAACTCGATCACGTGGTGGTCACCCGACAGTGCGGGGTACTTGCTGAAGATCGGGCTCTCTTTCGGGTTCTCGACGTCGTTCTCGATCGACATCAGCCCCTCCTTGCGTACCTTCGCAAGAACCTCGAAGAGCATCGCCAACAGGTCGATGTAGAGCGCCCGGGTAAACTTGGAGCCCTTGAAGATGCCGGGCAGCGCACCGATGGTCAGCTTGATGATCTTGAGGTCGTTGGAAGCAACGAAACCGCCAATCGTCAGGCCGACGATCGCCACGTACTCGAGCGGCACCCACAACGCGGCCAGGCTGCCGTGAACCGCATAGGTTCCCAGCGCCGACGCCAGAATGATCACATAGCCAACAATCAGAAACATGCGCCCCCCCTGTGATACGGCGTCCCAACGGTCCGGCTGCTCGAACCCGACCATAGTCGCGCATTGTAGCCACATTGCACCGCATCGGCATCGGCCAATCGTCCCCGAATTCGCCCCCGGCGTGCTGTCCGGCAGCCCGGCTCCGCCGGCAGCGCTTGCGGACGGAGCCGGTACGCCATGCTACGGTCAGATCGTATAAACTTGCCGCGTGGCAGCGAACCCCCGAGGCAGACGGACGAATGAAGTTTTGCAGTGAATGCGGCGGCACGGTCGAACTGGCGATCCCAGACGGCGATAGCCTGCCGCGGCACGTCTGCCCGCAGTGCGGAACGATTCATTACCAGAATCCGAAGCTGGTGGTTGGCTGCATTGCCGAGTGGCACGATCGGATCCTCCTCTGCCGCCGATCGATCGAGCCACGCTACGGCCTATGGACCCTGCCGGCCGGCTTCATGGAGAACGGCGAGTCCACAGCCCAGGCGGCGATCCGCGAAACCCTCGAGGAAGCCTGCGCACGGGTCGAGATCCAGCAACTGTTCTCGCTCGTCAATGTGCCGCACATCAATCAGGTGCACCTCTTCTACCGCGCCCGCCTGCTCGACACCGGCTTCGCCGCCGGCCTCGAAACCCTCGAAACCGCGCTGTTTTCCGAAGAAGCCCTGCCGTGGCAGTCGCTCGCCTTCCAGAGCGTCACCCTGTGTCTGCAGGCCTACTTTGCCGATCGCCGAAGGGGCCGGTTCCTGCTGCACGAGGACTGCATCCTGCGTCGCTCCGGGCAGTTCAGCGAGCATCGTCGAGCGTGAATTCAACCGGCAGCAGGATGCGAAACTCGCGCCCCCTGAGCCCTGCAGGCAGCGCCGTTTCTGCCGAAGCCTGCTCGAGCATCGCAACCGCCTGCCGGTCGAGCGCGGCGTGGCCGCTCGAGCGAGCGAGCGAGAACTGCGGACGTGGCTGCCAGGCGCTGACACTGACGGCCACCTCGACCCGCCCCTGCCAGCCACGCTCGCGTGCCAAGGCCGGATAGCGCTTGAAGCGACGCGAGGCGATCGCCAGTTCGATCCGGTAGTGCCGCAGATCGTCGGCGCTGATTCCTGCAGCCGGCGTCGCCGCACCCGCCCTCGAGTCTCCGACAGGGACTTCCTGCGCCACGGCAGTGGCGCCAGAGGCGGTCACTCCACTCGCCGACAGAGGCTCGGGGGGCGGCGATCGCGATGGGCGGGGTTGCATGGGTGGCAAATCGTCCGACCGCGGCGCCGCCGACTGCTCGATGACCGGTCGCGCGGGCGTCGTCAGGCGTGGTGATGCCGCAGCGGCCGTCGTCTGCCGTTCGCGCACTGGTCGCCGGCGGGACTCCACCGACGCCGGGGTGGCTGCGGTCGCGGCATCGACCTCGCCCGGCACCGGCGACCGGTAAGCGATCATGGCCACGACCGGCTGCACGGCCATCCCCGGCGGCCGCTGCGGCAAACGATATGCTGGCGCCAGCAGGGCTGCGTGCGCCAGCAGCGAAGCCAGCAGCGCCAGCCAAAGGCGTCGGCGTGCCGAGTCAGCCATGGCCGCGGGCGCGACCGAGCAGCGCAGGTTTCATGTCAATGCTCCCCGCAGCCGCCGGACGCCAGCAGCGCTGACAGACGCTCGCCAGCGCGACGTCAGCACGCCGGCGGTCGCGATCATCGCCGCTCCAGCCAGACGACCTGCCCTGCTGACGTCGTCCACGCGCCCTGCCGCGCGCGCTGCCGGACAGCGTCAGATAGCGGTCTTTCCCGGCTACCTGCCGCTCTGTGCCTGGTCCTCACGCATCTTCTTGCTGAAGAAGCGAGCGAACCAGAACGACATACCGATCACGAAGGCAATCACGAACAAGCTGAACAGACCATAATCAGTCGAAAACAGCAGCTCCCAAGCCATCTCCAAGCTCCTCTCTCAATTGGCCTGCGCCGCGGCCTTCGCCGGGCGCACAGCCTGCAACCGCAAAACCACGTCTGGCTCGGCGATCCAGTCACCGGTCAGACGCCACTCCTGCCGCTCGTCTTCAAGGATGACATGCCAGCGCCCCTGCAGGGGCCGCAGCGTAGCACCATAGACGCGGCCGCCCTCGGCCCGCAGCAGCAGGTTCTGATCCAGACCCGGACGCGTCGGATGGGCGATGCGCAGGGTCAGCGAGTCGGGCGAGCGAAGGCCCTCGTTCGCCTGCAGCAGCACACGAATCCGCTCACCGCTTCCGCCCAGCAGCACTTCGGCTGCGATCCCCAGGTCGGCGGCGCGCTGATCGCGCGCCGTGCGCTGGTTGATCCCCAGCCCCTCCTTGTAGTAATCATCAACGACCAGCCCATCGTTGCTGACCACCGCCAGATAGGCGGTAACCAGACCGGCAATGACGACGACCAATGGTCCGAGCATCAGCAGCCATGGCCACGGTTCCCGATACCACGGCGTTGCCGAGGAGTTGGTGGCCCTGCTCATGGCTGAAAGAAACTCGTCTTCTCGCGCACGGCGATGTCCGGATCATCGTCGGCGCGAATCTCGAAGTGGATGACGTTCGACCCCTTCTTGCCAACGCCCGGGTCTGCGCGCGCCGACAGAAGGAAGGTCGTCGACGACGCAGCCGGGACCTCGACGCTCCGGTCGCCGACGATATCGATTCCCTCCAACCCGCTGACACTGACCGCGTAGCGGTGCGCAGCGTCGTCGGTATTCGAGATATGCAGGCTGAACACGTTCTCGGTGCGCCCATCGTCCGCCTCGCGCGAGAGGGTCGAGCGGTCACGCAGCACATCAACCTTCAGCGGCACACGATGCCCGAGACTCCAGGCAGTCGCCAGGATGATCGCCAACAGGATGCTGGCGTACAGCAGCGTTCGCGGTCGCAATAGGTGTGCCGCCATCTGCCGCGCCGTGTAGTGCTGCGCCAGGGCGTTTTCGGTCGAGTAGCGGATCAGGCCGCGCGGCGAGCCGACCTTGTCCATCACCTGGTCGCAGGCGTCGATGCAGGCGGCACACGCGATGCACTCGAGTTGCAGGCCATTGCGGATGTCGATTCCGGTCGGACAGACCTGCACGCAAATGCTGCAATCCACGCAGTCGCCGAGAGTTGCCGCTTTCGCGGCCGCACCTTTCCGGCGCGCACCCCGCGGCTCGCCGCGCTCGGGGTCATAGCTGATGATCAGCGTGTCGGGGTCGAACATCACCCCCTGGAAGCGTGCATAGGGACACATGTACTTGCACACCTGCTCCCGCATGAAGCCCGCCATCATGTAGAGAAAGGCGGCGTAGAACAAGATCCAGAAGGTCTCCCACGGCCCAAGGGCAAACACGGCGATCGCCGGCAGCAGTTCCTTGATCGGCGTGAAGTAGCCGACGAAGGTGATCCCGGTCCATAGCGCGATCAGCAGCCACAGACTGTGCTTGGTCAACTTGAGGCGGAACTTGCGCGGATTCATCGGCTGCGCGTCAAGCTTCATTCGCGCCGGTCGCTCGCCTTCGATCCTGCGCTCGATCCACATCAGGATTTCCGTATACACCGTCTGCGGGCAGGCGTAACCGCAAAACAGGCGGCCGCCGACGGCGGTGACAAGGAACAGGGCATAAGCGGAAATCACCAGCAGAATCGCCAGGTAGATCACGTCCTGCGGCCAGAAGACCATGCCGAAGATATAGAACCGGCGCTCCTCGATATGAAAGAGGACCGCCTGACGGCCGCCCCATTCAAGCCAGCAGAGCCCGTAAAAGAGCGCCTGCGTGATGAAGACCATCGCCCAGCGCCAGTTGTTGAAGATCCCCGTGGTGCTGCGGGCGTAGACGGTGCGATGCTTCTCATACAGCCCGTCAACGTTGATGGGGATTGTCCTGGCCTTGCTGCCGGCCGCCTGGTCCATGATCTCAGCTCCGATCCACTTAAGAATTACACCAAACTCTAATATTAGCTTCTGGCTCGAGAGGGAACTTGATCTGAATCAGTCAGCGGCACATCGGCAACCGCCGTGAGCAACGGTCGGAGAAGGCCTGGACACTGACGCACCGGCCGCATCGACCGGAGCGACAGGCTTGTGCGGCATCGTCGTTCCGGTAATGCAAGAACGGAGCGGCAATCCCGCTCCGTTCTTCAGGCACGCCGACGACGCCGACGACTACTTGCCGCCTGCGGCCGGGCCCAGGCTGAGGACGTAAGCTGCCAGCACGTGCACCTTCTCGTCCCCGAGGAACTCCTTCCACGCCGGCATCTGGTTGTTGCGGCCCTTGGTGATGGTCTCGATGATCGTCGCCTCGGAACTACCGTAGAGCCAGACCTTGTCGGTCAGATTGGGTGCCCCGAGCGCCTGCATGCCCTTGCCATCCGCGCCGTGGCAGCCGGAACATCCGGCGCTGTTGAACGCCTCCTGCCCCTTGCTTGCGCGCAAGGAATCAGCGGGCAGGCCCGAAAGCGAGCGGACATAGTGCGCCAGATCCTTGATCGTATCGGCACCGAGCTGGGCATGTGGTGGCATGACGCCATTGCGCCCCACGGCGATCGTCTCGACGATCTGTGCCGGTTCGCCACCCCACTGCCACTCGCTGTCCGCCAGGTTCGGGAAACCCTTCGAGCCCTTGGCGTCGGCACCGTGACACTGAACGCAATAGGTCAGGTACAGCCGCTTGCCGGTCTCCATCGCGGCGTTGTCGCCCGCCAGAGCCTTGAGATCGGTCTGCATGTACTTGCTGTAGAGCGGCCTGGTCTGCTCGTCGAACTTCGCCATTTCCCTTGCCCACTGGCCACTCGACGACCAGCCAAGGATTCCCTGGAAGCTGCCGAGTGTCGGGTAGAGGAAGCTGTAGACCAGCGAAAAGATCACCGTGATATAGAAGAGCCACATCCACCACTTCGGCAGCGGGTTGTTGTACTCCTCGAGGGTCTCGTCCCAGACGTGGCCGGTCGTATCGAGCTTGGCTGGCGGCGGCAGACTCTGTGTCCACAGCAGCACGCCGCAGGCGATGATGCTCACCAGCACGAGCAGAATGACATACCAGTTCCAAAACTGATTCACAAAATCGTTCATGATGCTTTCCTTTGTCCGTTGCGATCCTGGCCAAGTTCGGCCCGATCCGCTTCCTCATCGGTGAATGGCAGCATCGCTGCTTCTTCGAAGCGCTTCTTGTTGCCCTTGACGCCGTAGGCCCACCAGACGATCCCGAGGAAGGTCAGCAGGGAAACGACGGTGACGATGGATCGCAGATCGTTGATTTCCATGCGCTTACCTGACGTTCTTCAGTTCCAGGCCCATCCCCTGCAGGTAGGCGATGAGGGCGTCGAGTTCGCTCTTGCCTTCAAGCTGCTTCTTCGCGCCGGCGATCTCCTCGTCGGTATAGGGAACGCCAACCCTGCGCAGGGCCTGCATCTTCGCCTCGATGGTGCTGGCGTCGGCCGGCGCCTTCTCGAGGAAGGCAAAGGCAGGCATGTTGGACTCGGGAACCACATCCCGCGGATTGATCAGGTGCACCCGGTGCCACTCGTCGGAGTAACGTCCGCCGACTCGGGCCAGATCGGGACCGGTCCGCTTCGAACCCCACTGGAACGGGTGGTCGTAAACGAACTCGCCGGCGACCGAATAATGCCCGTAGCGTTCGGTCTCGGCACGGAACGGACGGATCATCTGCGAATGGCAGAGAAAACAGCCTTCGCGGATGTAGACGTCGCGGCCGGTCAGGCGGACCGGATCGTAGGGCTTCAGCCCGGTCACCGGTTGGGTGGTGGACTTCTGGAAGAACAGTGGAACGATTTCCACCAGGCCACCGACGCTGACCACCAACAGGGTCAGCACGATCATCAACGGAACGCTGCGTTCGATTGCATCTTGCGTGATCTTCATCGCTTCTTCCTTGTCAGGCGTGGTGGGCGGCAGGCACCAGGACGCGTGCGTCATCGACCGACCGCCCGCCAGCGATCGTCTTCAACATGTTGTATGCCATCACGAGCATGCCGGCCAGGAACAGGACGCCACCCAGGAAACGGATCGCCCAGAAGGGATACGAGGCCTTGACCGATTCGACGAAGCTGTAGGTGAGCGTGCCGTCGGCATTGACCGCGCGCCACATGAGGCCCTGCATCACGCCCGAGATCCACATCGACGCGATGTAGAGGACGACGCCGATCGTCGCCACCCAGAAGTGGACGGTGATCAGCTTGACGCTGAACATCTCGCTCTTGCCGAACAACCGCGGGATCAGGTAGTAGATCGAACCGATGGAGATCATCGCCACCCAGCCGAGAGCACCCGAGTGCACGTGTCCGACGGTCCAGTCGGTGTAGTGCGACAGCGCATTGACCGTCTTGATCGCCATCATCGGGCCTTCGAAGGTCGACATGCCGTAGAACGACAGCGAGACGATCAGGAACTTCAGGATCGGGTCGTCACGCAGCTTGTGCCAGGCGCCCGACAGCGTCATGATGCCGTTGATCATGCCGCCCCAGCTCGGCGCGAGGAGCACCAGCGAGAAGAGCATGCCGATGCTCTGCGCCCAGTCCGGCAGCGCCGTGTAGTGCAGGTGGTGCGGACCGGCCCACATGTACGTGAAGATCAGGGCCCAGAAGTGCACGATGGACAGCCGGTACGAGTACACCGGGCGCTCGGCCTGCTTCGGGATGTAGTAGTACATGATCCCCAGGAAGCCGGCGGTCAGGAAGAAGCCCACCGCGTTGTGGCCGTACCACCACTGGAACATCGCATCCTGCACGCCCGACCAGACGATCACGCTCTTGGGCGAGAAGATCGACACCGGCACCGTGGCGTTGTTGCCCAGATGCAGCACGGCGATCGTCAGGATGAAGGCGATGTAGAACCAGTTCGCCACGAAGATGTGCGGTTCCTTGCGCTTGGCGACCGTCAGCACGAACACCAGGAAGTAGACCACCCAGACGACGGTCAGCCACAGGTCCGCATACCATTCGGGCTCGGCGTACTCCTTGCCCTGCGTGATGCCGAGCAGATAGCCCGTGCCGGCCACCAGGATGAAGAAGTTGTAGCCCAGCACCACGAACCAGGGCGAAAGGTCGCCAGCCAGTCGCGCGCGGCAGGTGCGTTGCACCACGTAGAACGACGTCGCCAGAAGCACGTTGCCGCCGAAGGCGAAGATCACCGCCGAGGTATGCAGCGGACGCAGGCGCCCAAAGTTTGTCCAAGGCAGGTCGAAGTTCAACGCCGGGAAGGCCAGCTGCCAGGCGATGATGTCACCGACCAGGAAACCCGCGATGCCCCAGAACATGGCCATGACGGAGGCAAACTTGATCGGGCCGAAGTTGTAGTTCGGCAGACCGTCGATCTCCTGCGGAGGGGCCTCGGCCGGACGCGCCATGTAGCGCTTGAAGATCGCGACCACCGCCACGATACTGCCGAGCACGAACAGCCACGCGTGAAACGCATAGGCCGCATCGGTCGTCTTCGAGGCTATGAAAAGCCACAGAAGCGCAAAAAGGGCGAAGAAGACAGCCAGACTGCCCTCTCCCGCCCCCAGGGTCTTTCGACCCGTCATTGTTGGAGCCATTTTCTTTCCCCAGGTTGGAATACGCCCGATGCCGCTAGAGTCTCATCATGCCCTTCTGCCCGCACGGGCCTTGGCACTCCTTGACACAAATCAACCGGCTGCCTGGCCGCGGCTTGAACTTCGGTCTGATCGTTCCAGCCACGCGTCAGGACGACGCACGGGCCGCGCACCGCGTGCTCCGGCGCGCGGCTCAGGAACGGTTAGCCTGCATATTCAAGGCGTTGGGTAGCGGCCCTTGTTCGCCCGCCGGGCCGGCGCCGTGTCCGAGACAAATCGTCACATCCATCAGCAGAGTCTAAAATATGGGGCCCATGCTAGAGCCGACGCCCCATCAGCAAGCCGTGATGGCCAAACCCGCGCGACTCCAGCACACTGGGCAGGGGAACGCTGTTGAACTCGTTGCCTTGCGGCGCGGCGACGGTCAGGTGATCGCACCCCATCGCGCGTGCATACCCTTCGAGGGCGTCGACAATGGCGGAGACAAAGAGCGCGGCAATCGCATCTGACAGCACAAGGTCATAGATTTTCAACCGACTCCCGCCCTGCAACACCGGTTCCATGCGTGCCCGGAACACCGCGTGGACATAGTCGCGCCGATCAAAGACACCCATCAGGGCGCCCGGCTTGGGACCGCCGCGGCGATCGCGCTGGCACAACGCCTTGCACGCCTGCACGGAGGCATCGGGAACGCCAAGCCGCAAAACAGCGACGGCGGCCGCCAGTGAGTGCCGGCAGATTGGCCGCGCCTCGAACGCTCCCTCCATAAGGCGCAGTCCCCCAACTCGAAAGAGCGGCATCGCTCCCATGCGCGCGCCACACGCTCATTGACCTGAGTCAAACAAGGTGGGCATATGCAGCCGGACAGACCGGTAAAGAGGGAGTCAGCATGGTGACGGCAGGCGCATTGCAGAGGCATCCGCCCTGTGCAGGTTCTGAACTGCAGGTGGACTGTCAGCATTGCCGCGCTCGTTTCCTGAGCGTCTGCAACGCATTGAGCGACGAGGAGCTGCACAGCCTGGCCACCATTGTCGATCCGCGCTGCGTACCGGCCAAGACCACGCTGTTCAGCCAGGGCGACGAGGCGACAAACGTCTTCAATGTCACCGAGGGCATGGCACGGCTCTACAAGCTCCTGCCGGATGGCCGGCGCCAGATCATCGGGTTTGCTCTTCCCGGCGACTTCCTGGGGCTGAGCCTCTCGGATCGTTTCAGCTTTTCGGCAGATGCCGTCGACGACGTGCGCGTGTGCCGTTTCCAGCGCACCCGATTCTCGCAGCAGCTTGACGAGAAGCCGCATCTGCTGCGTCGCCTGCACGAGATCGCCTCGAACGAGCTGATGATCGCGCAGGACCAGCTCGTGGTGCTTGGCAGGCGCAGCGCCGAGGAGCGCGTCGCGGTATTCCTGCTGGCCCTGCGCAAGCGGTTTGCCGCCATTCACCACCTGTCGCCCACCGTGCCGCTGCCGATGAGCCGGCAGGACATCGCCGATTACCTTGGCCTGACCATCGAGACCGTCAGCCGCACCTTTTCCAAGTTCTTCAAGGAAAAGACCCTGCTGAACGTGCCGGACGGCGTACGGATCCTCAACTTCGAGAGACTGAACGAGCTGACACAGCGCTGATCCCGGCGGACGCGGCGACAGGTCTTCGGGCGCCGCCGTCAGGCACGGTGCGTTTTCGCTCCCAGCAAAAGCATCTCCGCATTTGCCGCCGACATGGCCAGCGTTCTTGCGCGCCGCGCTTGGACCGGCTGGGCTGCCCTCCACGCTCACCGGAGGCACAATTCCGCCTTGCATCCCTCTTGGATGGCACTAACATACTCGCGAGTATGTCGCCGCTTGTGGCGAGGACCGGGGACGGAAACGCGACATGAAGGACTTTGCCGGCCGGACGGCCGTGATCACCGGCGCAGCAAGCGGAATCGGG
>DDUX01000170.1 GCA_002345025.1 Candidatus Accumulibacter iunctus | reverse complement strand
TGAAACGAAGGAACGCCGATGATAGTGCATACCTCATGTGTGAAAGTAGGTCACCGCCAGGCTCGCCAAAACCACAAAAGCCCTCCCCCCTCAACGTGGCGAGGGCTTTTGCTTGGCCGCTGCGGGTTGCCGCATGCCTGAGGCACGCTTTGCCGAGAGGCGGCTGGTGGCGACGGCCGATGGCTCACATTCGCTCTACCTGCCGGCGATCGGCGAACACTACCACTCGTCGCACGGGGCGCTGCTGGAGTCGCTGCATGTCTTCATTGGCAATGGCTATGAGGTGGCGGCGGAGTTGCCGCGGCCGATGCTGCACGTGCTGGAAATCGGCTTTGGCACCGGTCTCAACGCCCTCCTGACCTGGGAACGCAGTCGCTCTCGCGGGCTGCCGCTAGTCTATACGGCAATCGAGCCGTACCCGCTGGAAGACGGGCTGGTTGCGCGTTTGAACCACCCCGAGCATCTGTCATCGACGAAGGCGCGTGCCCTTTTCGACGCCATGCATCGCTGTGCCTGGGGAAGCGGGCAACGGCTCGATGACCATTTCACGTTGCAGAAACTCCACAGCCGCTTCGACCAGTTCAAACCGCAGGGCCGCTACGACCTCGTCTACCACGATGCCTTTTCGCCGGACGTCCAGCCGGAGCTGTGGACCAGCGAGGTCTTCGCCAGACTGGCGGGCTGCATGAGTTCCGGCGCCGTGCTCGTCACCTACAGTGCCAAGGGCGAGGTCCGCCGACATCTGCGCTCAGTCGGTCTGACGGTGGAGAGGCTGCCCGGTCCGCCGGGCAAGCGCGAGATGACGCGGGCGCGCCAAAGCTGAAGCCGGCGCGCCGCGGAGCGGGCAGTGGGACCGACTGGCTCGGCCGGTTGCGTGTCGACGCGCGGAACTGCGGCAGGCTGTCGCCCATCAAGCCCGGAGGCGGGTCGGTCCGAGCATGTCGGGCGTAAGCCCATGCGCGACAATCCGCGCCGGCAGGGGCAGGCCACGCGCCAGCGCGGCGCAGCCTTCGGCCATTGCCGGTGCGGTCTGTATCCCGTAACCACCTTGCGCAGCCAGCCAGAAGAAGCCGGCGGCCGCCGCATCGAAGCCTCCGACGAGCCCACCATCGCTGACGAAGGAGCGTAGCCCGGCCCAGGTGTGGGTTGGACGGCGGATGCTCAGGGTGCTCACCTGCGACAGCCGGTGGATGCCCGTTGCAATGTCGAGTTCCTCGGGTCGCACGTCGTGCGGCTCGACGGCGTCGGCGTTGGCTGGCGAGGCCAGCAACATCCCCGCTTCCGGCTTGAAGTACCAGTCTTCGGCAACGCCAATGGTCAGCGGCCAGTGGCCGCTCGCAAGCTCTGCCGGCGGTGCGAAGATGAAGACGGAGCGGCGCTTCGGCTGCAGACCGATGGCGGCGACTCCAGCCAGTTCGCCGATCGTGTCCGCCCAGGCGCCGGCGGCGTTGACTACCGTCGGTGCGACGTAATCGAGGTCGCCGGCACTGAGCCGCCAGCGGCCGGCGACATGGTGGAGGGCGGTGACCGCGGCGTCGCACACGACGCTGCCGCCGTTCTGCCGCAGGCCACGCAGATATCCGGAGTGCAGGGAATGGACGTCGATGTCGGCTGCTGCCGGATCGTAGACGCCGCCGATGATCACCTCCGGGCGGAGGACCGGCACCATGGCGCACACCTGCGACGCGCCAAGTTGCTCGACATCGCCGCTCGCCGCCGCGTGCAGGCTCTGCCAGGTCTGTTGCAGCAGAGCCTCCTGGCCACGGCAGGCAACGAAGAGCGCTCCTCGTGGGGTGAGCAACGGAGCGGCGGCGAAGCCTGCTGGCGGTGTCTCGAGGAAGGAGCGACTGGCTCGCGTCAGGGCACGTACCTGCGCTGGCCCGTAACTCTCGGCAAAGATGGCTGCCGAGCGGCCAGTCGAGTGGTAGCCGGGCTGCGATTCGCGCTCGAGCAGCGTCACACGGCCGTGCCGCGCGAGGTGCCAGGCGACCGAGGCGCCGGCAATGCCGCCGCCGATGACGAGAAAGTCCGCCTCCTCAACCCGCGCTGCGGGTGCCATCGTTTGCCTTGTGAAATCGTATCGCCTTGTCCCGACAGTCCGCGGCCAGCGTGCCGAGCAGAACCCGACAGCCTGAGCGCCAGCGCTGAGCGCACCAGGCCAGCCGTCGGGCAACGCGAGGCTGCCGGGGTGCCCAAACAGCAGTCACGGCAGCACTGCCGACCCGCCATCGCCTCACTCCGAGCTCGCTTCGCCGTTCGCGGTTCCGTAGTGCGCGCGGTCGAGAGCCTGTCGCGTCAGTTCCGACAGCGGCAGGCGCTGCCTTCGATCGGCGTCGAAATTGCGGTCGTCCAGCCAGCGCGAAAAAGCCGCTGCCAGTGCCGGCCACTCGCGATCGATCGCCGCATACCAGGCCGTGTCTCGGTTGCGGCCCCTGACCACCGTTGCTTGGCGGAAGACGCCCTCGAACGACAGTCCGAGGCGCAGCGCCGCACTCCGCGAAGCCACGTTGAGGGCGTCGCACTTCCACTCGTAACGCCGGTAGCCCAGTGCAAAGGCATGCTGCATCAACAGGTACATCGCTTCGGTGGCGCCGAAGGTGCGCTGCAGAAGAGGAGAGAAATTGATGTGGCCGACCTCGATCGAGCCGCTGGCAGGCGCGATCCGCAGGTAACTCGCAACGCCGAGCGCGGCACCGGATTTCCGGTCGACGATGGCGTAGAACAGCGGGTCGGTGCCGCGACAACTGGTGTCGATCCATGCCACGAACGCGTCAAGCCGATCGAAGGGGCCGTAGGGCAGGTACGTCCAGTTGCGGCCAGTCGCGTCGAGCAGGTTGGCGGCATGCAGACTGGCGGCATGCCGTGCGGCAAGCAGTGGCTCAAGGCGAACGCGCTTCCCCTCGAGCACCTGCCACGGGGGATGGCACGGCGGCTGCCAATCCGCAACCTTCTCACCGACCGGCTGCCCGAGATGATTCACTGCAGACACTGCCATCGCTCGTCACGCCGCCTGCCGGGCCGGCGCCGCTTCCCGGATTGGCAGGTTGGCGAAGGCCGCCGCCGCTGCAAGAGCCATGTCGGCGTACCACATCCACGAGTAGTCGCCGAACCGTGTCAGCGCAACTCCGCCAAGGTAGGCTCCGAAGAATGCGCCGATCTGGTGTGCCAACAGGCTCATCCCGAACAACGTTCCCAGGTAGCGGATGCCGAAAAGCTTGCTGACGATGGCGGCGGTCGGTGGCACCGTTGCCAGCCAGGTGAAGCCGAGGCCGGCGGCGAAGACATAGAAGGTGAGTTCGGTCCTGGGTGCGATCAGGTAGAGCGCGACCATCGCTGCCCGCGATGCATACATCCAGAAGAGAATGTGCTTGCTGCGGTAGCGGGCGACGCACGCGCCGGCGTAAAGGCTGCCGAAAATGTTCGACAGCCCGATGATCGCCAGCGCCCAGCTGCCGACGGCTGTCGGCAGACCGCAAAGCTCGACCTCGCCGGGCAGATGGGTGACGAGGAAGGCGATGTGGAAGCCGCAGGTGAAGAAACCGAGGTTGAGGAACTGGTAGCTGCGGTCGGCCATAGCGTCTTGGACGCTGCGCCAGAGTCCCGCCTCACCCGCGCCCCGGGCCGGTGGCAGCGCGATCGGTCGTGACACCGTCCGCACCAGGGGTAGCGCCGCCAGGACCATCACCGCCAGTGACCACATGGCACCCATCCAGCCAAGGAGCTGAATCAGGGCCTGCAGGAGCGGGGCGAAGACGAATTGCCCGAAGGAGCCGCCGGCGTTGATCACTCCCGAGGCCGCCGCACGCGCCTCGAGCGGCAGGCGCTGACTCGACGCACCGATGAGCACCGAGAAGCTGCCGGCGCCGGCACCGATGGCCGAGAGCAGGCCGAGGGAAACGATCAGACCCCAGGTGCTGTTCATGAAGGGAGTGATCGCGCTCCCCAGCGCGAGCAGCAGCAAGCCCCAGAGGAGCACCCGGCCGGGTCCGAAACGGTCGGCGGCGGCGCCCGCGAGTGGCTGGACGGCGCCCCAGGTGAACTGACCAACAGCCAGCGCCAGGCTGATCGACGCCACTCCGAGACCGGTCGCGGTGTTCAGCGGGGAGACGAAAAGCCCCAGCGACTGCCGTGCCCCCATGGTGACCATCAGGATGCCTGCGGCCGCCAGGGTGACTCCCCAAAGGGCGGGGGTTTTGAGTGTGCGGAACATGGGTTCGGGACTGTCGCAGTGGCGAAATGGGCGAAGTCGCGATTGTAGGGCCAGTTGCCGGTTGTTGGGCCGGCAACACCCGCGGTCGTCGTCTTCGCCGGAACGTCGCCGGAGGCCGGCTACCAGACTCCCGGATCGTCCTCCGACTGCTTCCCGTTTGACTGCAGCCGACCAGATTCGGGATAATCGGGCGCTTCTGTCAACACATCCCGCGTAACGCGGCGGTGTGCGAACCGGCTCCCGCATGTCCCATTCGCCAGATCGACCCGGCGATGCCCAGACGGGCATCGCCACAACCCATGACCAGCCCAACTCCTGCCACCGCCCCCGCCTTCGCCCGAGCCGACCTGATCCGGGCCGAACGTACCCTGCTGCGTGATGGCCGCTGGGCCAACGCGCGCGTCGAGCGGGTGTCGCTTGAGGGCGAGGAGTGGACGCTGAAGGACTTCTCGAGTCGCTCGTGGTGGGTGCGCAACACTGTCGGCCGCTTGCTGCTGCGGCGCGAACTGCGGGCCCTGCAGCGCCTGCAGGGAATCGCCGGCACACCGGGCGATGCCTTCAGGGTCGATGCACATGCCATCGCAGCACGTTTCGTTCCCGGCCGCAGCCTGGCGAAGATTGACCGCACACTGATCACGCCGGGCTATCTCGAGCGCCTCGAGGGCTTGCTCGAGGCCGTCCATGCGCGCGGAGTCGTCCATCTCGACACGCGCGGCGCCGGCAATGTGCTGATGCTGCCCGACGGAAATCCGGGCATCATCGATTTCCAGGCGAGCCTGTCGACGACGTGGATGCCGTCCGGCCTGCGCCGACTGCTCGAAGACATGGACATGAGCGGCGTGTACAAGAAGTGGGCCGCGTGGCAACCGCAGGCGATGGACGGCGAGCGGCGCGCCCGCTTCGAACGCAGCAATCGTTTCCGCAGATTGTGGGTGCCGCGCGGTTATTTTGGCTTGAGCAAGCGACGAGGTGCCAACCGGCCCGGATCCGGCTCATGAAAGGTAGAGAATGAAGGAAACCTCGAACGGACTTTTCCATCATCCCGGTTTGCGCCGCTTTCTGGTACGCATGCGGGCCCCGATCGTCATCCTCGGCATGATCGTCGTCGCGCAGTTTGTGCGCAGCGACTGGCTGCTGCCGGGCTTCGCCGTCTCGATGTTCGGCGAATTCATCCAGCTCTGGTGCTTCGCCTCACTCGACAAGAACTCGACGCTCACCGCACGCGGTCCATACACGATGGTGCGCAACCCGATGTACCTCGGTCGCTTCTTCATTCTCTTCGGCTTTCTCATGCTGCTCGCCAGCGGCTGGATTCTGCTCGCCTATACCATTCTCTACTGGCTGTACATGGACGCGCGCGTGCAGCGCGAGGAGGCGCACCTGCGGCCGATCTTTGGCGTTGCCTACGAGCACTACTGCGCGACGGTACGGCGCTTCGTGCCGCTCTGGCCGGCGACGGGTGAGCCGGTGGCCTACTGGAACTGGCAACTCTTCCACCACAACAACGCCGGCTTCAACCTGGCGGCAACCCTGGCGGCATGGGCTGCCGTCGCCGCCTGGGCCGTCTGGGGCCTGCCGCTGCTTGCCGGGTGACGCCGTTGCATCATGCCGCCGCCGGCGTCCTGCCGGCGACGACATCAGCAATCCGGCCGGCGCCCGCAGTACGGGCGAACTCAGGTGCGGAACTGGGCGACCGTCGCGCGCAGTCCGTCAGCCAGACCCCTGAGCGTATGGGCTGCCTCGGCAGTCTGCTGGGCGGCCGCGTTGTTCTCTTCCGAGGACTGTGCCACCTGTTCAACGCGGCGCGCGATCTCCTGGCTGGCGATCGACTGCTCGGCGATCGCGTTGCCGATTTCACTGACTGCCGCAACCACCTGCTCGACACTGCCCCTGATGCTGCGGATCGCCTCGCCTGCCGAGCCGGCCAGTTCGACTCCGCGATCAACCTGCTGCACCGCGCTTTCCATGGAATCCAGCGAGTTGCGCGTCTCCTGCTGGATCTGCATGACCATGGCGTTGATTTCGCTGGTTGCCTTGCCGGTACGTTCGGCGAGCTTGCGCACTTCGTCGGCGACGACGGCGAAGCCGCGTCCCGATTCGCCCGCGCGCGCGGCTTCGATGGCCGCGTTCAGTGCCAGCAGATTGGTCTGGTCGGCCACTTCCTTGATCACCTGCACGACGGTCGAGATCTTCGCCGAACTCTCGTCGAGCGCGTGCATCGCCTGCGACGTCCGCCGCACCGTATCGGCGATCCGGTTGATCTCGGTCGTCGCCTGTTCGATCACTTCGCCGCCGCTGTCGGACAGTCTGGAAGCGTCGCTCGCAGTCTTCAGTGCGGCGCGCGCGTTATCGGTCACCTCGCTGATGCTGACCGACATTTCCTCGACCACCGCCGCCATCGAAGCCGCCGAATCGCTGCTTGCATGCGAAGCCGCGGCAACCTGCTGTGCGGAGCCCGCAAGCGACTGTGCCGCCTGCTGCGTACTGAGCACGGTCGCGGCGACTGCCTGCAGCATTGCGCGTAGTCGTGACTGCATCTGCTGCTGGTGCGCCATCAGGCTCTGCGTGTCGCTCGCCGGCACCACGAGGTCCTGGCTGAGATCACCGGCAGCGATGCGCTGGACCAGCTCGCGCGCCACCTCAGGCTCACCGCCGAGCTGTCCGGCTATCCGGCGGGTAACGAGGAAAGCGATGCCGGCAGCGAGCACCAGCGCTACCGCCAGCAGCGTCAGCATCAGCCTTTCGGCCAGCGTCTGTGCCGCGGCTGCCGCTTGTTCGGCCAGAGTCTTTCGCTCCTGCTGAAGGCGGATGAACGTTTCGCTCTCGCCGGCCACCTCTCGCTGCAGAGTTCGCGCGTCACCCTGAATGAGGGCACGCATGGCGTCGATCCGGCCCTCCCGGGCGAGGGCCTTCACTGCTTCGTTGCTCTGCCAATAGCGCTCGTTGAGCTCGCGCATGCGGCCAGCGAGCTGCCGGGTTTCCGGGCTTCGCTGTGTCTTCTCGAGCTCCTCTGCGAGCCGGGCGCTCTCCCTGCCCGTCGTTGCCACACGCTCCAGCTCCTTGTCGCGCTCTTCGTCGGCCACCACCAGTGCATTGAGCTGGTAGCGGCGCATGCTGTTGACCTGCTCAGCGATCTCGCGTGCGAGCGATTCGTTGCGACTGGCACGGACGATGTTGTCGACATGTTTGTCGATCAGGCTCAGTTGCACCATGGCGGTGACGACGAGCGCCGCCATGACGCCACACACGGCAGCGAAACCACTCCAGAGCAGCGTCTTGATCTTCATTCTTCTGGCATCCTGGGCAAGAGCGGTGGTGCGACGGCGCTGCGACCGAGGCGTGGGCGCGGCGCAGCGGGCACTTTGCGGCAACGCGTGCGCGCCTGTCAAGCACGTTGTGGTTCTTCAGCGGCGGTGTCGGTCAGTTTCCGCTCGCTCTCGCAGCAGCGCGCCGAGTCATTGATTCAATGAGAATCTGCCGGTCCGGCATGGCCTGGTCGAACTGCCCGTCTGCGCCCCCCGACGGTTCCCGGGGGGCCGGGCGCAACGCTCGGGCAGGGCAAAAACTGATAGCATGTGAACTCTGCTCCGGTACGCGGCAACGCCGGGGAAAGCCACGGCTTCGGCATCATCGGGAGTATCGACACCATGCCCATCTTCGAATATGCGTGCGCTGCCTGCGGGCAGGAGTTCGAGAAGCTGGTACGCCAGTCTTCACCCGCACCGCAGTGCCCCCAATGCAACAGTTCCGACCTGCACAAGAAGCTGTCGGCCTTCAACGCAGCCAGCGCATCACCCGCCAGGCGCAGTGACCTGCCTGCCCCCTGCGGCAGCTGCGGACACCCGGATGGGCCGGGTGCGTGCCACATGCACTGAGGGCTCGTCTGTCCGTCGTCGCCGAGATCCACGCGGTAGCCATCGCCGTGCCCGCCCGGCAGCGTCATGGCGTCGTTGCGCTCGCGCATTCATCGTCCGCGACCAGTTCGCGGTAGGCGTGCCAAGTGGCGTGGCCGACCAGCGGGGTGGCGATGATCAGGCCGATGAAGAGCGTCGCAAAGCCGATGCCGACCACGAGGGCGATGCTGCCAGCCCAGAGCAGCATCGGCCCCGGGTTGCGGCCGCAGACGACGAGGCTGGCGATCGCCGCGGTGATGGCGTCGGTCTTGCGGTCGAACATCAGTGGCAGCGAGATGGCGCCGATGGCGAAGACGAAGGCGGCGAAGAAACCGCCGACGGCGAAGTAGACGAGAGAGAACTCGGGTTGCTCGAAAGTCAGGACGCCATGCACGACGTCGGCAAAGCCGGGCAGTCCGCCGGTGAAGAAGAGCGCGAAGACGACCATCGACGCGCGTGCCCAGATCAGCAGGACGATCGTCAGCAGGGCGGCGAAGAGCCCGACATTCGGCAGATTGGATCGCCAGGCCGCGAGCGTCGGAGCCAGCCGCGGCGCCTCGCCACGTTCCATACGACGACTGAGGTCGTACAGTCCGATCGCCAGGAACGGCCCGACCAGCAGGAAGCCCGTGGTCAGCCCGGCGAACAGCGCATACGCTTTGGCAAAGACGAAATACATCAGCCAGCCGGCAACAGCGAAGCAGCAGCCGTAGAAGAGGCTCGCCAGCCCGGCGGCGCGGCAGTCGCGCCAACCGGCGGCCAGCCAGCGAGGGATCGCTGTGGCCTCGATGTTGCGGATGACGGGGAAGCGGCTGGCCGGATTCTCGGCTGCCGCGCTGTTGTTCTTGCTCATTCCAGTACCCTCCTCTGACTGGGACCACTTCCGGTCGCGCGAGGCGGCAGGCTCGATCGCCCCGACGCTTCAGCCGGCTGCCGCCGCTGCGCCGTTGATCGTCCGCAATGCCAGTCGCTGTGCCGGCTCGTGTGCGGAACCGGGGCCTCCTCGACCCCTGCCTGCTTCGACATGGCAGACGACTTCCGCAGGCAGAGGATAACACCAGCTGCCGGCGGCGGAAGACCATGCCGAGCTGCCGGGCAGCCGCGGCGCCTTGTGGCTGCGGGCCTGCAGCGGCCCGATCCGCGGCGCCCCGCCGACAGCGCGCCGAACCGCCGACGCCGCCCGGGTAGCGCTCGATCGCTCTCCCGATCGCGTATAATCGCGGTTTTTCCTGTTCTTTCTGAAGGTTAGTCATGCCCATCTATGCCTATCGCTGTGCTTCCTGTGGTTTTGCCAACGATCACCTGCAAAAACTCAGCGACCCGGCCCTCGACACCTGTCCGCAGTGTGGCCAGGCCACCTACGTCAAGCAGGTGACGGCTGCCGGTTTTCAGTTGAAGGGCAGCGGCTGGTATGTCACCGACTTCAAGGGCGGCAAGACGCCGCCGCCATCGAGCAAGGAGACGCCTGCCGGCAGCAAGGAGACGCCTGCCGCCAGCGAGGGGGCAACTGCTGCCGACAGCAACAAGGCGGCGGCGCAGCCCGCCGCAGCGGCCGGCAGCACCGACGGAGCAAGCACGTGCGCCGGCAACTGATCAAGCGCTATTTCATCACCGGTTTGTTGATCTGGGTGCCGCTGGCGATCACCGCCTGGGTGCTGACGATGATCATCAGCACCATGGACCAGTCGCTCCACCTGTTGCCGGCCGCGATCCACCCGCGCAGCGTCCTCGGCTTCGACATCCCGGGAAGCGGGGCGATCCTCACCTTGCTGATCATCCTGCTGACCGGCGTTCTTGCTGCCAACTTCATTGGTCAGTGGCTGGTCGTCTGGTGGGAGAGATTGCTGGCACGCATCCCGGTGGTCAATTCGATCTACAACAGCGTCAAACAGGTTTCCGATACTCTTTTTTCCTCATCGGGCAACGCCTTCCGCAAGGCGCTGCTGATCGAGTACCCGCGCCGTGGCGCGTGGACGATCGCCTTCCTCACCGGTCGGCCCGGCGGTGAAGTGGCGCAGCATCTGGCGGGCGACTACGTCAGCGTTTACGTGCCGACGACACCGAATCCCACTTCGGGCTTCTTCCTCATGTTGCCGCAAGCCGACGTCGTCGAATTGGACATGAGTGTGGACACGGCGCTGAAGTACGTCATCTCGATGGGCGTCGTGGCGCCGCCGCTGCGGCCACGGGTCGCCGGTGCTGCGAACGACCTGATGATCAACCGCAACAGCTGAAACGGACCAGAGCATGCGTACTCACTATTGTGGACAAGTCGACTCACGGCTGATCGGCCAGGAGGTCACCCTTTGTGGCTGGGCGCACCGCCGTCGTGACCACGGCGGCGTGATATTCGTTGACCTGCGTGATCGCGAAGGCATTGCCCAGGTCGTCTGCGATCCGGATCGGGCGGAGACGTTCCGCACCGCCGAGTCGGTGCGCAACGAATTCTGCCTGCGCGTCAGCGGCCGCGTTCGTGCCCGGCCGCCGGGCACAGTGAACGCCAACATCCCGAGCGGCGAGATCGAGATCCTCTGTCACGAGATGGAAGTTCTCAACCCGTCGCTGACGCCACCCTTTCAGCTCGACGAGGAGAACCTCTCGGAGAACACCCGTCTGCTGCACCGGGTCATCGATCTGCGGCGGCCGCAGATGCAGAAGAACATGCAGCTGCGCTACCGGACGGCGCGTGCCTTTCGCCGCTTCCTGGACGATGCTGGCTTCATCGACATCGAGACGCCGATGCTGACCAGAAGCACCCCGGAAGGCGCGCGCGACTATCTCGTTCCGTCGCGCGTTCATCCCGGTCAGTTCTTCGCCCTGCCACAGTCGCCACAGCTCTTCAAGCAGCTGCTGATGGTTGCCGGATTCGACCGCTACTATCAGATCACCAAGTGCTTCCGTGACGAGGATCTGCGTGCCGACCGGCAGCCGGAGTTCACCCAGGTCGATATCGAGACGTCGTTCATGGACGAGGGCGAGATCATCGAGCTGATGGAAGAGCTGATCCGGACGGTGTTCGCCGAAGTGATGGCGGTCGAGTTGCCACGGCCTTTCCCACGTCTCAGTCACGCCGCAGCGATGCAGCGCTATGGCTCCGACAAGCCCGATCTGCGCGTGACCCTCGAACTGGTCGAGGTTGCGGACGTGCTCAGGGACGTGCCGTTCAAGGTCTTTGCCAGCGTCGCCAACAGCGAAGGTGGCCGCATCGCGGCACTGCGCGTGCCGGGCGGGGCCAGCCTGACGCGGGGCGAGATCGACGCCTATACGCAGTTTGTCGGCATCTATGGCGCCCGCGGACTCGCCTACATCAAGGTCAATGATGTCACGCAGCTCAACGAGGCCGGTCTGCAGTCGCCGATCGTCAAGAACCTGCATGCGGCGGCATTGCAGGCCATCGTCGAACGTACCGGTGCGGTCTCTGGCGACCTGATCTTCTTTGGCGCCGATCGGCGCAAGGTGGTTGATGACGCGCTCGGTGCCCTGCGCGTCCGCATCGGTCACGAGAAGGGTTTCGTGAACGGAAACGCCTGGGAGCCGGTCTGGATCGTCGACTTCCCGATGTTCGAGTACGACGATGAGGCGCACCGCTGGAGTGCCTGCCACCACCCATTCACCAGTCCGAAGGAGGCGCACCTCGACTTGCTTGCCAGCGACCCGGGGCGCTGCCTCGCCAAGGCCTATGATCTGGCACTCAACGGTTCGGAACTCGGTGGGGGGTCGGTGCGGATTCACCGCGCCGCGGTCCAGGAACAGGTGTTCAAGGCCCTCGGAATTGCCGACGACGAGGCGCAGGCGAAGTTCGGTTTCCTGCTCGATGCGCTGAAGTACGGTGCGCCACCGCACGGCGGTCTGGCTTTCGGACTCGACCGCATCGTCGCGATGATGGCTGGCGCCGAGTCGATTCGCGATGTCATCGCCTTTCCGAAGACGCAGAGGGCGCAGTGCCTGCTGACCGATGCGCCGAGCGCGGTAGACGAAAAGCAGTTGCGCGAACTGCACATTCGCCTCCGCCAGAGGGTCGACACGCAGGTCGAGATCGGCAAGGGTTAGGCACCGATGCTCAAGATCCTTGCCGTTGCCCGGCTGCTCCTGCTGGCGATCGTCGGCTTCTGCCTCGTCGGAGCGGCGGCGGGGCGCGAGAGTCGCGGCAGCGGCAGCATTGCCGTCAGCGAGCTGCCGCCGGAGGCTGTACACACCCTGCGGCTGATTCACCAGGGTGGTCCCTTCCCCTATCCCCGCAAGGATGGCAGTGTTTTCGGCAATTTCGAGAAGCGTTTGCCGTTGCAGCCGCGCGGTTACTACCGCGAGTACACCGTGCCGACGCCGGGCCGGCGTGACCGGGGTGCCCGTCGCATCGTCGCCGGCAGTGGCCGCGGTGGCGATGTGGCCCGTTCCGGCGAGTACTACTATACCGCCGACCACTATCTCACTTTCAGCAGGATACGCGAACAGCCATGAGCCACGACGAGTTGCTCGCCACTCTCGAAGACGCGGACGCGAGCGGCGTTTTCCATCTGCCTCTGCGTGACGCAGAGGCGATCAGGAGAGCTGCCGCGTCGGCCGGCCTTGCCTGCTTCGACGTCAGTCTCGAGGACTGCTCGAGCCTCGACGAGGTGCTTGGCAGGCTCGGACACGATCTCGACTTCCCTGACTGGTACGGGCACAACCTCGACGCGCTGAAGGACTGCCTGACCGATTTCTCCTGGGCCGAAGCCGCCGGCTACGTGCTGATCATCGTTCACGCCGAGGGCCTTCTCGCGCACGACCCGGCAGCTCTTGCGGTGCTCACGGAGGTCTTCGTCGAGGCCATCGCCGAATGGCGCTCGCAGGGTTACCCGATGTGGATCTTCCTTGATGTACCGGCGGCAGGACTGGCGATCTTCGCGACGACCGCATGAGCCGCTACAAGCGACCGGTATCGGTGCTGGTCGTCATACACACTCCGGATCTGCAGGTGTTGCTGCTCGAACGCGCCGCCCACGCGGGTTACTGGCAATCGGTCACCGGCAGTCAGGAAGCCGGCGAGCAACTGCCGGCAACAGCCCTGCGCGAGGTCGGCGAGGAAACAGGGATCGTCGCCGTCGCCGCCGACCTGCGCGACTGGCAACTGAGCAACCACTACGAGATCTTCGCCGAATGGCGCCACCGCTACGCACCGGGGGTGCGCTACAACACCGAGCACGTCTTCTCGCTGCAGATGCGAACGCCAGTGCCCGTCACCCTGGCACCCGGGGAGCATCTCGCCTACTGCTGGTTGCCGTGGCGGGAGGCGGCCGCACGCTGTTTCTCGTCGAGCAACCGCGAGGCCATCCTCATGCTGCCGGAGCGGCTGGCTCGTCGCGGGCCATGAGCCGCTGCTCGAGGCAACGCCGGCAGTAACAACCGGCCCCCGGCGTCGGCGCCTCGTCCAGCGGTGGCAGCCGCAAGCACCAGCAGTCCGCCAATCCGTCCTTCATCCCGCACACCAAGGGAGCACCGCAGCTCGCGCAGCACGTACCCCCTTCTCTCGGCCCCGCGCTCGTCATCGCCTGCTCAATCTCGGGCCAGCAGCCCTTCGGCGATCCAGTTCTGCAGGAAGCCGGCGGCGGTTCGCGCCGGTTCGGCGTCACCCGAATCGGCAATCAGCGTGCAACACTCGGCGAACGATGCCCCCTGCGACAGTGCCTCGAGGACACCCGCTTCCAGGGGGGCTGCCGATCGCCAGCGACATTCGAGCCGCGGGCGCCAGACCAGGAGCACATGCTGCAGGTACTGCGGCTCGTCGCTGCTGGCGAGCGGGTCGGCGTCGAGAGCCTTCCAGATCGGCTCGATCTGCCAGCCCAGCGGCAGCACCCGCAGCGACGGCAGCGTCCTGAAACAGCGCCGTGCCCAGTCTTCCGGCTGCAGCGTCGCCAGGTCGGCGGCGGCGAGCAGTTCGGCGTCGGCGGCGTCGAAGGCGGATCGCGTTGCCCAGTCCATACGTGCCAAGTCAACCAGCGAAGGGTGCGGCAGATGTTCGGGAGAGGCAGCGAGAAACCCGGCCAGCGAGTCGCCGAACCAGCGGATCGAGCGAAAGCTCGACGGATGGCTATTGATGTAGGCGCCCGCGAGCGCAGCGAAGGCGTCATCGCCGATCGCCCGCAGCAGGACCGGGTAGTTGTCCCGCAGGGCAGCCGTCAGCCGTGCCCGGTAGGCGTTGAGATAGATGTCGAAGCCGCCGGCGATGCCAGCGCCCTCGCCGACGAACAGCCCCGGCAGTGGATCGCCGTCGAGGATCGCCTGCTGGCAGCGTTGCTGCAGTTCGGCGAGGACGTCCGTGGCGGTCATGCGGCCCACCTTGCATCGCCGCCAGCGCTGCCGGCGATGGCACGTGCCCTGTCGAGCTCGACGAGCAGCGATTCGAGTGGCGGGATGTCGTCATCACGCTCGATCATCGTTGGCACCTGGCCCAGCCGCCTGACGGCATGGGCGTACAGATCCCACACGGCGTCGCAGACCGGTTGGTCGTGCGTATCGACCAGGTAATCCCCGTGGTCCGCATGGCCGGCGAGATGAATCTGGCGGACCGCCAGCGGTGACATCGCGTCGATGAAGGTCTGCGCGGCGAAACCATGATTGACGCTGCTCACGTAAACGTTATTGACGTCGAGCAGCAACTCGCAGCCGCTTCGCCTGACCAGTTCGGCAATGAATTCCCATTCGCACATTTCGTCGGCGCGGTAGCGGACGTAACTGGAGACGTTTTCGAGTACCAGTGGCTGCCGCAGAATCTCCTGCACCTGCTCGACGCGTGGCACGAGGTGCTGCAGGCAGGCCTCGGTATAGGGCAGGGGCAGCAGGTCGTGCAGGTTGACTGACGACGTGCCGGTCCAGCACAGGTGGTCCGATACCCAGGCTGGCTGAATCCTGTCGGCGAGCGCTCGCACCTGTTGCAGGTACGCACGGTCGAGGGGATCGCTGCCGCCGACCGACAGCGACACGCCGTGCATCACCATCGGATAGTCGCGCCGGATGCGGTCGAGATGGTAGAGGGGCTTCCCTCCCGGAACCAGATAGTTCTCGGTGATGATCTCGAGCCAGTCTGCGCGCTGGGGGGAAGCGATGAAATCACGATAGTGCTCGCTCCGCAGGCCCAGCCCAAAACCTCGAATGCTTTCGTGCATCAGCCCTCCTCCGGCCCCGTGCCGGGGAGCGCCAGCCGTCATCGCTGGCGCTCCCCGGGCGAATCTACTTGACGACCTTGCCGCCGGCGTCGCTGCACTCCTTGGCGCTGGCCTTGGTCACCCAGCCCTGGCCCTTGCAGGAATTCGTCCCCTTGCACTCGCTCTTGGCGGTCTTGCACTCCGAGGACCCCTTGCAGGAGTTTAGCCCCGCGCAGCGGACGGTCGCCGCATCGGCGGCATGGACGGCGGGCGCGACGAGCGTCCCGGCAGCAAAAAGGGCGGCGGCAGCGGCGGCGATCGCGACACCAGACTTTTGATTTGACATGTGTTTCTCCTTTCGGTGGATGGGGTGAGCCAGCGCCGGCCTTGCTGCAACCAGCTGTCTGACAACCGTTAGACGCATGAATCACCGAATTACTTACATACCGGACAAGTTTTTTCCGATGGCCGGCGAGTTTTCAGCCGATCGCTGCGCTCCGGGAGGGATCGCGGCGTGGCGGCGGGCGCGGGTTCTGCAGCCAGGTGCTGCGAAAGATCGGCCGGGGCCGGGCCGGCTGCGCCGGCGACGCGAACTTCTGGCGTGATTAGCACTCTCACGCGCCGAGTGCTAGAATGATTGTGTGGCAAGTTGGCAGGAGGATTGACTCATATGACCCAGGCTCTGGCTTTTCCGACAGTTTTGGCAGCCGGCAGTATCGATTCGTACATTCAGTCGGTTCGACGTTTTCCGATGTTGAGCGCCGAAGAAGAGTTTCGTCTTGCTACCCGTTTCCGGGAGGAAGACGATCTGGAGGCTGCGCGCCAACTGGTGCTTTCCCACCTTCGCTTGGTGATCGCCGTTGCGCGCGGTTATCTGGGTTATGGGCTGCCGCACGCCGACCTCATTCAGGAAGGCAACATCGGCCTGATGAAGGCGGTCAAGCGCTTCGATCCGGGGCACGGCGTGCGGCTCGTTTCCTTTGCCATTCACTGGATCAAGGCCGAGATACACGAGTACATCCTGAAAAACTGGCGGATGGTCAAGGTGGCGACGACCAAGGCACAGCGCAAGCTGTTCTTCAATCTGCGCAGCATGAAGGGCAACAGCGCTTCGCTGAGTCAGTCGCAGGTGACGGACATTGCCCATCGTTTGAGCGTCAAGCCCGAAGAAGTGGTGGAAATGGACTCCCGGATGTCCGGGCACGATCTGGCGCTTGAAGGTGACAGCAGCGATGAAGGTGCGTTCGCGCCGATCGACTACCTGGCAGACCCGTCGAGTGAACCGCTGCGGGTCCTCGAGGCGCGGGCTCGTGACCACCTGCAGCACGATGGTCTGCAGACGGCTCTGGCGAGACTCGACCCACGCAGCCAGCGGATCGTCGAAGCGCGCTGGCTGACCGATGACAGCCCGGCAACGCTGCACGAGCTCGCCGCCGAGTTCGGCGTCTCCGCCGAACGTATCCGCCAGATCGAGGTCAAGGCGATGCAGAAGATGCGCGCCACCCTCGAACCAATGGTGGCGGGGAGCCGCTAGCCGCTCGGCGTGCCGCCAGCTCTGCCGTTGGCAGGAATTCCTCTTGCCGGCGGCAGCCGGCGCAGATCAGATCAGGGCGCTGCCGTCTTCACACCAACGGCTAGTTGCCGCGAGTCGACGCGTATTCGGCAACGGCGCTGATGTCGGCATCGCTGAGGCGGGCGGCGATGTCGCGCATGACCCTGGCTTCGTCATTGGCACGGCTGCCGTCCTTGTACGCCTTGAGCTGCTTCTCGAGATAGTTTGCATGCTGGCCACCGATCGCCGGCGCCAGGACGGTCGGTACCTTGCTCATCAGCTTGCCCCAGTCGCGGTTGCCCTCACCCGAACGGCCGTGACAGCCGATGCACGCCGGAACCACCTGCGGGCGGCCCTTGCCCTTGAAGAAGATCTGCTCTCCCTTGGCCAGGAGATCCTTGTCGCTGGCCTCGTTGGCCGTCACTTTCTGCTTGGCAAAGTAGGCAGCGATGTCCGCCAGGTCTGCATCGGCGACGCCCTGTGCCTGCGGTGACATCTGCTCGTTTTTGCGCCGTCCCGACTTGAAGTCGTGCACCTGCTTGATGACGTACTCGGGCAACTGGCCAGCCAGCTTCGGCCATGGGTCGGCCGGTGGTGGCAGGGCGATGCTGTTGCCATCCGGGCCGTGGCAGGCTGCACAGACTTCCGCCTTCGCCTGACCGAGCTCAGCGTTCCCTGCGGCGAGCGCGGCACCGGTGACCCCAAGAAACGCCACTCCGAGCATGGACGCGGTCTTGAACATGTTCCTTCCTTCCTCCCCACGGGGCAAAAACCAGACTTTGCACGACGGCGTACATTCTGTCATAATTCTGCGACAAATTGTCACAGGCCGGGTATTTTCAAGAATCGACGCCTGGCTGGCAACCGGGCCCGAGGAGCGCCCGCCGTCAAACAAGGACCACGAAGGGAGGATTCGCGATGTCCCAGCACGATGCTGCCCACCACCATGCCGGCCACGCCCACGCCCACTGGGACTACAGTATCTGGCCGGCGATCATCAGTATCGGCGTCCTCGCCTGGAGCCTGGCTTTCTGCTTCCAGTTCGTCTATCACATGCCTTTTGCTGCGCTGATCGCCTTTGGCCTGGGCGTGCCGATGATCCTCGGCGGCGTCGCCGGCTGGACCAACGAGGCGATCGGCAAGGGAGAGGGCCTGTCGTATGGCGCGATGGGCTGGTTCATCCTCGCCGAGGCGATGATCTTCGCCACCTTCTTTGTCTACTACTGGTACATGCGTCTTTCGTCCCCTTTCTGGCCACCGGAAGGGACGCCGACGCTGCCGATTGTCTACCCGCTGGTGATGACCGTGATCCTCGTCACCTCGTCGGTCACCATCCATATGGCGGAAGAGGAAGCGATGCATCGCGGCGACCGGGGCACCGTCCTCAAGTGGCTGCTGTTGACGATGCTTCTGGGCTTCACCTTCCTCGGCATGTCGATCTACGAGTGGGGTCACCTGATCGCTGAAGGCTTCACCATTTCGAGCAACAGCTTCGGAACGACCTTCTACTCGATCACTGGACTGCACGCTTCGCACGTCATCGTTGGCCTCGCGATCTTCACCGCCGGCCTGTTTCCTGCCTTCAAAGGCACCATCCCGGCGGGGTTCTGGCGGCCTGCCAGCCTCTACTGGCACTTCGTGGACATCATTTGGTTCTTCGTCGTCTCACAGGTCTACTTCTGGTAGCGGTGTCGGCAGTGGCGTACGCAGTTGGCGAGCCGACCCGCAACAGTTCGCCGGACACCTCCATCATGCGCATCGACGAACCTCAGTTCCTCGGCGCGCGGTTGGACGGTGCGGTCGCTTTCACCGACAGTGACGGGCAGAGCTTCCGGCTCGAGCAGCTGTTCGGCAAGCCGCTGATCCTTCTGCTGTCCTACTACGGCTGTGACGGCACCTGTCCGACGATGAACATGGAACTGGCGAAGGTGCTGGCGAAGGTCGACCGCTTCCGGCTGGGCACCGATTACCGCGTCCTTACCGTGTCCTTCGACAAGCGCGACTCGAGCGGCACGGCGGCTGACTTCCTGCGCAAGACGGGAGGAATCCCGGAAGCGTGGCACGCCGGCTGGCGGCACGCGGTCCTTGCCGGCGACGATGTCGCTGCCTTTGTCGGCAGTGTCGGATTTCGTTTTTTCTGGTCGGATGCGGCGAAGGCCTTCCTGCATCCGAACGTGCTGGTCTTCGTCACACCGGAAGGCCGGGTTGCGCGCTACATCTACGGCACGCGGATGGACGCCAGGGCGATCGAGCTGGCGCTGACCGAAGCCGACTGGGAACGTATCGCCAACTCGACGGCAGTCTTCGACATCGTGAGCGGAGCGTGCTTCAGCTACAACTATGAAGAAGGCACGTACCAACTGAATTACTCGCTGCTCGCGGGTATGGGGTCTCTGATCCTGGGTCTCTCCTTGATGGGCCTGGGAGCATGGGGATATCGGAGGAGGATGGGGAGGTTGCATGAATAGGATACTCAAGCACTGGGCAGCGGCGGCTCTGATCGCAGTCAGCAGCGTTGCGATGGCGGCAGGTGGAGATGGGCAGAGCAGTGGCCAGGTCCCGGGGTCGGGCAATGCGTCGACGCTTCAGTATCTGCAGAAGGGCCAGGCCCGGATCACCGACCCGGCTCCCGGTTGGGATCACCTCTGGAAGGAGGTCCTGATCGACATTACGGTCATCGGCATTCTCTTCGCCCTGCTGACCGCCTATTTCATCTGGCGTTACCGGCGGGTGCCCGGCGGGCCGCAGGTCGGCAGCGGACCCAAGCTTTCTCCCGCAGCGGCGGTCGGCTGGGCGGTCATCCCCGCCTTCGTCTTCCTCGCCGACGATCTTTTCCTCGCTGCCAACGGCTGGGTGCTGTGGAACAAGTACCGCGACGTGCCGGCCGATCGTCTCGAGATCCATCTCGAGTCGGGGATGTACAGTTGGGACTACACTTATCCGAACGGTGTGCAGACGCAGAACGAACTGATCGTCCCCGCCGGCAAGCCAATCCTGCTGCGCATGACGAGCCGCGACACGCTGCACAGCCACTTCATTCCGGACTTCCGGGTGAAGGAAGACTCGATGCCGGGCCGCACGACCTTTCTCTGGTTCTTGCCCAGAGAGGCCGGCAAGGAACACATCGTGACCTGCGCTGAATACTGTGGCGTCATGCACTCGTACATGGCGGGCCGAGTGATCGTCAAGACGCCGGAAGAATTCAAGCAATGGTATGAAGCGGGCGGGGCTGCTGCCAAGAAAAGTAGTTGAGTGACGGGAGGACGCTGGAAATGAACCTTAAAGAATGGATCTTCACCACTGACCACAAGCGTGTCGGGGTGCTTTATCTGATTGGCTCCATGGCTGCTTTCATCGTTGCCGGGGTCATGGCGCTGTTGATGCGCATCGAGCTGTCAACGCTGGGACCAACGATCACCGGCAATCCGTCGAGCTACAACGTCTGGCTCTACGCGCATGGGGCGATGATGATTCTCGGCTTCCAGATTCCGGCGTTGACCGGATTCTTCGCCAACTATTGCATCCCGCTGATGATCGGGGCCAAGGACGTCGCCTTTCCACGCGTCAACGCGCTCTCGGTGTGGCTGTTCTACGTCGGTGTCATTCTCGCGCTGCTGACCTTCTTCATTCCCGACCCGCCGGACGTCATGTGGACCGGCTATCCGCCCTACTCGACGATCACCGCCGGGAACACCGCCCTGTACTCCTTCACGGTGCTGATCCTGGGCTTCGCCTCGATCATCGGTGGCGTCAACTTCCTGACGACCATCGTCTACATGCGGGCGCCGGGACTGACTTGGAACAAGCTCAACATCTTCGTCTGGTGCACGCTCGGCGCCTTCGTCCTGCAACTCATCTTCGTCCCGGTGCTGGGTACGGCGGTCACCCTGATCAGCATGGACAAGTATCTGGGAACGCACTTCTTCGATCCGACACGCGGTGGCGACGTCCTGACCTACCAGAACCTCTTCTGGTTCTATTCGCACCCGGCCGTCTATGTCATCTTCCTGCCCTTCTTCGGCGTCCTGTTCGAAATCGTCGCCACCTTCGCCAAGAACCGGGTGTTCAACTACAACGCGGTGGTCTATGGGGGCATCGGCGGCATCATCCTCCTGTCGGGAGTCGTATGGGTCCATCACCTTTACGTGTCCGGCATGGTGGACTGGATCCGCATCGGTCAGATGGTCACCACGCTGATGATCTCGGTTCCCGTCGGCCTCATGCTGATCGGTCTGGTGGGAACGCTCTACAAGGGCGCGATCACCTTCGAAACACCAATGCTGTATGCGCTGGGAGTACTGTTTCTCTTCCTCATCGGCGGTCTGACCGGGATACCGCTGGCGCTGCCCTCGCTGACGCTGCACCTGTCCGAAACCTACTACGTCGTCGGGCACTTCCACTACGTCATGGCAGTCGCCGGGACCTTCTCGATCTTCGCCGGCGTCTACTACTGGTTTCCCAAGATCACCGGCCGCATGTACAACGAGTTCTGGGGCAAACTGGGCTTCTGGGTCACCTTCGTCGGCACCAACATCGTCTTCTGGACGATGATGGACATCGGTGTCAAGGGGATGCCGCGTCGCTACTACGACTACTCGCACTTCTCGCAGTTCGAGGGCGCGCATCAGCTGATGACCATTGGCGCCGCCATTCTCGGCGTCGGCTTTGCCATCGCCCTGGTGAACTGGATCGTCGGTGCCATGAAGGGCGCACCCGCCGGCGACAACCCGTGGAAGTCGATGTCCCTCGAATGGACCACCGTATCGCCGCCGCCGCATGGCAACTGGCCGTCGCCACCGAGCGTCAGTGAGGAGTGGACGCCCTACGCTTACGACAGGCGCTGAGTGTGCGTGAGGATCGGGCGCCCGCTGGCGCCTTTTCCTTTGCTGCAGTGGCTCCGCCGACCGCGATGAGCAGACGCTGGTGGTTGGTCATCGCGGCTGCCGGATTCGTTCTGCTGCTGCTCGCCGCAGTCCTCATCTGGCGTGCGTTACCGCTCGAGCGAGCGGCGGCGCTGAACCCCGGGCAGATGCGCCTCGCGTCGGCGACGGTGCTCGATGACGAGCGGCCGCTACCCGCCTTCGCGCTCGTCCGCGACGGCGGCAGCTTCACCAACAGTGACCTCAGCGGCCGCTGGACGCTGCTGTTCTTCGGCTATACCTTCTGCCCGGACATCTGTCCGACGGCGCTGTACCTGCTGAAGGAACTCAGGAGCACGCTGACCGGGAGGGCCGTCGCGCTGCCGCAGGTGGTGATGATCTCGGTGGACCCGCGCGACGACCCTGCAACGCTGAGCCGCTACGCGAGCGCCTTCGACGCGAGTTTCATCGGCGCTACCGCTGACGACGCCGGACTGGCGCCACTGGTGAAGCACCTCGGTGTCTACTACCTGCGGCATGACCGAGAGGGCAAGGCGGACTACGTTGTGGACCACTCGGCGGCAATCTATCTGATCGACCCGCGCGGGCGACTGAAAGCGGTCTTCCCCGCACCGCAAACCTTGCCAGCCATGCTGCAGGACTACCAGGCCCTGGTTTCATGAAAGCCACGACTTCTCCCCTGCTGCAGCCGACGCTGCAGCGTCTGCGTGCCTTCGCGGCGCTGACCAAGCCGCGAGTGGTATCGCTGATCGTCTTTTGCGCCGTGATCGGCATGTTTCTGGCCTCTCCGGGGCCGGTCCCGACGCCGATTCTCGTCTTCGCGACCCTGGGCATCGCGCTCGTCGCCGGTGCCGCCGCTGCCATCAACTGTCTCGTCGAGGAGCACATCGACGCGCGCATGGCGCGCACGCGGGCGCGTCCCCTGCCGCTTGGCGAAGTCAGCGCCTTTGAGACCTTCTTCTTCTCCGGCGTCCTCGGCGGCACGGGTCTGTCGATCCTCTACCGTTTCGTCAATCCGCTGACGATGTGGCTGACCCTGCTCACCTTTGTCGGCTACGCGGTGATCTACACGCTCTATCTGAAGCCCCGCACTTCGCAAAACATCGTCATCGGAGGCGCGGCCGGGGCGATGCCGCCGGTTCTAGGCTGGTCGGCCGTGACCGGGCAGGTGCCCGCCGAAGCGTGGCTGCTGTTCCTCATCATCTTTGTCTGGACGCCACCACACTTCTGGTCGCTGGCACTCTACCGTGCCCGCGAGTACGAGGCCGCGGGGCTGCCGATGCTGCCGGTGACGCACGGTGCCGCATACACGCGCCGCCAGATCTTCCTCTATACAGTCGGCCTGGCCGCGGTGACGGTCGTTCCCTATCTGATCGGCATGAGCGGCCTGCTCTACCTGGCAGTGGCGGTCGTGCTCGACGGGATCTTCCTCGCTCATGCCTGGACCATCTGGCGAAACTACTCGGATCTGGCGGCGCGCAAGGCCTTTCGCTGGTCGATCATCTACCTCGCTCTGCTTTTCGCGGCGCTGCTCATCGATCACGCGCTCTGACTGCCGGCGGGCTCCGTACCGACCCGGCGCTGCGGCCACACGACGACCGCCAGCGCCTCTGCCGCCAGTTCGTGCCGGGCGCCGGAAACGCGCAACGGGCCGCAAATGCAGGTCGCGGTTGAGCTCAGGTTCCGGCGTCGTCGCCGGCGAGCGCGGTCAGCAGCTTGTCGTGCACACCGCCGAAGCCGCCGTTGCTCATCACCAGAACCTGATCGCCGGGCCTGCTGGCGGCCCTGATACGCTCGACCAGGCAATCGAGATCGTCGTCGACGCGCAGCCTGTCGCCGAGCGGCGCCAGGGTCTCGGCGGCGTTCCAGCCGAGGCCGGCACCGTAGCAGAAGACCAGATCGGCTTCGCTGAGGCTGGCCGGCAGCAAGTCCTTCATCACCCCAAGCTTCATCGTGTTCGAGCGGGGCTCGATCACTGCCAGGATGCGGCTGCCGCCGACTTTGTCGCGCAGACCCTTGAGGGTCGTTGCAATTGCCGTCGGGTGGTGGGCGAAATCATCGAAGACCGTCACGCCTTTGGCCGAGCCGCGCACTTCCAGGCGACGCTTGACATTCGTGAAGCGCTGCAGTGCCTGCAGTCCCCGCGCCAAAGGTACGCCGGCGTGGCGGGCAGCGAGCAACGCGGCGACGGCGTTGCTGCGATTGTGCGCGCCACTCAGGTGCCAGCGCGTGCTGCCGATGATCTCATCCGCCTGCAGAAGATGAAGGCTGCCGTCGCTATCACTGCCTTCTGCCCGCCAGCCGGCGGCGTCGTTGAACCGCTCGACCGGCGTCCAGCAACCGCGAGCGAGGACGCGTTCGAGACTGCCTTCCGCAGCGTTCGCGACGATCAGGCCGGAGCGTGGCAGGGTGCGGACGAAATGGTGGAACTGCGTCTCGATCGCCGCCAGATCGGCAAAGATGTCGGCATGATCGAACTCGAGGTTGTTCAGGATGGTGGTTCGCGGACGGTAGTGGACGAACTTCGAGCGCTTGTCGCAGAACGCCGTGTCGTACTCGTCGGCTTCGATGACAAAAAAAGGCGACTTCCTGAGCTCGCCAGGCAGACGTGCCGAAACGCCGAAGTTCAGCGGCACGCCGCCGACGAGAAAGCCCGGGCTGAGGCCAGCCTCGTCGAGGATCCAGGCGAGCATCGCGGCGGTCGTCGTCTTGCCGTGCGTGCCGGCGACCGCCAGAACCCAGCGCTGCCGCAGCACATGGTCGGCCAGCCACTGCGGCCCGGACACGTAGGGCAGATTGCGATCGAGGATCTCCTCCAGCAGCGCGTTGCCGCGCGAAATCGCGTTGCCGATCACATAGCAGTCCGGATCGAGCGCCGTCTGCGCCGCATCGTAGCCTTCGATGAGCTCGATGTCGGCGGCTGCCAGCTGGCTGCTCATCGGCGGATAGACGCCGCTGTCGCAACCGGTCACACGATGCCCGGCAGCGCGCGCCAGTTGTGCGACCCCCGCCATGAAGGTGCCACAGATACCGAGGATGTGAATGTGCATGTCGCCAATCCAGGTTAAAATCAGCCGCAGGAGGCGCGATTGTAACCCTGAGCGCCGGCACCGGGGCCAGGAACGGCCCGCCGCAGGGTGCAACCTACACGCCGGAGCCCGACCATGAGCAGCCGCCAGGATCGCCAGCGCAATCCGCAGCAGCGCAATCACGTCGCCGCCCTCGCGGCGCGCCTGATGGCCGAGGACGGCATCAGCGACTTCGCCCTCGCCAAGCGCAAGGCGGCGCGCAAGCTCGGGCTGGCCGAGAGCGCTGCCCTGCCGGACGACGGCGAGGTCGAGGCGGCGCTGCGTACTTATCAGCGCCTGTTCCAGGAAGAGGAACAGCAGGTCAGGAGACAGCAGCTTCTTGCGGTCGCCGCGCGGCTGATGAGCGCGACGCAGCGCTTCAATCCCTATCTGACCGGAGCGGTGCTCGACGGCACTGCCGGGCGTTACGCGGAGATCGACATCCAGCTCTTTGCCGACAGCGCGAAGGACGTCGAGATCTTCCTGCTCAACGAGAAGATCGACTTTCGCCACAGCACGCCGCGCACCGATCGTGCGGAGGCCGTCCTGACCCTTTTCGACGGCGATGCGACAGTCAATCTGGTGATCTATCCCCGAGACGAGGAGCGCGTCAGCTTTCGCGCGCGCGACGGCAGGCTGCGCGAACGGGCTCGTCTCGAGGCGGTGCGCAGCTTGCTGGCGGAAGTCTTGGCCGACAGCGGCTGAGCGTGGCCGGAACCGGCCGCGGGCCCATTTTGAGCTGCGCGACCGCGCGCTGGCGCTCGCCGGCGGCACCGTTGACCGCGCTCCTGCGCGCGCTTCCCGCTCTGGGGCCGGGAGCGGGAAGCGCCGGCGCACGCGGCACCAGGCGCCTGGTGACCGCCGGTATCCGATGGAGTTCCTCAGAAGCCCGTACGCCGATGTTTTTCTGGACAAAATGCGCTCAATTGCGGCAAACTGGCGCCCATGAAGAAGCAAAAGGACACGACGTCGACCGCTGGCCAGCCACCGGAGGCGCCGCGTCTACTCGTGCTGCATGGTCCCAATCTGAATCTCCTCGGTACTCGCGAACCGGCTCATTACGGGTCGACGACCCTCGCCGAGATCAACATGGCGCTGGCGCACCGCGCCGCAGCCGCCGGCGTGCATCTGGAGGCCTTCCAGAGCAATCACGAAGGCGCCCTGATCGAGCGCGTGCATGCGGCACAGCAGCAGGGTGTCAGCTACCTGATCATCAATCCTGCGGCCTATACCCATACCAGCGTCGCGCTGCGCGATGCCCTCGCCGGCACAGGCATTTCCTTTGTCGAAGTGCACCTGTCGAACGTGCATGCGCGCGAGCCCTTCCGTCATCACTCGTACTTCTCTGATCTGGCGATCGGCGTCATCAGCGGCCTCGGCAGCGAGGGTTACCTGCTGGCACTCGAGTACCTGCTGCGCAGGATCAGGGCGGAGTGAGACCTTCGTTCAACTCTATCGCGGCAGCCGGCCGCCGGCTGGCGCGAACCTGGCAGTAAGAAAAACCATCATCTGGAGCAAGACCATGGACCTGCGGAAACTGAAGAAACTGATCGACCTTGTCGAGGAATCGAGCATCACCGAACTCGAGATCAACGATGCCGAGGAGAAGGTTCGCATCGTCAAGCATGGCGGCATGGTCGCCCATCACTACTCGATGTCACCGGTGGCGTCGGCAGCGCCGCCGGCCGCAGCGCCCGCACCGGTAGCGGCGGCGCCGGCCGAGCCCGATCTGCCGGAAGGCGACGCCGTCAAGGCGCCGATGGTCGGCACCTTCTATCGCTCATCAAGCCCGGGCGCCGAGGCCTTCGTCGAGGTCGGCAGCGCCGTCAAGGCGGGCGATACCCTGTGCATCATCGAAGCGATGAAGCTGCTCAATGAAATCGAAGCGGAGCGGGCGGGCACCGTGAAGGCGATCCTCATCGAGAACGGCCAGCCGGTCGAATTCGGCGAACCGCTGTTCATCATCGGCTAGGAGACGCTTTCACCATGTTCGGGAAAGTCCTCATCGCCAACCGCGGCGAGATTGCGCTGCGCATCCAGCGTGCCTGCCGCGAGTTGGGCATCAAGACAGTGGTCGTGCATTCGGAAGCGGACCGCGAAGCCAAGTACGTCCGGCTGGCCGATGAATCGGTCTGCATCGGCCCGGCGCCGTCGGCGCAGAGCTACCTCAACGTGCCGGCAATCATTTCGGCAGCCGAGGTCACGGATGCGCAAGCCATTCACCCCGGCTACGGCTTCCTTTCGGAGAACGCCGACTTCGCCGAGCGCGTCGAATCATCCGGTTTCGTCTTCATCGGTCCGCGCCCGGAAACGATCCGGCTGATGGGCGACAAGGTGACGGCCAAGGAGGCGATGCGGATCACCGGGGTGCCCTGCGTACCCGGGTCGGAGGGGGTGCTGCCGGAGGATCCACGGGAGATCGCGCTCCTCGCCAGGGCGGTCGGCTACCCGGTGATCATCAAGGCTGCCGGCGGCGGCGGTGGCCGCGGCATGCGTGTCGTGCATACCGAAGCGGCGCTGATCAACGCCGTCAACATGACGCGGACCGAGGCCCAGAGTTTCTTCGGCAATCCCCAGGTCTACCTCGAGAAGTACCTCGAGAATCCACGTCACATTGAGATCCAGGTGCTTGCCGACAGCTTCCGCAACGCCGTCTATCTCGGTGAGCGTGATTGCTCGATGCAGCGCCGCCATCAAAAGATCATCGAGGAGGCTCCGGCTCCCGGCATCCCCACCCGCCATATCGTCCGCATCGGCGAGCGCTGCGCCGAGGCATGCCGCCGGCTCAACTATCGCGGCGCGGGCACCTTCGAGTTCCTGTTCGAGAACAACGAGTTCTTCTTCATCGAGATGAATACCCGGATCCAGGTTGAGCACCCGGTGACGGAGCTGATCACCGGCGTTGATCTCGTTGCCGAGCAGATCCGCATCGCCGCTGGTGAGAAACTGCGTTTTCGCCAGCGTGACCTGAGCTTCCGCGGGCACGCGATCGAATGCCGCATCAACGCCGAAGACCCCTTCACCTTCGTTCCCTCGCCGGGCAAGATCAGCTTCTACCACCCACCGGGCGGGCCGGGAATCCGCGTCGACTCGCACATCTATCATGGCTACACCGTTCCGTCGCATTACGACTCCATGGTCGCCAAGTTGATCGCCTACGGCGACAGCCGCGACCAGGCACTGCGCCGCATGCGCACTGCGCTCTCGGAAATGAGCATCGACGGCATCAAGACCAACATCGCGCTGCATCAGGAACTGATGCAGGACGCCCGTTTCATCGAGGGCGGCACCAGCATCCATTACCTCGAGCAGTGGCTGGCTGCCAAGGGCGAGGTCAAGAAAGGCGGCTGACCAGCGCCGATGACCGATGGCCTGGCTATCCCTGAGCATCCGCACTGATTGCCAGCACGCCGAGCGGCTTGCCGATGCGCTGCTCGCTGCCGGCGCACTCGCCGCGAGCATCGAGGATGCCGATGCGGGCACCGCCGACGAGCAGCCGCAGTTCGGCGAGCCGGGCTCGATCAGCCGTCCCGGCTGGGAGCGCTCGCTGGTCATCGCCCTGCTCAGGCCGGACAGCGATGTCAGGCAACTGTTGCGGCAGTGCTCTGCCGAGGCCGGCCTCGCTGAACCGCCGCCGTTCACTCAGGAAGAAGTGGCCGAGCAGGACTGGGTACGCCTGACGCAGTCCCAGTTCGAGCCGATTCGCGTTTCGCAGCGGCTGTGGATCGTCCCGTCGTGGCACACGGCGCCCGATCCCGAGGCAATCGTCCTCGTCCTCGACCCGGGAATGGCTTTTGGCACCGGCTCGCACCCGACGACCCGGCTGTGCCTGGAGTGGCTCGAGCGATCTCTAAGGCCGGGCGTATCGGTGCTCGACTACGGCTGCGGCTCCGGAGTCCTGGCGATCGCTGCCGGCCGACTGGGGGCGCGCGAGGTGGTCGGCGTCGACATCGACCCGCAGGCGGTACTCACCGCGCGCGGCAACGCCGAGGCCAACGGCGTCAGCGCCCGCTTTCAGGAGTCGGCCGCCGCGCTGCGCGGCCAGTACGACGTCGTCGTCGCCAACATCCTCGCCAATCCGCTGAAGGTTCTTGCCCCGGCCATTTGCAGCCACCTGCGACGCGGCGGGCTGCTCGCGCTGTCGGGCATCCTCGTCGAACAGTCGGACGAGCTGATCGACGCCTATGCGCCCTATCTGCCGCTGACGGTCGTCGACACGCGTGATGGCTGGGTCTGCCTTGCGGGCGCCACGAGCCAACGGTCATGACTTGCGACACACCCCTGATGATGAAAGCCATGACCGTTTCCCTCATCCCCGGCCCTTCTCCCGCGCCCGGGGGAAGGGGGATTCGGGGGGCGCTGACGGGGCTTGCACACTGAATGGAAGCTCCACACTGC
>DDUX01000088.1 GCA_002345025.1 Candidatus Accumulibacter iunctus | reverse complement strand
CGCATCAAGAAGATCTCCGGCCAGAACCTCGCCCGCAACTGGGTGATGATCCCGGCGGTGACCTACCACGAGGACGCCGACATCACCGACCTCGAGGCCTTCCGCGTCGCGATCAACCGCGAGAACGAGAAGTCGGGACTGAAGATCACCATGCTCGCCTTCCTGATCAAGGCCTGCGCGGTTGCCCTGAGGAAGTACCCGGAGTTCAACAGCTCGCTCGACGGCGACAACCTCGTTCTCAAGCAGTACTGCCACATCGCTTTCGCTGCCGATACGCCGAACGGCCTCGTCGTGCCGGTGATCCGGAACGCCGACCAGAAATCGGTCGCCGAACTCGCCAGCGAGAGTGGCGAACTGGCGAAGAAGGCGCGTGATGGCAAGCTCACTCCGGGCGAGATGTCCGGTGCCTGCTTCACCATCTCCAGCGTCGGCGGCATCGGCGGCACGATGTTCTCGCCGATCATCAACGCGCCCGAGGTGGCGATCCTCGGCGTCAACAAGTCGGTCATGAAGCCGGTCTGGAACGGTCGCGAGTTCGCCCCCCGGCTCATCCTGCCGATGTCGCTGACCGCCGACCACCGTGTCATCGACGGCGCCGCGGCGACGCGCTTCAACGTCCATCTCGCCCAGTTGCTCGCCGACATGCGGCGCGTGCTGCTCTGACCGGGGACATGACGATGAGCCAGATCATTGAAGCGAAAGTCCCGGACATCGGTGACTACCACGACGTGCCGGTCATCGACGTCTGCGTCGCCGTCGGCGACACGGTCCAGGTCGACGACGCGCTCGTCACCCTCGAGTCCGACAAGGCGACGATGGACGTGCCGAGCAGCGTCGCCGGCACCATCCGCGAAATCCGGGTTGCCGTCGGCGACAAGGTCTCGGCCGGCGCGCTGGTGGCGCTGATCGAGACCGGATCTGCGGTGGCGGCGACGACCCCGGCGCAGGCGGACACGGCGCACGCGCCGACCGCCGCCACGGCGCCACCGGCGGCGCCGCCGGTCAGTGGCAAGGCCGACCTCGAATGCGAGATGCTGGTCCTCGGCGCCGGGCCGGGTGGTTACTCGGCGGCCTTCCGCAGCGCCGACCTCGGAATGCAGACGGTCCTCGTCGAGCGCTACCCGACGCTCGGCGGCGTCTGTCTCAACGTCGGCTGCATTCCGTCGAAGGCGCTGCTCCATGTCGCCGCGGTCATGGAAGAGGCGCAGCACATGGGCGACTGCGGCGTCAGTTTCGGCGCGCCGAACGTCGACCTCGACAGGCTGCGCGCGCACAAGGACAAGATCGTCGGCAAGCTGACCGGCGGTCTTGCTGGCATGGCCAAGGGGCGCAAGGTCGAGGTCGTGCAGGGGGTCGGCCAGTTCGTCGACGTCAACCATCTCGAGGTCGCTCTCGCCGCCGGCGGCAGCAAGCTGATCCGCTTCCAGAAGGCGATCATCGCCGCCGGCTCGCAACCGATCGCGCTACCCTTCATGCCCGACGACCCGCGCGTCGTCGACTCGACCGGCGCCCTCGAGCTGCGGCAGATTCCGCAGCGCATGCTCGTCGTCGGCGGCGGCATCATTGGCCTCGAAATGGCGAGCGTCTACTCCGCGCTCGGCTCGCGCATCACCGTCGTCGAACTCGGCGGCGTGCTGATGCCCGGGGCCGACCGGGATCTGGTCAAGGTCTGGGAAAAGAAGAACGCCCACCGCTTCGACCGCATCCTGCTCAATACCGGCGTCGTCGCCGCCGTCGCGAGTCCCGAAGGTATCGAGGTCAGCTACAGCAGCGGCGAAAGCGAGCGCTTCGACCTCGTCCTCGTTGCCGTCGGCCGTGCGCCGAACGGCAGCAAGCTCGCCGCCGAGAAGGCCGGCGTCGCCGTCACTGAACGCGGTTTCATCCCGGTCGACACGCAGTTGCGCACCAATGTCCCGCACATCTTCGCCATCGGTGACATCGTTGGTCAGCCGATGCTGGCGCACAAGGGCGTGCACGAGGCGCACGTCGCCGCCGAAGCCGCGAACGGCGGCAAGCGCTGCTTCGACGCCCTGCAGATTCCGTCGGTTGCCTACACCGACCCCGAGATCGCCTGGGCCGGCAAGACCGAGGAGCAATGCCGCGTCGAGGGCATCACCTACGGCAAGAGCGTCTTTCCCTGGGCCGCTTCCGGGCGCGCGCTGGCGAACGGCCGCGAGGAGGGCTTCACCAAGCTGATCTTCGACGAGGCGACGCACCGCATCATTGGCGGCAGCATCGTCGGCACCGACGCCGGCGACATGATCGGCGAAATCTGCCTGGCCATCGAGATGGGCTGCGACGCAGCCGACATCGGCCACACGATCCATCCGCATCCGACGCTCGGCGAATCGATCGGCATGGCGGCCGAGGTCTATGAGGGCGTGTGCACCGACCTGCCGGCGGTGAAGAAGAGGTAGGGGCGCAGCGGGTTCCTGTCGGACGACCACGCCGCCGCACGTGAGCTGCGGCGGCGTGGTCCTTTCGCGTCCGGTTGCTCGCCGACATACGGCGCGTGCTGCTCTGACCCGGCGAGTACGGCGAGCCCGCTCATTGCAGCGACAGTCCCCGACATCGGCGACAGACAGGCGAGCAGTCCGCGCGAGTTTCATATACTGTCACCGAAATGGGGTGTGACACCGGTGTTCGAGCGCGAACGCTTCGCGTGACTGATCGAGCACGGATTCAAGCGCGCCGGCTGCACGCAGACGTTGCTCACCGATTCCGGCCTGGAGATCCTGCGTCAGGCGAGCAAGGGGCTGCCCCGGCATGCGGCGCGCATTCTGCGTACCGCCATGCGTCTGGCGGTGCCGCGCGGGCTCAATCATCTGCCCGACGACCTGTTGCAATCGGCCATCGAGGAACTGCGATGAGCCGCCGCCGTAACAGCCTGTTCCCCGACGGCCTCTCCGACGAAACCGCCGTGGCGCTCTGCGATTTCCTCTTCCACCTCGCCACCGCCTGCGAGAGCCACTACCTCGTACAACTGCGCCGTCATCACGATCGCCAACGGAACCTTTACGATCCCGAGGAACCCTGGCGCTTCCCGCCCATCGATCCCCGATCCCGATAGGCCCCTTGTCCCACGCTGATGCCGGGCCCAATCCGCCCGACTACAGCGTGGGACTTTCCTCCTGTCTCACCCCGGAATAGCTCGGGACGAAGAGTCTCGAATAGGGCGGGACGTAACACGCCTGACGACGCCAAGTGCTGGATCTGCTGTTGCATCCGGACGACAGCCTGGACGTGTGTGAGATCGCCCGGCTGAGCGGCGTGCCCACCATGAAGATCGGGAGCAGACAATGGACCGGCTCGGACGGGATGTCCATGAACAGCGAAACCCTCCCGAGCAGCCAGATGCTCTTCGCCAACGAGCGATAGCCCGCCGGCGGCTGTCGGCGCCCCGGACTCGCCTGCGTCGGGTGCCGTCATGCATCTGCTCCCGCCGCTTCGCCGGAGTAGCCCGACGGTGTCAACGCCGGCCCTCGCCGGCGTTGACACGGCTACGCCACCGGGCGGGTCGCTGCCGTTGCTCTTTTTCGCGCTTGGCCTGTCGCTGTCCGGAGCGCTGCCAATCGGCAGCCTCGCGGCCGAAGTTCCGGGCACTTGGTGCCGCCACCATCCGAAGGTCGACGCCCTGGCCTCCGGACGCTTGGCGGCAAGACGGTGACGCTCGATTCGCTCAAGGGTCGCTGGGTCGTCCTCGAGTGGACCAACCGCGAGTGCACCTTCGTCCAGAAGCACTACGGATCCGGCAACATGCAGGCAACCCAGAAATTCGCCGCCGACAACCGGATGGTCTGGGTGCAGCTCGACTCGACCGGCCCGCGGCACAAGGATCACTACTCGCCGGCAAACCGGTGTCGGTCGCCGCGACGACGCCGTACGGTTGTTCGATCAAGTACTGAGCGTCGACGACACACACTCGCGGTTCCCAGGATGGGCCAAGACACGGTGGGCCGATTCGTATCCGGCCCTCGTCTGTTGTCAGAACACGATGTCGACGAATCTTACACCTCGCCTGTTCGAGTCCATGCAAGCGATTGAAGCGTAGAGGAAACAACTTTTGGCATGAAATGTGCTTATCGGATGTTACAACACCAACCATTCGGAGCTTGTCATGAAACTGAGTCGCACTTTCCTTGCCGCCATGCTGGCTTTCAGCGCCACGGCCACCCAGGCCAGCGTCCTCCTGTACTCGCAGAATTTCGAAAACCCGGACTTGCCCGCTTTCAATGCCAATACCGGTTTTGGCGGCAAGGATGCCAGCTATTCCAGCGTCAACGACATTTACGCCAACCAGCCAGCTGGCTTTACCTTCGCGCAACAATGGACGGTGGAGACCCTGCGTGTCGGCGGCAACCAGGCTTGGGGCGGCGCGGGTTTTCAGGATCCACAGAGCAGGGCAGGCAGCTACGTCATCGGCATGCTCTCAAGCGCCAATGATGATCGTCTGGGCCTGTCCTTCAACATCGGAGCTTACAAGTTCTTCAACTTCCAGCTCGACATCTCGTCCATCGACCTGGACTTCTGGGGTGGCCCTTTCGTGCCGACGGGTGGGCTGGCTCCTTCCTTCCGCCTGTCGCTGTATGACAATCCGACCGGCGTTGCCAATGTGGGCACCGCGACCCTGCTGGATTCCGTGGACATCACGGGCGTGCTGTCCTCGGCACCGAACGTGTTCAACTGGACCAACCACATTGTCGGCCTGAATACAACCGGCAACACCAACGGCAACGTCACCTTGGTCATCGATGAACTGGTTGGCGGCTATGCCGCGCTCGACAACTTCAGGATCGTGGCTTCCGATACGCAAGGCGATGTCGGGCAAGTGCCGGAACCGGCTGCTCTCGCGCTGCTCGGTATGGGGATGGCCGCTCTCGGGCTTTCCCGCCGCCGTCGAAGCGCCTGATCCGCGCTCCCGTCCTGAAACGACGACGGCGACCTAGGTCGCCGTCGTCGTTTCAGGACGGGGGTTCAGGGATGTGAATCGCCTTGACGGGGCGCCGGCGGCGGCAGTCCCTTGTGGGCGGTAGAGCAGCAACCGCGCCGCCGCGGTGGCGGCCAACGGCTCCGCCGGCGCTCCAGGTTCCCGCAGCGCCGAATGCGATCCGCGGCCACCCGGCGACGACGCTCGCCAGCATCGACGCGCCGAGGACGCCCGCCATGAAGATCGGGAGCAGACAATGGACCGGCTCGGACGGGATGTCCATGAACAGCGAAACCCTCCCGAGCAGCCAGATGCTCTTCGGCAACGAGCGATAGCCCGCCGGCGGCTGTCGGCGCCCCGGACTCGCCTGCGTCGGGTGCCGTCATGCGTCTGCTCCCGCCGCTTCGCCGCGTCTGCCGGCAGTCCGGCGATCAATGCTTGCCGTGCGCAGCCGGCGGCTCCGCTTCGAGCGCTGGCTGCGGTCTCCTGACCGGAACCTCCAGCTTCTGCGTGCTGCCGTCGTCGAAGCGCAGCGTCAGCGGTACGCGTTCTCCCTCCTGCAGCGGCTGCCTGAGGCCGATCAGCATGACGTGGTGGCCGCCGGAGCGGAGTTCGGCGCGGCCGCCGGCCGGGATGTCGATCGCTGCGACCTGCCGCATGCGCATGACGCCGTGGTCGTCGAGGTGGGTGTGCAGCTCGACCGTCCGCGCCACCGGGGTTGCGGCCTGCAGCAGCCGACGGTCGCTGCCGCTGCGGTTGCTGATGCTCATGAAGGCGGCCGTGTTCGCCGACCCCGGCGGCATCAGCCGGACGTAGGGGTCGCTGACGACCAGGCCGCTGTCGGCGGCAGTGGCGCCAACGGGCAACAGCAGCAACGCGGCGACGGCCAGGACTGAAGGGTGCGAAGGCATTTGCGGCATCTCCTGTCGATCGGGCGGGCAGTGCTGCCGGCGGCAGCGGCTCATCGCGGCAGCGGGCGGCTTCAGCGGGCGTTGCCTGCCGCCAGTTGCTGGCGGACGAAGGCGACGATCTGCGCCGGCGACGAGGCGTGCGGCAGGCTGCCGGTGAGCTGCCCCTGCGGGTCAACGACGTAGGTCGCCGACGAATGGTCGACGGCGTAGTTGCCCTCGGCGTTCGCCGGCTGTTTCTGGTAGCTCGAGCCGTAGGCGGTGGCGACGGCGGCGACCTGCTCGCGCGAGCCGCTGAGGCCAATCAGCGCCGGGTGGAAGAAGGGCGCGTATTCCTTGAGCCGCGCCGGCGTGTCGCGCTCCGGGTCCACCGAGATGAAGACCGCCTGCACGCGCTCGCGCTCGGCTGGTTCGAGATCGGCGATCGCCTGCGCCAGCAGTGACAGCGAGGTCGGGCAGACATCGGGGCACCAAGTGTAGCCGAAGTAGATCAGCACCACTTTGCCGCGATAGTCGGCGAGCGCCACCGGCCCCTGCGGCCCCTGCAGGACGAAATCGCCGCCCACCGGGGCGGTGGCGGGCGGCAGTTGCCCGTGCGGCACGATCTTCTCCACCGGGCGCTGCGGCACCGGCTCCCAGAACGCAGCGAGATAGAGCAGGGCGGCGGCGAGCAGCGCGATGACGGCGATCAGGAATCCGTTGATCCGCATGCCCGCTGCGACTCCTTCAGTTGCCGCTGACGAAGCGGAAAGGAACGGCGATCAGCGCCTTGCCGTTGTCGACGAGAACGGTCGCCTCCCACTCCATGCTGCCGGTGATGCACACCGGCAAGCTGGCCTGGCCGCTGAAGCGGCCGCTGCTTCCAGCCTGCGCCGCGAGCAGCGGTCGATTGTAGCCCATCTTCATGTCGGTGCCGGCGAGGTCGACCTCGACGCGGCGCACTTCGCTGCCGCGGAAGCTCGCCTGCAGTTGCAGCGGTCGCAATGCCGGAATTGGCCGCGGTTCGATCGAGAACTCCATCTGGCCACCGTCGGGCAGCGTCGCGACGCAGGGGTTGTGGTTGAGGTTGCAGCTCGACAGGGGCAGCACGATGTCGGTCTTCGGCTGCAGCAGCGGTGCCAGCTTGTAGGCGACGACGCCGAGAACGGCGAGGGCGAGCAGGATGGCGATGTCGAGCAACAGGTTCTTGGTCATCGGCGGCGGGCAGGGCGGGGCTGGCGGTGGCATCGCGGGCAGGGCCTGCATTATCCCTCGACGGCGTGCGGCAGGGTACGCGATGCGCGCTCGCTGCGCCATGCTGCCGTGCAGCAGGATGGTCAAAATTTAATCCAGCTCAAATTATCGGGCTGGGCATGTGCCCACAATGTGCGACATATTGCCGCAGCGGCAGCCGGACGCACGACGGTCGATGTGGGCAAGGGTGGCACCCATCTGATCAAAGGGAGAGTGAGAATGAAAATGCGTACCAGGCAAGTCGCGCCGATGCTGCTCGCAGCGGGGCTCGGCTGTACGGCGATCGGCAGCCTGCAGGCGAACGAATCGCTGCAGGATGTGATGAAGCGTCGCAGCCTCTCGCAGCAGGACATCCTGGCTGCGGCCAAGACTTACGTTCCGACCGGCAAGCGCGACGAATTCGTCGCCTTCTCGTCCGGCGGCCAGTCCGGGCAGGTGATCGTCTACGGCATCCCCTCGATGCGCATTCTCAAGTACATCGGTGTGTTCACTCCCGAGCCGTGGCAGGGATACGGCTTCGACGAAAGCTCGAAAGCCATCCTGGCGCAGGGACGGATCGACGGCAAGGACATCACCTGGGGCGACACGCACCACCCGGCGATCTCGGAGACGCAAGGCAAGTACGACGGCCAGTTCCTGTTCATCAACGACAAGGCCAACCCGCGGTTGGCGGTGATCGACCTGCGCGACTTCGAGACCAAGCAGATCGTCGTCAACCCGATCTTCAAGTCCGAACACGGCGGCGCCTTCGTCACGCCGGACACCGAGTACGTGATCGAGGCGGCGCAGTACGCGACACCGCTGGAGAACAAGAAGTTCTACCCGCTCGAGGAGTTCAACGAGAAGTACCGCGGCGGCATCACCTACTGGAAGTTCGACCGCAAGGAAGGCCGCCTCAATCCGAAGCAGTCGTTCTCGATCGAACTGCCGCCGTACAGCCAGGATCTGTCCGACGCCGGCAAGGGGCCGTCAGACGGCTGGTCGTTCACCAACTCGTTCTGCAGCGAGCGTTACGTCGGCGGTATCGAGAAGGGCCGGCCGCCGTATGAAGCCGGTTGCTCGGCGAAGGACACCGACTACCTGCACGTCATCAACTGGAAGAAGGCGGCCGAGCTGGTTGCCGCCGGCAAGGCGAAGAAGATCAACGGCCATGACGTGCTGATGATGGACACGGCGGTGAAGGAGGGCGTGCTGTTCCTGGTGCCCGAACCGAAGTCGCCGCACGGCGTCGATGTCACTCCCGACGGCAAGTTCATCACCGTTGCCGGCAAGCTCGACACGCACGTCTCGGTCTACTCCTTCGAGAAGATCCAGGCGGCGATCAAGGCCGGCAAGTTCGAGTCGAAGGACCCCTACGGCATCCCGGTGATCGGCATGAAGGATGCGCTGCACACGCAGGTACAGCTTGGACTCGGGCCGCTGCACACGCAGTACGACTCGAAGCCGTGCGTCGCCTACACTTCGCTCTATGTCGACTCGCAGGTCGTCAAGTGGAACTTCTGCGAAGGCAAGGTGCTCGACAAGATCAGCGTGCACTACAACATCGGTCACCTGATGACGATGGAGGGTGACTCGGTCGATCCCAAGGGACGCTACCTCGTGGCGCTGAACAAGCTGGCGATCGACCGCTTCGTCCCGGTCGGCCCGCTGCATCCGCAGAACCACCAGTTGATCGACATCAGCGGCGACAAGATGCAGCTCCTCTACGACATGCCGCTGCCGCTGGGCGAGCCGCACTACGTCGTCGCCATCGAAGCCAGCAAGCTGAAGCCGGGCGTTCGCTACAAGGTGGGGACCGACAGCCGCACCGACAAGCCGCACCCGGGTGCCGTCCGTGCCGGCGAGGAGAAGATCGTCAAGAAGGGCAACAAGGTCGAAGTCTTCGGCACCCTGATCCGCTCGCACATCACGCCGGAGACGATCGAGGTCGACGTCGGTGACGAGGTGATCATCAATCTGACGAACCTCGAACGGGCGCAGGACGAGACGCACGGCTTCACGGTGTCGACCTACAACGTCCATGCCTCGGTCGAACCGGGCAAGACCGTCCAGGTGAAGTTCAAGGCCGACAAGGAAGGCGTCTATCCGTACTACTGCACCGAATTCTGCTCGGCGCTGCACCTCGAGATGCAGGGTTACCTGCTGGTCAAGCCGAAGGGCTGGAAGGCGACCAAGACCTCGACCGCGGCCGGCGCGAACTACACCGAGGCGGACTACAAGACGCAGCTGAAGAAGGTTGCCGACACGCAGGCGGTGATCGACTCGGTGGTCGGCTACATCACCAGCGTCAACTACAAGGACTTCCCGCCAGTCGTCGCGATGATGGATGATGCGGTCGACCAGCTGGGCAAGATCAAGGACGCCAAGGCGAAGGCCGATGAGGCGGCGACGAAGAAGGACTGGAACAACGCCGCGCTATGGACCGAGCAGATCTGGCAGTACCAGGTCAAGGCGGCCGACCTCGGGCTGCGGGCGAAGACCTACCTCGAGCAGAACGGCGCCAAGAAGATCAAGTAGTCCGCGTTGTGGATCTGACTCAAGGTAACTCGACGGGGAGCAGGCTCACTCTGTTCCCCGTTTTCACATCAGGAAGGAACAACCATGAAAAGTGCGATGGCCCTGCTGCTGCTGGCAGTTCTGGCAACGCCGGCGATGGCGGCCGACGGCGCCAAGCTCTATACCGAGAAGACCTGTAACGCCTGCCACGGGCCCGCCGGCAACAAGCCGCTGATGCCCGACTATCCGAAGATTGCGGGGCAGAACGCCAAGTACGCCGAACGGCAGATGCTCGACATCAAGAGCGGCGCGCGCGCCAACGGCAATTCAGCGGCGATGAAGGGCGTCATGCATCTCGTCAACGACGAGGAGATCAAGGCTCTGGCCGACCACCTTGCGAAGCTGAAGCCCTGATCCGCGACGCCGGCCCGACTTGACAATTATCAACGTCAGGGCGCGGGCCGGTTGCTAGATTGACGGCATCGTTTCGCAACCAACAGGGAGTTCGCAATGAAGAAGCTGATCTTGGCCGTGTCGCTGGCGGTGGTCGCCACGGCCGCCGTGCATGCCGGCCCGCCGGCGCCCAAGACGCAGGGTATCGAGAGCAAGGACTACAAGTGGAACGCCCAGGAAGGCGAGAAGCTCGAGGCGCTGAAGCTCAAGGGCGATGCCAAGCGTGGTGAGGAGGCCTACGAGGTTTGTGGCGCCTGCCACCTGCCATCGGGCGCCGGCCGTCCCGACGGCACCTTCCCGCAGCTCGCCGGCCAGCACACGACCGTTCTGATCAAGCAGATGGCCGACATCCGCGCCGGCCTGCGCGACAACCCGACGATGTATCCCTTCGCCGCGACGCTCACCGATCCACAGGAACTGGCCGATGTCGCCGTCTACATTGAGAAGCTCTGCATCCCGCTCGAGCACGGCAAGTACGACGGCAAGGACCTCGACAAGCAGCTGGCGACCGGCAAGGAACTCTATGAGAAGGAGTGCAAGGAGTGCCACGGCGCCAATGGCGAAGGCGTCAAGGACAAGTTCTACCCGGTGATCGCCGGGCAGCATTACAAGTACCTGCTGCGCCAGATGACCGAGATTCGCGATGGACACCGGCGCAACGCCAACCCCGACATGGTGCGGATCATCAAGAAGTACAACAACGACCAGCTCGTCGCCATTTCGGCCTATCAGGCGAGCCTGGTGATGCCGGGCAACATGTGCAAGGCCAAGGCCGCACCGGCGAAGAAGAAGTAGGGTAGCCCGGCGCAGCACGGGGGCGCGATTCGCCCGCGCAGCCGGCACGGGGCCCGCTGGAACACATCCGGCGGGCCCCGTGCCGGCGGGCAGATCAGTAATGAACAACATGCGGCAGGCCGCAGGGTCGTGTCTGCCGGCCGCAGCCGGGGCAGTGTCCCTGCACGAGGATGGACAGCATGTCGGCAGTACCAGGCAGCAGGCAGAATCTGATCGTCGTGGCGCTGACCGCGCTGGCGATGTCGCTGATGATCGTCGCCTATTTCGCGCCGATCTGGTGGGTCTCGCTGACGGCGCCGAACTACCCGCCGGATGCCTTTCCCGACGGCATCCGCATCCATTTCCATTTCAATGGCGTTTTCAACGGCTGCAAGGCGGCCGCCAAGGGGACGCGGATGGCGAGCGAGATCATCCAGAAGGATCTCTCGCACGAGGAGGAGCGCTACAACCCGATCACCGACAAGGGCAAGGACATCAACAAGGGCGCGCTGGGCCTCGACTGCGTGCATGAGATGAACACCATCAACCACTATGTCGGCATGTTCCCGATCGCCACTGGCGCGCCGGTCGAGAAGCCGCTGGCGAAGTTCTTCTTTGCCTTCTTCGCCGTCATGCTGCTCGGCTTCATGGTGCCGCGGCGCAAGCCACGGGTGTTCCTGCTGGCGGCCGGTTTCAGCCTCGTCGCCGGCTGGATGCTGCTCGATCAGTACGTTTTTGGAGCCCTGTCGACGCACGTCGCGAACTACGTCAGCGAGACGGCGTCCTTCTTCAACGAGCCCGAGAAGATCCAGGTCTGGGGCGACAACGTCACCCGCATCACGCACGTCGTCATCGCCGGCACGCTCGCCGCCATGGTCGTCGTCGTTCTCGGCGTTGCCCGGCTGCGCTTCTTCTCGTTGCTGCTGGCGCTGGTGCCGGCGCTGCTGCCCGTCTACTTCGTCATCACCTACGCCGGCTGGCTGTGGTTCTTCGGCCACAACCTGCATCCGTGGGGTGCCTTCACCGTCAAGCCCTTCATGCCGACGGTTTTTGGCGAAGGCAAGGTGGCGCAGTTCTCGACCTATTCCTACCCCTACTGGGGTTACGCGCTGCTGCTCGGCGTCATGCTCTGCCTCCTGCTGGCGCTGCTGATCCGGCGCAAGCAGGTGCGTGAAGGAACGGCGGAGTAGGGCGATGTTCGGCCGCCTGCTCGCCGCTGGACTGGCCTGCGGCCTGGCCCTGATCGTCGTGCCGACACCCGGCGGTGCCGAGGATGCGCTGACGGCACTGCGGCGCAGCGGCGCCGGTCGCAGCGCGGCAAGCGATGCCGGCGAGCAGCGCTTCGGCGACATGGCGGCGCCGGCCGCCGCCGGCTGGGGCAGCATCGACGAGAAGGTCACGCTGCCGACTGCCGGCCGCGTTGCCGGGCTGCCGTTCTTGCAGGAACTGGTCAACGCCGCGCTCGCCGGTTCGGTCCTGAAGCCGAAACCCGGGGTCTACTCGGGTCCGGTGGTCGTGGACAAGCCGTTGACCATCGACGGTGGCGGTGCGGTGACGATCGACGGCGGCGGCAAGGGAACGGTCTTCGTGCTGGCTGCCAGCGACTCGGCGCTGCGTGGCCTGCGGCTCGTCCACTCGGGTTCGTCGCACGATTCAGACGACGCCTGCCTGAACGTCCGCGGCGACCGCAACCTCATCGAGAACCTGCAGATCGACGACTGCCTGTTCGGCATCGATCTCAAGAAGGCCAACGACAACGTCTTGCGCGGCAACCGCATCCGCTCCAAGCCCTTCGATCTCGGCACGCGTGGCGACAGCCTGCGCCTCTGGTACAGCCACCGCAACCTGATCGCCGACAACCTGATCGAGGATGCGCGCGACATGGTCGCCTGGTACTCGAACGACAACCGCTACCTCGACAACGTGGCGCGGCGCAGTCGCTACTCGATCCACTTCATGTTCGCCAGCAACAACCTGGTCGAGGGCAACCGCTTCTACGACAACGCGGTCGGCGTCTACGTCATGTACTCCGGCGGCGGCGCCATCCGCAACAACCTCTTCTCGCGTGCCAACGGGCCGACCGGCATGGCGGTCGGCTTCAAGGAGGCGTCCGATGTCGTCGTCGAGGGCAACGAGATCATCTACTGCGCGATCGGCGTCGGTCTCGACATGTCGCCCTTCGAGCCCGACAGCACGATCAGCATCCGCGGCAACCGCATTGCCTACAACGGTGTCGGCATCAGCTTCCTCGCCGACAAGGAAGGCACCCTGGTCGAGGGCAACATCTTCGAGGGCAACCTGTCGCAGGTGGCGATGGGTGATGCCGGGAGCGCGCGCAACAACGTCTGGCGCGGCAACTACTGGGACGACTACCAGGGTTTCGACCGCGACCACGACGGACAGGGCGACCGGCCGCACGAGCTGTATGCCTACGCTGACCAGCTGTGGATGGCCGTTCCCTACGCGCGCTTCTTCCGCAACGCGCCGGTGATGGAGATGCTCGACTTCCTCGAGCGCCTGGCACCGTTCTCCGCCCCGGTCCTGCTGCTGCGCGACCAGCAGCCGGTCTTCGACAAGTCGCGGACGAGCGAAGCGAAGCCTGCGGCCTGACCTGGGTGCGAATTCGGCGAATTCGGTGACAGTATACGCATCGCCCGTTCCGAAGACCCTGAGCCAGAATTGACGGCCCTGGGCTGGGGTCAGATCGCCTTTCCGGATTCGAGTTGGCTCCAGAGTTCCCCGTCGGAAAGCACCCGGTCCCGCGCCCATTCTCAACCGACCCGACGAGCGCCTGCTCCACGTCGACGGAGCCCGTACAGCAGCGCCAAGGCGAGTCCGACGAGGGGTGGTGAGGCGGGCGAAGGGATGCTGCCGCCCGGCTGCACTTCGACGCGGGCGCTGCCTGGCGTCGCACTCGGTGGCTGCTGGTCGCCCTGGGTGTTGGCGAGAACGATGCCGGACAGGGTCAGGTCACTGATTCCCACTGCGCTGGGCGCGAATGTCAGGCTCGCGATGCTGCCGGCGACGGTACCGGAAGCGCTGTCCAGACCGGTCAGCGTGAGATCGAGAAACGTCGCCGTCACCTGACCCGAGGAACTGTCGTTCCACGCATCGGAATACCAGCCATCTTCGGGCAAGAACCCATCCCATTTGGGAGTGGTGAGCGAACCATGGTCGATACTGCGGTACGTCAGGACGGCCGGGTCATAGTTCAACACGAAGTCCATTCCCAGCAGGGTATCGCCGCCGTCGAGCGTGAGATGGACATCGACGACCACTTGCCCGCCTACCATCCCGCTGGGTGGTGTGGCGTGCAGCGAGAGGACATAGCCGGCGGCAGCGTGTGCCGAAAGGCCAACGGCTGCGGCGGCCGCCAGCGAGGCAAGGATGATGCGCGGGGTCATGGGGCGGGGGTGCTGGGTGGGCGATGGGAGCCTGTCGTGAGATCGGGAGAGGAGACGTCTGAAATCCCGTCACTGACC
>DDUX01000082.1 GCA_002345025.1 Candidatus Accumulibacter iunctus | reverse complement strand
TGCGCGGCGACTACCTGGCCATCGTCACCCTCGGCTTCGGCGAGATCATCCGCGTCATCCTCGTCAACTGGACCGAGCTGTCCGGCGGCCCGAACGGCATCACCTCGATTCCGCGGCCCTCGTTCTTCGGCCTGCCGTTCAAGCCGCCCGGCGACGCGCCGACCTTCTCCTCGTTCTTCGGCCTCGAGTATTCGCCGAACCAGCGCCTCATCTTCCTCTACTACCTGATCCTCGGCCTCGCGCTGCTGACCAACGTCTTCGTCTCGCGCATGCGCCGGCTGCCGGTCGGCCGCGCCTGGGAAGCGATGCGCGAGGACGAGATCGCCTGCAAGGCGATGGGCATCAACGCGCGCAACGTCAAGCTCTCGGCCTTCGCCCTCGGCGCCATGCTCGGCGGCTTCGCCGGCGTCTTCTTCGCCGCCCGGCAGGGCTTCATCTCGCCGGAATCCTTCACCTTCAACGAATCGGCGATCATCCTCGCCATCGTCGTCCTCGGCGGCATGGGCAGCCAGCTCGGCGTCGTCCTCGCCTCGCTGGTGCTGGTGCTGCTGCCCGAACTCGGCCGCGACTTCGCCGAGTACCGCATGCTGCTCTTCGGCGCGGCGATGATCCTGATCATGATCTGGAAGCCCGGCGGCATCCTCGCGCACCGCGAACCGACGCTGCGCCATCGCCGGCAGGGAGGCGAGCGATGACGCCGGCGACCACTCCGCTGCTCAGTGTCGAACGGCTGACGATGCGCTTCGGCGGCCTGCTGGCGATCGACGACCTCTCGCTCGACGTCGGCGCGCGCCGGATCACCGGCGTCATCGGCCCGAACGGCGCCGGCAAGACGACCTTCTTCAACTGCCTGACCGGTTTCTACAAGCCGACGATCGGCAGCGTCCGCCTCAACCATCCGCGGCGCGGCAGCATGCGCCTCGAGGAACTGGCCAGCCACGAGGTGGCGCACAAGGCGCAGGTCGTCCGCACCTTCCAGAACATCCGCCTCTTTCCGCAGATGACGGTGCTCGAGAACCTGATCGTCGCCCAGCACAACATGCTGCAGAGCGCCTCGCGCTTCTCGCTCGCCGGCCTCCTCGGCCTGCCTGGCTACCGGCGGGCGGAGAAGGCGGCGATCGACAAGGCGGTCGGCTGGCTGACGCGGCTACAGCTCATCGACAAGGCCGACACGCCTGCCGGCGCGCTGCCCTACGGCATGCAGCGGCGCATCGAGATCGCCCGCGCGCTCTGCGTCGACCCGCTGCTGCTCTGCCTCGACGAGCCGGCGGCCGGCCTCAACCCGCGCGAGTCGGCGGAACTCAACGTCCTGCTGAAGCATCTGGCGGCCGACGAAGGCATTGCCATCCTGCTCATCGAACACGACATGAGCGTCGTCATGAACGTCTCCGATCACATCTGCGTCCTCAACTACGGCCGCAAGATCGCCGAGGGATCGCCGGCAGAGGTGCAGCGCGACCCGAACGTCATCAAGGCCTATCTCGGCGAGGAAGATGCCGACGACGAACTCGCTTCGGAGGCACGCCCATGATGCTCGAACTGGCGGGCGTACACGCCCACTACGGCGCCATCCATGCGCTGCACGGTGTCGACCTGTCGGTGCAGGTCGGCGAGGTGGTGACGCTGATCGGCGCCAACGGCGCCGGCAAGTCGACGCTGATGATGAGCATCTTCGGCCAGCCGCGCGCCTCCGGCGGGCGCATCGTCTTCGATGGCGAGGACATCACCCGCCTCGCGACGCACGACATCGCCCGTCGCGGCATCGCCCTGGTCCCCGAAGGACGGCGGATTTTCGCGCGCATGACGGTGCTCGAGAACCTGCAGATGGGCGCGGTGCTCGGCGAGGAGGCGAACTTCGCCGTCGACCTGAAGCGCATGTACGTCCTCTTCCCGATTCTCGAGGAACGCTGCCAGCAGCGCGCCGGTACCCTTTCCGGTGGCGAGCAGCAGATGCTGGCGATCGCCCGCGCGCTGATGAGCCGACCGCAACTGCTGCTGCTCGACGAACCATCGCTCGGCCTGGCACCGCTGTACATCAAGAAGATCTTCCAGATCGTCCGCGAACTCAATCGCGAGCACGGGATGACGATCCTCCTCGTCGAACAGAACGCCCATCACGCGCTGCGCGTCGCACACCGCGGCTACGTCCTGCAGCACGGGCAGATCATCCTCGCCGGCACCGGTCGCGAACTGCTCGAGAATCCGGAGGTGCACGCCGCCTATCTCGAAGGAGGCCATGCCGCCCGAGCCACCTGAGCAGACGGCCGCGCCGCCCCGCTGGCTGCCGTTCCTGGTTCTCGCCGTCGGCCTGCTGGCGATCTCCTTCGGTGCCATCCTGGCGCGCTTCGCGCAGGCGGAGGGGCTGCCGTCGCTCGCCATCGCGACGCTGCGCCTGGGTCTCGCGGCACTCATCATCACACCGCTCGCGCTCTGGCAGTCGGCCCGCACGCTGCGCACGCTGAGCGCGCGGCAGGCCCTGCTCACCGCCGGCGCCGGCTTCTTTCTCGCGCTGCACTTCGCCACCTGGATCAGCTCGCTCGAGTACACCTCGGTGGCGAGCAGCACGGCGCTGGTGACGACCAACCTCTTGTGGATCGGCATCGCCTCGTTCCTGCTCTTCGGCGAGCGGCCGAGCCGGCTGATGAGCGTCGGCATCGTCGTCTCGCTCAGCGGCAGCCTGCTGATCTTCTGGAGCGACAGCCGCAGCAGCGCCGCCGGCAGCGACCCGCTGCTCGGCAACTTCCTCGCCGTCGCCGGCAGCTGGTGCTTTTCCGCCTACCTGCTGCTCGGCCGCCGGCTGCGCGCCAGCCTGCCGCTGCCCGCCTACGTCTGGCTCGCCTACGGCAGCGCAGCCCTCTTCCTCGTCCTCGCCTGCCAGGGCAGCGGCACCTCGCTCGCCGGCTACAGCTCGGCCGCGTATCTCGTCGCCGTCGGCATGGCGGTCGGCCCGCAGTTGCTCGGCCATACCTCGTACAACTGGTCGCTGAAGCACGTCTCGCCGACCTTCATCGCCGTCGTCACGCTCGGCGAACCGGTCGGCAGCGCGCTCCTCGCCTGGCTCTTCTTCGGCGAATCGTTTGCCTTCATGCAGGGGGTCGGCTTCGCCCTCCTGCTCGCCGGCATCTACCTCGCGGCGCGCGGCGAAGGGCGCTGACGGCGGGTTGCGCGCGCCGCAGCACGGCAGCCCGCAGCGACAGAAGGAAAAGAGCGTCGCCAGCGTGCCGCCGAGCGTCGGATTTTTTTACAGTCAAGTCCCCGCCAGAGAATGAATTCTCTTTATAACAAGGCACTGCAATCCTGGCACAAAATCTGCTTTATGACCGACATGAGCAGCACGCCTGCGAGCACAGAGGGCAAACTGCCTGCCGCGTCCGACACCGGTCTGCGCGAGCAGGGTGCCCACCGGGGCTGGCTCTCGCCTATCGGACAACCTTACTGGAGAATTCAAATGACCAAGAAAATCAATGCTCTTCTCGGCTCGCTACTGGCGCTGACTTCGGCCGCCGCTTTCGCGGCGCCGGCGTTCTGGACCGACTGGACGGCTGTGACGACGGCTGCGCCGGGCGCGGTCGGCACCCTCAGCGTCGGCGCCAGCACCGTCAATGTCAGCTACAGCGGCGCGTACCAGTTCGTCACGACCGCCGCCGGAACCAACTATTGGAGCCCCACGGCGCCGTACATTTCGGCCGTGGTGGACAACGCACCGCCGGCATCCGACATCATCGCCCTGAACGCCGGCGGTACCAAGACCATCAGTTTCTCGCAGGCGGTGCAGGATCCGCTGATCGCTCTCGTGAGCTGGAACGGCAACACGGTCGACTTCGGCGTACCGATCGAGATCCTGAGCTTTGGTGCCGGCTACTGGGGCAACGGGACGCCGGTCCTCAACCAGGCGGGAACCGGGTTCTTCGGCAGCGGTGAAGTCCACGGCGTGATTCGCCTGCCGGGTGTGCACACCTCGATCAGCTTCACCGACACCTCCGAGAACTGGCACGGCTTCACCGTCGGCGTCGTCGGCGTCGCCGACGATCAGGCGGTGCCGGAGCCGGCGTCGCTCGCCCTGCTCGGTCTCGGTCTGGCCGCCATCGGTGGCATGCGCAAGCGCCGGATGATCTGAGGATTCTCCACGAGATAGTCCAATGCCGGCCCCCCCAAGGGGCCGGCTGCCCGATCCGGAAAGAAATCGAAAGCCGGCCCCCCCAAGGGGCCGGCCAGCTGATCGAAGGAGGGCCGCCCGCCGCGCCGATGCGTGGCTCACGGCCCCTTGTGGCGGCAAGCACTCCGCTGCCGCCCTTCCTCCTCAGCCGGCCGCGATCAGCGAACGCGCGTCGTGGTACGCATAGCCGAGGTCTTCGGCGACTTCGCGGCAGGTGACCTTGCCGAAAGCGACGTTCAGCCCGTTGCGCAGATGCTCGTCGTCCTGCAGCGCCTGCCGCCAGCCCTTGTCGGCGATCTGCAGTGCGAAGGGCAGCGTCGCGTTGTTCAGCGCATAGGTCGAGGTGCGCGGCACGCCGCCCGGCATGTTGGCGACGCAGTAATGCACGACGTTGCCGACCATGTAGGTCGGCGCGGCATGCGTCGTCGCCTTCGCCGTCTCGCAGCAGCCGCCCTGGTCGATCGCCACGTCGACGATCACCGAACCCGGCTTCATCGCCTCGACCATCTGCCGGCTGATCAGCTTCGGCGCAGCGGCGCCCGGAATCAGCACACCGCCGATGACCAGGTCGGCGCGCAGCACGTGGTGCTCGACGTTGTCGCGGTTGGAGAAGACGGTCATCACGCGCGCGCCGAGCAGCCGGTCCATGCGCCGCAGGACGTCGATGTTGCGGTCGATGACCACCACCTGCGCACCGCTGCCGACGGCGATCTGCGCCGCATTCGAGCCGACGACCCCACCGCCGAGGATGACGATGCGCGCCGCCGGCACGCCGGCGACACCACCGAGCAGGACACCCATGCCGCCATGCGCCTTCTCCAGGCAGTAGGCGCCGGCCTGCACCGACAGCCGGCCGGCGACTTCCGACATCGGCGCCAGCAGCGGCAGCCCGCCACCCGGCTGCGTCACCGTCTCGTAGGCAATGCAGACGGCGCCACTCTTCACCAGATCGGCACACTGCTCGGGATCCGGCGCCAGGTGCAGGTAGGTGTAAAGAATCTGCCCCTCGCGCAGCAGCGCACGCTCACCGGCCTGCGGCTCCTTGACCTTGACGATCATCTCGGCGCTGGCGAAGATCTCCTCGGCCGTCGCGGCAATCGTCGCTCCGGCTTTCTGATAGACCTCATCGGTGGCACCGATCCCTCGCCCGGCACCCGCCTCGACCGTCACCCGGTGACCGTGCGCCACCATTTCCCGCACCGATGACGGCGTCAGGCCGACGCGATACTCGTGGTTCTTGATCTCCCTGGGTACACCAATGTGCATCTCTGTCTCCTCGGAAATGGTTGATGGGGCCGCTCATGTTATGCGATTTCGCCGCCCCCGACCGCCCTTTTCGCCACTGCCGGCAGCGACGTCGACGCCGCGCGACGCGAAGCGAATGCGTCCATAATTGCTGCAGCGACTCGTGCGGCGCCGTTGGCGACTGCCCGGTCGAACCGGGGGAATCAGGATGTGCACCGAAACCGATGACGACGCCGAAGACGCAGACGACGCCGCGAGTCTTCTCGCAGCCGGCGAGCGGCTGCAACGAGCGGCCAGCTGGCGGTGGCACATCGCCACCGATGTCGTTGACTGCACCGCCGGCTGGCGGCGCATCCACGGCTGCCGCACCGCGCCGGCGTCGCTGGCCGAACTCGAGTCGGCGATCGCGCCGCAAGACCTGCCGGCGTTCCGCTCGCTGCTGCAGAAGGCCATCGCCAGCGGCAACACCGGCACACTGAGGTACCGCATCGTTCGCGCCGACGACGGCGAGGAACGCCACCTCGTCACCCACCTGCGGCTCTGCCGCCCGCGCGCCGGCCTGCAGCCGCGAGTCATCGCCAGCGTCCGTGACGTCACCGACGAGCAGCGCAGCGAAGAGCGGCAGCGGGAACCCTGCGCAGCGCTCGAAGCCGCGGTGCAGGAACGGACACGGCAGCTGGCTGCCGCCAAGGCGGAAGCCGACGCCGCCAGTTCGGCGAAGAGCGCCTTCCTGGCCAACATGAGTCACGAGATCAGGACGCCGATGACGACCATCGTCGGTCTCGTCGAACTGATGCGACGCGAGGCGCTGCCGGCGAAACAGATCAAGCGTCTGGAGAAGATGAACGAGGCAGCGCAGCACCCGCTGAGCCTGATCAACGGCGTCCTCGACCTGGCGAAGATCGAAGCCGGGAAGCTGATCCTCAACGAAACGACGATCGACGTCGCTGCGCTCCTCGCCAGTGTCGCCGAGATGACGCAGCAGCAGGCGCGGGACAAGGGCCTGCGCCTGCTGACCGAGATCGGGCCGATCCCCGGGCCACTGATCGGCGACCCGACGCGCATCCGCCAGGCGATGCTCAACTACGCCGGCAACGCGATCAAGTTCACCGAGCACGGCAGCATCACCCTGCGCCTGCAGGCGCAGGCCGAGGACCGCGACAGCGTCCTGCTGCGCTTCGAGACCTGCGACAGCGGCATCGGCATTCCCGCCGCGGCACTCGGGCGGATCTTCCAGCAGTTCGAGCAGGTCGGCAGCTCGCCGACGCGAGGCGATGGCGGAACCGGCCTCGGGCTGGCGATCGTCAGGCAGATTGCCGAACGGATGGGCGGCGAGGCCGGCGTCGAGACGGCAGCCGGTACCGGCAGCACGTTCTGGTTCACGCTGCGACTGCAGAAGCTGGCCCGCAAGCGAGCGCGCCCGGCGCCAGCGCAAGCGCCCGCCACGGCCGCCACGACGGCCGAGAAGCCGGAACGCAGGCGCAGCGACAGTCGGCTGCTGATCGTCGACGACGAGCGAACCAACCGCGAACTGATCGCCGCGATGCTCGAGAGCGTCGACCTGCGAGCCGACTGCGCGCGCAGCGGCGAAGAGGCGGTCGCACTGGCCGCGACAAGGCGTTATGCGCTGATCCTGATGGACCTGCAACTGCCGCAGATCGACGGCATCGAGGCGACTCGCCGGATTCGCCGACTGCCGCGGTACGAGGCGGTTCCCATCGTCGCGCTGACCGGCAACGTCCTCGCCGACGTTGCCGACGAGTGTCAGCGGGCGGGAATGAGCGACTTCGTCGGCAAGCCGTTCTCGATGGACGCGCTGCTCGAAGCCGTCACGCGCTGGTTGCGCTCTTCGTCCGCTGCCTGAAGGTCGGCCGCTGCCGGCTCAGCGCTGCTCGCCGGCAGCGGCGACTTCCTCACTCGCCAACGGCACGAAGGCGGCGATCTCCGTCCCGCCGGCCGGCCGGTCGACGATCTGCAGATGGCCGCCGTACAGATGCACCAGCGCATCGACCGCAGTCAGGCCAAGGCCGAGTCCCGAGCGGCGGCTGCCGCTGCTGAAGAAGGGCTCGAAGACCCGCTCGCGGATCGCCGCCGGAATGCCGTGCCCGTCATCACTGACCGCCAGGCGGACGAAGTCGCCGGAAAAGCCGCTGCCGCACGCGGCACAGACTGCCGCCTCGCCGGCGACGGACCTGCGCGCGGAAAGAAGCACCGTACCGCCACCGTCGATCGCCTCGCAGGCGTTGCGACACAGATTGCCCCACACGCGCAGCAGGTGCGAGCGGTCGATGGCGAACGCCGGCAGATCGTCGTCGATCTCGACCGACAGCGTCACCACTTCGGCAAAGGTAGCGAACGCCGCGACGACTTCATCGGCGACGGCCGCGCATGCGCCCGGATCGAGCCGCGGCGCTCCCGCCCGCGCCAGTGCCGACAACTGCCGCACGAGGAGCTGCGCACGCTGGCCGGCGATCTCGATCTCGTCGAGATAGGACAGGAGCCGCTGCGTATCCCCGCCCGCCCGGAGAACGGCCTTCGCGAGCCCGGAAAACCCCAGGACCGCGAGCAGCAGGTTGTTGAAGTCATTACCCATCGGG
>DDUX01000011.1:47249-61917 GCA_002345025.1 Candidatus Accumulibacter iunctus | reverse complement strand
GAGCGAGGCTGTTTCACGTGAAACAGCCTCGCTCCGTCGCCGCCCACTCACTCGTTGCCAATCCACCTGTCGGCCTTACGCCACCCGTCGTCTGACGGCGACTGCCGCAGCAGCGCTCAGACGATGACGACGCCGGCAGGCGGAGCATCGACGATGGCCGCGCGCAACACGTCGATCGCCTGCGGTCTCGGAAAGGTAGCCCGCCACGCAATCACCACCTTGCGTACCGGTGCCGGATCGCTGAACTGACGCACGCTCAGCAGCGAGTCCTCGCGCGGCCACGTAGCCGCTGCCGACGCCGGAACGACCGAGATGCCGGCACCGCTGGCGATCATGTAGCGCACCGTCTCCAGCGAGCTTCCTTCGAGCGATCCTTCCGTCCCACCCGGTGCCGACAGCTGCGGACAGGCCTGCACGACCTGATCCCGAAAACAGTTGCCGTTACCGAGCAACAGCAGATTCTCCGCCGCCACCTGACTGGCGTCGATCAGTTCCTGCCGCGCCAGCGGATGCTGCCGTGGCATCACGACACAGAACGGCTCCTCGTAGACCACGCGCGATACGACGCCCGGCTCGGCAAACGGAAGAGCGACGACGATGACGTCGAGATCGCCCCGCCGCAACTGCCCTGCCAGATTGACCGTAAAATTCTCCTGCAGGTAGAGCGGCATCCGCGGCGCCCGCGCGTGCAGCGCCGGGATCAGCCGCGGCAGCAGATACGGTGCGATGGTATAGATTGCGCCCAGCCGCAATGGCCCGAGCAACGGATCCTTGCCCTGCGTGACGATCTCCTTCAGTCTCGCCGCCTCCTCGAGGACCCGCTCCGCCTGTTGCGCGATCTGCTCGCCCATTGTCGTCAGGCGAACATCGGCCGACGAACGTTCGAAGAGGATCACGCCGTAGCGCTGCTCGACCTTCTTCAATGCCACCGACAGCGTTGGCTGACTGACGTGGCATTTCTCCGCTGCATGCCCGAAGTGCCGCTCGCGCGCCAGTGCCACGATGTAGCGCAGTTCGGTCAGGGTCATTGCCAGTTCCCTCGAAAAGCACACCACGCGGCGCAACCGCGGCGGCACTCCCGGGCGGCAACGCCGTGTCCCGAAAAGCGAGCAGCAAGCACCAGCCACAACCCCTTCATGAGCATCCTTCCCGGTCTCTCTCATCGGCAAAGCCAGCCCGCGGCGGTGCGGCAGTCCCAGCCAGCCGATCCAGGTCGGTGGCGTCGAGCCACATCCATTCGCCGGCATGCAGAGCCGGCGGCAGGACGAAGCCGCCGATCGCCACGCGGTGCAGAGCCTCGACCCGGTTCCCAACCGCCGCCAGCATCCTTTTCACGAGATGGTAGCGGCCAAGCGTCACGCTCAGCCGCAGGCTCCTGTCGTCGAGCCGCTCGCAGCCGGCGGCAGCAACCACCAGCGCATCGTCACGCAGCTTCACGCCATCGAGCAGTGCCTGCAACTGCCGATCATCGACGACATGCCGCGTCCTCACCTCATAGACCTTCTCGACCTGTTTGCGTGGGGAAGTGTAGCGGTGGATGAAACCACCGTCATCGCTCAGCAACAAGAGTCCGGTCGCATCCTGATCCAGCCGCCCGACCGCTTCAACGCCGCGCCTCACCAGCGGCGGCGGCAACAGCGAGTAGATGCTGGCATGGTGCTGCGGCTGATGCGAACACTCGTACCCGCCAGGCTTGTGCAGCGCCAGGTAGGCCGCCTTGCGATAGCGCCAGGAGGTACCATCGACGGAAAAGACCAGCTGCCCGGCGTCGAACTCCTCTGTCCAGTCCGCACACGCACGCCCGTCGACGCAAACGCGGCCACTGGCGATCAGCGCCCGGCATTCGGCGCGACTGCCGAAACCCTGCGACTGCAACAAGCGGCTCAGATCCATCGCGCTATTGTTCTCCGAACTCCGAGCTGCAACAATAGGCACGTAACTCGAAACCCATGGAGAAATAGCCAATGCTCGTCAAATTCACATCCAGTACCTCCGGCCAGATCATGATGTTTGCCCCCGTGGCGCGACAGCTGCTCGAGGTCGTCGGCAAGGACTGCAGCGCGCGCGGCGTCATCACGACCGAGCAGTTGCCGGAAGCAATCACCCGCCTGCGCCGCGCCGCCGCCGAGCAGCCAGGAGCGCCAGCAGCCGCAGACGGCAACCCCGACCACCCGCGCACCAAGAGTGACGACGACGAAGCGCCGACGGTCGGCCTCGGACAACGCGCCTACCCGCTGATCGAGATCCTGCAGTGGACCCAGCAGGAGGAGGGCTTCGTCCTCTGGGAAGCCGAAAAGGACTTCTAGCCTACCTGCTTCGCCACGCGTGCAGGCGTTGCCGGCAGCCGCTCTTCGCTGCGGCCTCGCTGCGTTCCTCGTCGCAGCCGCACACGCTGCCGAGGTTTCGCTCGATGTCGGCCACACTCTCGCGGCTCGCGGCGCAACCAGCGCCCGTGGCACGAGCGAGTTTGACTTCAACCGCAATCTGGCGCAACAACTCGGCGACGAACTGCGTGCGCGCGGTCTCGCCGTGCGCGAGATCAACTTCGATGGTCTGGTCGACACTCTGGCGGCGCGTCCGCAGCAGGCAGCCGGTTCCGACGTCTTCCTTTCACTGCATCACGATTCGGTACACGAGGATCTGCTGCAGGAGTGGGACTGGGACGGTACGATGCGGACCTACAGCGATCTCCACACCGGATTCTCGCTTTTCGTCTCGCGCAACAACCCGCATCTCGCCGACAGCCTGCGCTGTGCCTCGGCCATTGGTGCCAGCATGCGCCGCGCCGGCTTCGACGCCGCGCTACATCACGCCACACCGCTCGCCGGACCCGCTCGCCAGCCAGCTGACGCCAGCAACGCCGTGTTCTACTACGACAGACTGGTGGTGCTCTACCGAACGACCCTCCCTGCCGTGCTGTTCGAAGCCGGGGTGATCAAGCATCGCGAGGAGGAGCTGGCACTGCTGGATACCGCCCACCAGCGCCGGATGGTCGACGCCATCGCAACGGGAATCGCTGCCTGCCTGTCTGTCGACTCAGCGGCCGCTATCCCGGCGACAGCGCGCAACGAGGAAGCGCAGCCGCGCTGAGCGTGCTTTTTCAGCCACCACGGCAGCCCGTCAGACCTTGTGATAGACCTCTGCGCCGGTGCGGACGAACTCGATCGATTTCTCCTCCATCCCTCTCGCCAGTGCCTCTTCCTCGCTGAGACCTTCGGCGAGAGCAAACTCGCGGACCTCCTGGGTGATCTTCATCGAACAGAAGTGCGGGCCACACATCGAGCAGAAGTGCGCCACCTTTGCCGAGTCCTTCGGCAGTGTCTCGTCGTGGAACTCGCGTGCCTTGTCCGGATCGAGCCCGAGGTTGAACTGATCGTCCCAACGGAACTCGAAGCGGGCCTTTGACAGTGCGTTGTCACGGATCTGAGCACCCGGATGCCCCTTCGCCAGATCGGCAGCGTGCGCCGCCAGCTTGTAGGTGATGATTCCTGTCTTGACGTCGTCCTTGTCGGGAAGGCCGAGGTGCTCCTTCGGAGTGACGTAGCAGAGCATCGCCGTACCGTACCAGCCGATCATCGCCGCGCCGATGCCGCTGGTGATGTGGTCATAGCCTGGCGCAATGTCGGTGGTCAGCGGTCCGAGGGTATAGAACGGTGCCTCGCGACAGTACTCCAGCTGCAGCTCCATGTTTTCCTTGATCATGTGCATCGGCACGTGACCGGGACCCTCGATCATCACCTGCACATCGTGCTTCCACGCGATGTCGGTCAGCTCACCCAGAGTCCTCAGCTCGCCGAGCTGCGCTTCATCGTTGGCGTCGTAGATCGATCCCGGGCGCAGGCCATCGCCGAGGCTGAAAGCCACGTCGTAAGCCTTCATGATCTCGCAGATCTCCTCGAAGTGCGTGTACAGGAAGCTCTCACGGTGATGCGCCAGGCACCACTTGGCCATGATCGAGCCGCCGCGCGATACGATGCCGGTCAGCCGGCCGGCGGTCAGCGGAACATAGCGCAGCAGCACGCCAGCATGGATCGTGAAGTAATCGACGCCCTGCTCGGCCTGTTCGATCAGCGTGTCGCGGAAGATCTCCCAGCTCAGCTCCTCGGCCTTGCCGTTAACCTTCTCGAGTGCCTGGTAGATCGGCACCGTTCCGATCGGTACCGGACTGTTGCGGATGATCCACTCGCGCGTCTCGTGGATGTTCTTGCCGGTTGACAAATCCATCACCGTGTCGCCACCCCAGCGGATCGCCCAGGTCATCTTCTCCACCTCTTCCTGGATGCTCGATCCCAGTGCCGAGTTGCCGATGTTGGCATTGATCTTGGTGAGAAAGTTGCGGCCGATGATCATCGGCTCGCTTTCCGGGTGGTTGATGTTGCACGGAATGATCGCCCTGCCGCGAGCCACCTCGGAGCGGACGAACTCGGCGGTGATCTCATCCGGAATGCTCGCGCCGTGGCTGTTGCCGCGGTGCTGGCGGCAAAGGATTTCCGCCAGCCGGCGGCCTTGCGCACCGGAGTTCCGAAGCTGCTCGACATACTGCTGGCGATTGCCGTTTTCACGGATTGCGACATACTCCATTTCCGGCGTGATCATGCCGCGTCGCGCATAGTGCATCTGGCTCACGTTGCAACCCGGCTTGGCACGCAACGGCTTGCGCTGCAGCCCGGGGAAGCGCAGCTCGTCGAGCGCCAGATCCGCTGCCCGCTGCCGCCCGAACTCGGAACTCAGTCGCGTCAGCGGGTCGCTGTCTCCCCGCTCGGCGATCCATTGCGCGCGCATCGCCGGCAGCCCCTGGCGAATGTCGATGTGTGCCAGCGGTTCCGAGTACGGGCCGGAACAGTCGTAAACGTAGATCGGCGGGTTCTTTTCGCCACCGAAGGCCGTATCGGTATCCGCCTGAGTGATCTCGCGCATCGGCACGCGGATATCCGGTCGACTGCCAACGACGAAGACCTTGCGTGAGTTGGGCAGCGGCCTGATCGCCGCCTGATCCACATGTGCGTCGGCGGCTATGAACTTCTCGTTTGCATTCATCATTCTTCCTTGCAAGGACGGATGGCGGGGCCGGGACTGCAACTGCTGGACGCAAGGGCTTGACCAGGCGCCTGGGATAAAGGTTCATTCCGCTGTTGTCCGACCGGCACCGCTGCTTGCCGCAGCAACCCGAACGCCGCGGCTGTCGGGCGAATGCCCCGGCGGCAGCAGACTCCGCCAGGAACCGCCAACGTGGGCCACCAACTTAATTGATTTGCTGATCTTTGGCAAGAATGGCGGCAGGCGTGACGGAATTGAACATCGCCCCGGGAATGCCTCGGAAGCGGCAGCCGAAGTGCCGCAAGCGGTCGGCCGTGATTGCTGCACCGGCCGGTCAGGATGGCGTCCCCACGGGGATTCGAACCCCGGTACCTACCGTGAAAGGGTAGTGTCCTGGGCCTCTAGACGATGGGGACCCGGATCAATTCTCTCGCCGCGCTGGTGGAGGTACGCGGGATCGAACCGCGGACCTCTTGCATGCCATGCAAGCGCTCTCCCAGCTGAGCTATACCCCCGCGAAAGAAGCGCTGATTATAGGGTTCGGGAAAGTCATTGTAAAGACGGCCTGGGGCCCCCTCAAAGCGGCGCCGCCCCCCTGCCAGCGATCACCGCCACCGCATCGATCAGCTCCGATTCGCCCGCAGAAGCGAGCAGCAACCGCAGATTGCGGCGGCGAAGATGCCTGCCCAGACGCCATGGCCGTACGCGCGCATCGGCAATGTCGATCAGCCCGAAGCGCCGATCGGGCATATAGAGCACATTGCCGAGATGAAGCGAGCGAAAGTAGACTCCCTTGTCGTGCAGCTCGATGACGAAACGCGTGAAGGCGCTCCTGATCTTGCCGCGCATCTCCGGGTCGATGCCGTCGCGCAACAAGTGCCGCAGGCTCTCGCCGGGCAGCGGATGATAGTGGACCGCGTCGCGGGCGATCGATGCGATGCGCACGACGGCAATGATCTCGGGTACCGCTATTCCCCGACCGCGTAGCGCCACAGCGTTGTCGGCAAAACGCTGTGCGTACGGCGACCATGCCGCCGACGACAACAGCCGCTTGCGACGAAAAAGCTTCAGGATCGTACCATCGGCCAGACGCAGAACCTTCTCGCCAAAGCTGTCTGCCTCCAGCACCTCGGCACCGGCCCGCAATGCCAGATACTCATCTGCACCGAGTCTCTTCATCCGTCTGCTCCACCTCCAGCCCCGAAAAGCTTCGAGTCTACCTGCTTGTCAAGCCACAGTCTCTGGATTCGCCGCCGCCGCCGTCGGGTGCTACCGATTCCCGTAGAATGGCGTTTTTTGCTTGCGGTGATGAGACGATGAACTTCATGCACGCACTGACCTCAGCCTGGAACGACCGCAACAGCCTACTCTGCGTCGGCCTCGATCCTGATGCCGGTCGCCTGCCGGCGCATCTCAAGGGCAAGCCGGGAGCAATCCTGCAGTTCTGTACCGCGATCGTCGATGCGACGGCCGATCTCGTCTGCTGCTTCAAGCCGCAGATCGCCTATTTCTCCGCCTGCCGCGCCGAAGAAGAGCTGGAAGCGCTGATTGCCCACATCCATTCACGTCATCCGGCGATACCCGTCATCCTCGACGCCAAGCGAGGCGACATCGGCAGCACCGCCGAGCAATACGCAATCGAGGCTTTCGAACGCTACCAGGCCGACGCAGTGACGATCAACCCCTACCTCGGGCGCGACTCGGTGGCGCCGTACCTGGCGTACCGCGACAAGGGCGTGATCCTTCTCTGTCGCACCTCAAATCCGGGCGGCAGTGATCTGCAGTTCCTCGACGTCGGCGGCGAGAAACTGTACGAGCGCCTGGCTCGCCTGGTGAGCAAAGAATGGAACGAGAACGGGCAATGCGGACTGGTTGTCGGTGCCACCTTCCCGCAGGAAATCGCCCGCGTTCGCGCGCTCACAGGCAACATGCCTCTGCTTGTCCCGGGCGTCGGCGCACAGGGCGGCGATGTCGCGGCAACCGTTGCTGCCGGTTGCACCTCCAGCGGCAACGGACTGATGATCAATTCGTCGCGAGCCATCCTCTACGCCGGCAGCGGCGAGGACTACGCCGAAGCATCGCGTGTCGTTGCCCGCGAAACCCGCGATGCGATCAACCGCTACCGCCCGTCTGCAGCAACGGCCGCCCGGTCATGAACGCGTGACACGACCGCGAGGGCAGCACGGCGCTGCACACGGCTGGCGCGGCCCCGCCGTCGCGCCAGTTTAACGTGAAAGTCGCGTCAGCGACTCGCGAATCTCCCTTCTCCCGTGCGCGGGAGAAGGGCCGGGAATGAGGGAAACGGTCATGACTTTGATCATCAAGGGAGTCTCGAAAGTCATGACCGTTAGACGTCGATATTGCGAGCCGCCAGCGCGTTCGTTTCGATGAAGTTGCGCCGAGGCTCGACCAGCTCGCCCATCAGCGTGCTGAAGATCTCGTCGGCGCCAATCGCGTCCTCGATCTGCACCTTGAGCAGCCGCCGGACCTGCGGGTCCATTGTCGTTTCCCAGAGCTGTGCCGGGTTCATCTCGCCGAGCCCCTTGTAGCGCTGCTTGCTGATGCTGCGCTCGACTTCGCTCAGCAGCCACTGCATCGTCTCGGCGAAACTGTTGACACTCTTCCTCTTGTCGCCGCGGGTGACGACGCCGCCAGCGCCGAAGAGACCCGCGAGGATCTCCGCCGTCCGGCGCAGCTGGGCGTAATCACCGCTGACCAGCAGATCGTCGTCGATCACGCCGAGCTTCAGATTGCCGTGCAGCATCTTCTCGAGCCGTAGTTGCCAGCGCTCGTTCACCGAATCATAGCCGGCAACGATGTTGATCTCGAGTCGGTTGTCCACCGCCGCCAGCAGCGCCTTCGCCGTCGCCACTGCCGACGGTTCGTCGGCGAGCTCGAGCTTCACGTTGCAGTCGATCAGTGCATGCAGGACTTCCGGATTGATCAGGTGCGACAGGCGGTTGATGACGGCCTCGGCCAGCAGATACTCGCGCGCCAGGTGTTCGAGTGCCGTACCCGAAATCTCCGGAGCGCCGGCCTGCGGTGTCAGCACCGCTCCCTCGAGCGCCAACGTCAGCAGGAACTGCTTCAGCGCCTGGTCGTCCTTGATGTAGCGCTCGACCTTGCCGTGCTTGACTTTGTAGAGCGGCGGCTGGGCGATGTAGATGTGTCCCCGCTCGACCAGCTCCGGCATCTGCCGGTAGAAGAAGGTCAGCAGCAAGGTGCGGATGTGCGCTCCGTCGACGTCCGCATCGGTCATGATGATCAGGCGGTGATAGCGCAGCTTCTCGGGTTTGTACTCGTCCTTGCCGATTCCCGTACCCAGCGCGGTGATCAGGGTGACGATCTCCTGCGACGAGATGAGCTTGTCGAAACGCGCCTTCTCGACATTGAGGATCTTTCCCTTGAGTGGCAGGATCGCCTGGAACTTGCGGTCGCGACCCTGTTTCGCCGATCCACCGGCCGAATCACCCTCGACCAGGTAGAGTTCGCAGAGCGCCGGATCCTTTTCCTGGCAGTCGGCCAGCTTTCCGGGCAGACCGACCCCATCAAGAAGGCCCTTGCGTCTGGTCATCTCCCTCGCCTTGCGCGCAGCATCACGGGCACGCGCCGCCTCGACGATCTTGCCGGTGATCACCTTTGCGTCGAGCGGCCGCTCCTGCAGAAACTCCGCCAGCTTCGCCGCCACCACCTCCTCGACCGCCGGGCGCGCCTCCGACGAAACCAGCTTCATCTTCGTCTGCGAGGCGAACTTCGGATCAGGCATCTTGACCGACAGCACACAGGCGAGCCCTTCGCGCATGTCGTCGCCGCTGATGTCGACCTTCGCCTTCTTGGCTATCTCGTTCTCTTCGATGTAGCGGTTGATGACCCGCGTCATGGCAGCGCGCAGGCCGGTCATGTGGGTCCCGCCATCGGCCTGCGGGATGTTGTTGGTGAAACACAGGACCTGTTCGGCGTAGCTGTCGTTCCACTGCATCGCCACTTCGACACTGATCACTCCGGTGCCGGCAACTGATTCGCCGGCGGCGTGGAAAATGTTCGGGTGCAGCACCGTCTTCGTGCGGTTGATGTACTCGACAAAGCCCCTGACGCCGCCGAGAAAGGCGAAATTCTCCTCCTTCCCTGTGCGCTGGTCGTTGAGCCTGATCTTCACGCCATTGTTGAGAAAGGACAGTTCACGCAGGCGTTTGGCAATGATCTCGTAGTGGAACTCTACCTGGCCGAAGATCTCCTCGTCGGCCATGAAATGCAGTTCCGTTCCACGCTTCTCGGTCTCTCCGACGATCCGCAGCGGTGAAACCTCGACGCCATCCCGAACGTCCACCAGTCGGTCGACGACCGCCCCACGGCTGAACTCGATCCGGTGCTTCCTGCCCTCGCGACGGATGATCAGCCGCAGCCAGCGCGACAGCGCATTGACGCACGACACACCGACCCCGTGCAGGCCTCCGGAGACCTTGTACGAGTTCTGGTTGAACTTTCCTCCGGCGTGCAGAACGCACATGACGATCTCGGCCGCAGAACGCTTCGGCTCGTGCTTGTCGTCGAGCTTGATTCCCGTCGGTATGCCACGCCCGTTGTCGCTGACCGATATCGAATTGTCGGCGTGGATGGTGATCACGATATCGTCGCAATAGCCAGCCAGTGCCTCATCGATCGCATTGTCCACGACCTCGAAGACCATGTGGTGCAGACCCGTTCCGTCGGAAGTGTCACCGATGTACATTCCCGGCCGCTTGCGAACGGCCTCCAGACCCTCCAGTTGCTGAATGCTCGACTCGTCGTACGCCCCAGCCTCTTGCTTCTCTTCGCTCATCATGAATCCAGTGTCTTGCCGCTGTTCAACTTCCAAACTGCCGTCACGGCTGTTGCCGCTGCTGCTGCCGAGGCTCAGATGCGCATCGGCATCACCACATACTTGAAACGATCGTTCCCCGGTATCGTCAGCAACGCACTCGAACTGGCATCATTGAAACCCCAGTCGATCGTCTCGCCGACGCTGTTGTTGAGGACATCGAGGAGGTATGAGACGTTGAAACCGACGTCGAGAGGCTCGCCGCTGTAGTCGACCTCGATCTCCTCCTGCGCCTCTTCCTGCTCGGCATTGGCGGCAATGATCTTCAGGCTGCCTTCGGCAAGAACCAGGCGAACGCCACGGAATTTCTCGTTCGTCAGGATCGCCGCCCGCACCATCGACTGCAGCAGCACGCTCCGCTGCAGCCGGATGACGTCCTTCAGGGTCAGCGGTATCACCCTCTGATAATCCGGGAAACGGCCATCGATCAGCTTCGAAACGAGGCTTATCTGCCCGAACTGGAAACGGATCTGGTTCGGCAGGATGTCGATCACCAGCGGTTCGTCACTGTCGGCAAGCAGACGGTTGAGTTCCACCACCGTCTTCCGCGGCAGGATCAGCTCCTGGCGGCTTTCCCCGTCGTCTCCGGCAGCACCAGCGGCGGCAGCCAGTGGCATGCTGGCGTAAGCCAGCCGATGCCCATCGGTTGCCACTGCCCGCAACTCACCATCCGCCAGCAGCAGCAGCAGTCCGTTGAGGTAATAGCGAACATCCTGTGATGCCATCGAATAATGGGTCTGCGCCAGAAGTTGCCGGAACTCTCTTTGCGTCAGCCTGAGGTTCCTCGCCTCACCCTGCGACAGCGTCATGCTCGGGAAATCATCCGCCGGCAAGGTCTGCAGGTTGAAACGACTCCTGCCCGCCTTGACCTGCAGCCGCCGGTCCTCGAGGACCAGGCTGACTTCTGCCGTTTCGGGCAGCGATCTCAGGATCTCCTGCAGCTTCCGCGCGCCAACCGTCACCGCTCCTTCGCCCTCGCCTCCGATGTCCGGCGTCGAAGTCGTGATCTGGATCTCGATATCCGTCGCCAGCAGCGTCAGCACCTCGCCGCGCTTCTCGAGCAGCACGTTGGACAGGATGGGCAGCGTGTGGCGCCTTTCCACAATCCCGGAAACCGCCTGCAACGGTGCCAGAAGCACGTCTCTCCGTGTTTTGATAAGAAGCATATATCTAGATCCTTTAAAGACTAAGGTTCGGACAAGTCTGTTGATACCATAAAAAACTTTCTTTAATTCATCAGGTTGAAATCGTCTTGGGAGGGTGTACAGAGGCGGTATGAAGCTGTGGGCAAAAAAGAACAAGTTTTGCACCGACCCTGCTCGTCGCCAGTTGTCCCCTTTCCGCCAGCGACTTGCCCACCGACTTTTCCACTGTCTCTTTCACCCTTTCAGCACCTGCTCGAGGACATGCACGTCGTGGTTCAGAGTCTCGTCCTTGAGCCGCAACTGATCGATGGTTCGCACCGCATGCAGCACCGTCGTGTGGTCGCGGCCACCGAAGTGCTCGCCGATCGATGGATAGCTCTGCGATGTCAGGTTCTTTGCCAGCCACATGGCAATCTGCCGTGGTCGAACGATGACCCGCGTTCTCTTCTTCGAGAAGAGGTCGGCAACCTTGATCTTGAAGTACTCGGCCACGGTCTTCTGGATTCCCTCGACCGTGATCTGCCGGTTGACCGAACCGATCACATCCTTCAGCGCCTCCTTGGCGAGGTCGAGGGCAATCTGCTGCCCATGAAAGGCCGAGTAGGCGAGCACCTTCTTCAGCGCACCTTCGAGTTCGCGGACGTTGGAGCGCAGGTGTTTGGCGATGTAGAAAGCCACCTCATCGTCGAGGGCCACCTGCTCCTGTTCGGCCTTCTTCTTCAGAATCGCGACGCGCATTTCGGTTTCCGGTGGCTCGATCTGCACCGTCAGTCCCCAGTCGAAGCGCGTCACGAGGCGATCCTCGAGGCCGGAGATGTTCTTCGGGTAGGTGTCGCAACTGATGACGATCTGCTTCTTCGACTCGCTCAACGCATTGAATACGTAAAAGAACTCTTCCTGCGTCCGGTTCTTGCCGTTGAAGAACTGGACATCGTCCAGCAGCAGGACGTCGAGCGAGCGGTAGTAGCGCTTGAAGACATCGAAGGACTTCTGTTGGTAGGCTCGAACGACGTCCGAGTAGTAATCCTCTGCATGCACGTAGCGCACCACCTTGTTCGGCCGCTGTTGCAGGATCGCGTTGCCGATCGCATGGATCAGGTGCGTCTTGCCGAGCCCGGCGCCGCCGTAGATGAACAGCGGGTTGTAGCTGGTTTCGCCAGGATTGTCGGCGACGCGGTTGGCGGCGGCGCGAGCGAGGTCGTTGGCCTTGCCAACGACCAGGTTGTCGAAGGTGAAGCCGCCAATCAGCCGCGTTTTTTCGTAGCCGGTGCGTTCCCTGTCGGGAGCCCTCGCGGGGTCCGGAGCGACCGCGGCGGGTTGCGAGGCCTGGTTCGGCGTGTCCCTTGCCCGCTCGGTGGTGCCGGCGGCCGTATTGGCAGCCGTCGCTGACCGCTCGGCGAGGCTCAGCGTGATCGTCACCGGCAAGGCAAAGTGCTCGCTGCCAAGTGCCTCGATGCGTGCCAGATAGCGCTCTTTGACCCATTTCAGGATGAAGCCGTTCGGTGCCAGCAGGCGCAGACCCCGGGCGATGTCGTCCTCTCCCTCGAGACGGAGCGGGCGGATCCACGTGTTGAACTGCTGAGGCGGCAGTTCCTGCTCGAACTGGCTCAGACACGAGGCCCAGAAACTACTCATCGCCGATCATCGCGGCGATGCCCTGCTGCCAGCCGAAAGCCCGACCTGCCGCGAAAAACAGAGGCATTTGTCCTATAAATCAGAAACATGGCTAAAGTTGCCTGGGATGGTGGGCGGCCACGACAGGATGTTTCCGGGCGGTGCCGGCGTTCCCCCCGATAGCCCGCCGCCGCTCCTGCCAGAACCCGCAAGATGCAAATTCTAACCCGTAGCGCCGAGGTTATCCACAGCTCCGAAAAAAATATGGCCTTGACAAGGCTTGCCCCGAAGCTGTCTAATCCACCCTTTTTTCCAGCTTTGAGTTCAAGGGTTTAGCCATGAAACGTACCTACCAGCCGTCAGTCGTTCGCCGCAAGCGGACGCATGGCTTTCTCGTCCGCATGTCCACCCGTGGTGGCCGTGGAGTGATTCGCGCCCGCCGTGCCAAGGGTCGTCATCGTCTCGGCGTTTGAGCCTCACACCTGACGCTGCAAGCGAAAGTCCGCCACACTCGGCAGCTTTTCCGAAGCAATACCGGCTGCTCAGGACGGGTGACTACTCATCCGTTTTCGCTTTCCGGAGGGCGCTGAAAAGCCGCCATTTCCTGCTACATTATCGACCTCGCCAAGCTGCCGAGGCTTCCGGAGCGCGGCTCGGACTGGTGGTGGCCAAGCGCTTCCTGCGCCGTTCGGTCGACCGCAATCTGCTGCGGCGGCTGGCCAGGGAAGAGTTCCGGCTGCTCCGTGCCAGCCTGAGTTCCACCGATCTCGTGCTGCGGCTGGCAGTCAAGCCAACGGCACTGGATCGGCAAGCCATGGCTCAGGAAATCCGCCGCTTGCTGCGCAAGCTCATCTCACCCCAACCATGAGCCGATGAAACATCTTCTGCTTGCGCTGATAGGCTTCTATCGCTACGCGGTCAGCCCGATGCTGGGGCAGCGTTGCCGTTTCTTTCCCAGTTGTTCCCAGTATGCAGCAGAGGCGGTCGAACGCCATGGCGCCCTCCGCGGAACGAGCCTCGCAATTCGCCGCCTGTCACGCTGCCACCCCTGGAATCCCGGCGGTTTCGATCCCGTACCCTGACCAACGACTGAATACTGTAGGTTTTCATGGACCACCGACGCCTCCTGCTGTTGCTCATCTTCTCCTTCTCAACGGTCATGCTGTGGGATGCGTGGCAGAAGTACAACCTGCCGAAGGCGCCGCCGGTGGTGGCTGCGGGAACGGCCGAGGCGCCTGCACCGAAGCCAAGCAGCAGCCTGCATACGCCACTGCCGGAAGCGCCCGCTTCTGTCGCTGCCGCTGCGCCGGAGAAGACCGAAACGGTCACCATCCGCACTGACCTGTTCACGGCCGAGGTTTCCCTTCAGGGTGGCGATATCGTCCGCCTGGACCTGAAGAACTATCGCGACAGCGTCCGCAAGGACAAGGACTTCGCACTCTTCGAGCCGAAGCACCAGTATTATGCCCAGAGCGGTCTGATCGGCGATGGTCTGCCGAATCACCGGACACGGTTTTCAGTGGCTCCGGGCAAACGCGAACTTGGCGATGATGCCCAGGAACTGGTTCTGCGCCTCGAAGCGGAAGCAGAGCGACGGTGTCCGGGTGGCCAAGATCTACACGTTCAAGCGCGGCAGTTATCTGATCGGGTTGAAGCACGAGATCGAGAACGCCGGCAAGAAGGAACTCGTAGCACACGCGTACTATCAGCTGCAGCGCGATGTCAAGGCACCCGACGGCGAGAGTTCGATGGTGTCGACCTTCACCGGTCCAGCCGTCTTCACCGACCAGGAGAAGTTCCAGAAGGTCAGCTTCGAGCGATATCGAGGTCTGGAAAGCCCAAGTTCGCGACGAAGGCCGACAACGGCTGGATCGCGATGATCCAGCACTACTTCGCCAGCGCCTGGATTCCCGAACCCGGCCTGCCGCGAGAGTTCTACATGCGCAAGCTGGAAAACACTCAGACGCCGGCAGTCGCTGCTGGCGTCATCGTCCCGGTGCCAGTTGCGGCTCCA
>DDUX01000011.1:46279-47143 GCA_002345025.1 Candidatus Accumulibacter iunctus | reverse complement strand
TGCCGATCCTCGTCCAGATTCCGGTCTTCATCGCGCTCTACTGGGCACTTCTCGGGGCCGGCGAAATCCGTGACGCGCCCCGGGTTTTCTTGATCACGGGTCTCTCTGCGCCGGGTACCCTCTTCTGCGTGGTTTCTGTCTTCTCCAAGATAGGAAGAGAGTCGTGTGGGGGGAGAGAGGAGAGCTCGGTGGGCGCNNTGTTCTTCCCGCTGTCGGCGGCCAGTTACAAGTCGATGGCCAAGATGAAGACGGTGACGCCGCGGCTGATGCAACTCAAGGAGCGCTACGGCGACGATCGCCAGAAGCTCAACCAGGAAATGATGGCGCTCTACAAGCGCGAGAAGATCAACCCCCTCGGCGGCTGCCTGCCGATCCTCGTCCAGATTCCGGTCTTCATCGCGCTCTACTGGGCACTTCTCGGCGCCGTCGAAATCCGTGACGCGCCCTGGATTCTCTGGATCACGGATCTCTCGGCGCCGGATACCCTCTTCGGCGTGATTCCTGTCCTCGACATGCCGATAGGCCTGCTGCCGATCATCATGGTCGCCACCATGATCCTGCAGACCAAGCTCAACCCGACGCCACCGGACCCGATCCAGGCCAAGGTCATGCTGATGATGCCGTACATCTTCGGCATCATGTTCTTCTGGTTCCCGTCCGGCCTGGTGCTCTACTGGGTGGTCAACAACATCCTGTCGATAGCCCAGCAATGGCAGATCACGAGGATGATCGAGAGTGGCGGCAAGGCTGCCAACGACAGTAAGGTCTGATACGGCAGCAAGCGGAGAGACCATCGCTGCCATCGCCACCGCGAGCGGTCGCGGCGGCATCGGGGTGATTCGCGTTTCCGGTGCCGGGCTGCTG
>DDUX01000011.1:0-45974 GCA_002345025.1 Candidatus Accumulibacter iunctus | reverse complement strand
GACTTCCTGGCGGCCGACGGCACGGTGATCGACAGCGGCCTGCTGCTTCACTTCCCGGCGCCGCATTCCTTCACTGCCGAGGATGTCCTCGAGCTGCAGGGGCATGGCGGCCCGGTCGTTCTGCAGATGCTTCTCGCCCGCTGTCTGGAACTCGGCGCCCGCCTCGCCGAGCCGGGCGAGTTCAGCCGCCGCGCGTATCTCAATGGCAAGATCGACCTTGCCCAGGCCGAGGCCGTCGTCGATCTCATCGACGCATCGACCGCTGCCGCCGCGCGCAGCGCGGTTCGTTCACTGCAGGGGGACTTCTCGCGCGAGGTCGGCCAGCTGCGCGACCAGCTCGTCGAGCTGCGCGCCCTCGTTGAGGCGACACTAGATTTTCCCGACGAGGACATCGACTTTCTCGAGGCTGCCGATGTCAGTGGGCGCCTCGCACGCCTGCAGGCGCGCCTGCTGCGGGTCTTCGAGCGCGCCCGGCAGGGCCGGCTGCTGCAGGGTGGTCTGCACGTCGTTCTCGCCGGGCAGCCGAACGTCGGCAAGTCCAGCCTGCTCAACCGACTCGCCGGCGACGACCTGGCGATCGTCACCGCCATACCGGGAACCACCCGCGACCTCGTTCGCGGCACCCTGCAGCTCGAAGGAATACCGCTGCACGTCATCGACACCGCCGGGCTGCGCGCGACCGAAGACCATATCGAGAAGATCGGCATCGAACGGACCTGGCGCGAGATCGAGCGCGCCGATGTCGTTCTCCTCCTGGCCGATGCCCGCCTTGGCGTCGGCGCCTCCGAGCGCGAGATCCTCGCCCGGTTACCACCCCATCCGACGCGGGTGACCGTCCTCAACAAGATCGACCTCGTTCCAGCCCGCGCCGAGCGCCGGCAGGAAGACGACAGCGTGATCATCTCGCTCTCTGCCCACTCCGGCGAAGGCGTCGAGCTGTTGCGCGAGGAGCTGCTGCGAATCGTCGGCTGGCAGCCGGCCGAGAACGTCTTCATAGCCCGCGAGCGTCACCTGCACGCGCTTGCGAACACTCGCGAGCATATCGCCACGGCGCAAGCGCAAATGCCGCAGCTCGAACTCCTTGCCGAGGAACTGCGTCTGGCGCAGCGAGCGCTGGGAAGCATCACTGGCGAGTTCAGCAGTGACGACCTCCTCGGTGAAATCTTCGGTCGCTTCTGCATTGGAAAATAGTGAGCCTTCGGGCATGCTCCGAACTCTTCCGCCAGCACCGCTAGCTTCCGCAGCCGGGCGAGGAGGACCGCGCGACCCGCCAGCAGCGGGGTGTGACGCCACTCCAGCGGGAGAATGCCCGGCTGAAGGCGCTGGCATCGGCGTAAGCGAGCGCTGCGGCGATTTCACTCAGCGTCATCGTGGAATCATCGAGCATCTGCCGGGCGATCTCGAAACGCACCTCGTCGGAGAGTTGCTGGAAGGTCGTTCCGCAGGCCCGCAGGTGCCGGTTCAGGGTACGAACATGCATCGAGAAAAGGGCCGCGACCTGTCCCGCCGCAGCCCCGTGCGTCAGCAGCGCAGTCCGCAGAACGCGTTGCACCTGGTGCGGGAAGTCACCCGCAGTTCTTGCCTCGAGTTCGTCGATCTGCTTCTGCAGCAGGCGACGCAACTCGGGGTCCGCTGCCGCCAGAGGACGTGTCAGCCACTCAGCGGGGAAAAGCAGTGCGTTGTGCTCGGCGTCGAAGCGCAGCGGCGACTGGAAAAAGCGTCGAAACGGGCCGATATCGGGCGGCTCCCGGTGGGCAAAGAGAACCTCGCTGGCTTGCCAGCCGGGCCCGCACAGGCGGCGCATGATGTTGAAAGCGACGGCAATGGCGCCGTCGGCGATCTGCTCGGCCGCCTCGACAGCTGGCTGGTAAATGGCGTAGCCAAAGAGCGCCGAGTTTCCGTTGATCACCAGCGTAGGCACTGCGCCGCGGTCGTGGTGGTGCAGATAGCGAACCAGTGTGCGCAGCGCGGTCGCGACGTCCGGCGAGTGTTGCACGAGGAATCCGACCAGACCGAGCGACGCAGGACCGCCCTGCTGACCAACCAGGAGGCCGAAATGGCTGCAGCCCGTCCTGGCGACACAGAGCGCAACCAGACGGCCCAGGCTGACGAAGGGAATCATGTTGTCGGGGTCATCGAAAAGGCTCGGGCTGATCCCGGCCTCGGCGAGCAGTTCCGCCGGGTCGACGCGGTGGTCGCGCAGCACCGCAGGAATCGCTGCTGCCCCACCAATGCGAATGACCGCCTCGCCAAACGCTCTCTTCGCTCGCAACCCTCTACTCCCGTTTTCGGAAATGGCCCTCTCTCCAGGCTTCCCGCTACCCGGACGCCGTCGATCTGTCGTGAATTGTATATCTTCTGTCGCGAATGATCGCGACACGCCACCAAAGTAGAAGCATGATAACGCACGCTCCGCAACCGCGAGGGGGTTCGGATGCGCAGCTTCTGCCAGTGGGCCGACGACGTGGAATGACTGGAGCCTCCGCGGCAACCTTTGCTTGTCCCGTAAGGATCCACCGGCGGGTCAGGTTCCGTAGTCAGCCCGGCGGCAAGCCAGCACCGTGACTGACACCAACCGGGGGGAAAGGCAAGGATGGAGACAGGGAAAATTTTCAGGCATCACGTCGCCGGCGCCATGTTCGCTGCCCTCGGCCTGGCAACCGTGGCGCCGGCGACCGCCGCCGACGGCCTGCCCGGAGCAAGCCGCTTCGACGGTCAGTGGCATTTCAGCCTGACGCCTTATGCGTGGCTACCAACGGTCTACACCACCGCGTCGTTCACCGGGCCATTCGGCATCTCGGGCGGCGTGGACACCGCGATGCACACCGCCCCGAAGGACTACCTCGACAACCTCTCGTTCGCGTTCATGATCGCCGGCGAGGCCCGCAAGGGCGATTGGTCGGTGTTCACCGATTATCTTTACATGAAGTTCCAGGGACAGGACGCAGGTGTGCGAACTGTCCGAGGGCCGGGAGGGGCCGCCCTGCCGGTGGCCGATCTGGGCGCCACGATGGATTTGAAGTCCGACGTCTGGACACTCGCCGGCAGCTACACCGCTTGGCGCCGCGGGGCCTCTCATCTCGACGTCTTTGCCGGCACGCGCTACCTGTACATGAACCAAACGCTCGACTGGAGCATCAGCGGTGCGGCCGGCCTGCTCCCGGGGCGCCAGCGCGCGCTTTCGGCGAGCATGAACAAGTGGGACGTGATCGCCGGCGTGAAAGGGGAGGTGAGCCTCAGTGACGATGATCGCGTCTTCATGCCTTACTACCTTGATATTGGATCCGGGTCCGACAACACGACCTGGCAGGCAATGATTGCTCTCGGCTACCGCTATGGCTGGGGTGATGTCACGCTGGCGCTGCGCAACCTGTCGTACGACTTCAGCGGCAGGGGTGAAGGCATCGACGCGCGCTTCACCGGACTGGCCCTCGGCGCCACCTTTCACTTCTAGGTTGTTCACCAGTTTTTTTCTCCAAGGAGGCTGACATGCAATCAGGTCTACGTTTGCTGGCGTTTGTTGCCGTCGCGGCAACATCTCTGGCCACCAGCGGTTGGGCGCTCGGGCAGCAGGTCACCGGCACGCTGGGTTCGCCCAGCGCCACTACCACCATCAGCAACAAGCAACTGCCGGCGCCCGATCCGAAGTTTGGCGGCGTCATCAAGAACGACGCCCTGCAGTCCAAGCCGTGGTGGGCACCGCGCATCGTGCCACCCAAGGGCGCGCCGAACGTGCTGCTGATCATCACCGACGACGCCGGCTTTGGCGTGCCGAGCACCTTCGGCGGTGTCATCCCCACGCCGACGATGGATCGCATCGCCAACGAGGGCCTGCGCTACAACCGCGTCTTCTCGACCGCGCTGTGCTCGCCGACGCGCGCCGCGCTGATCACCGGGCGCAACCACCACTCGGTTGGCTTCGGCGTGATTTCCGAGCAGTCGACCGGTTTCCCCGGCTACAACAGCATCATCGGCAAGGACAAGGCGACGATTGGCCGCATCCTGCTCGACAACGGCTACAGCACCTCGTGGTTCGGCAAGAACCACAATACGCCGGCCTTCGCCGCCAGCCAGGTCGGTCCGTTCGACCAGTGGCCGACCGGCATGGGTTTCGAGTACTTCTACGGCTTCGTCGGCGGCGACGCCAACCAGTGGCAGCCGAACCTCTTCCGCAACACGACGCAGATATTTCCATTTCAAGGCAAACCGGGCTGGAACCTGATCACCGGCATGGCCGACGATGCCATCGACTACATGACGCGCATCCACCAGACCGACCCGTCCAAGCCCATCTTTATCAAGTATGCGCCGGGCGCGACCCATGCGCCGCACCATCCGACCAAGGAGTGGGTCGACAAGATCAGCGCGATGAAGCTGTTTGATGGCGGCTACGAAAAGCTGCGCGAGACGATCTTCGCGAACCAGAAGAAGCTCGGCCTGGTTCCCCAGGACGCCAAGCTGACGCCCTGGCCCAATGAAATGCTGAAGCCCTGGGATCAGCTCAGCGCCGACGAGAAGAAGCTCTTCATCCGCCAGGTCGAGGTCTTCGCTGCCTACGCCGCCTACAGCGACAACGAGATCGGCCGCGTCATCCAGCACTTCCAGGACCTCGGCAAGCTCGACAACACGCTGGTCATCTACATCAACGGCGACAACGGCACCAGCGCCGAAGGCGGGCCGCTGGGGACGCCGAACGAAGCCGCCTTCTTCAACGGCGTTAACATGATGCCGGTCGACGTGCAGATGAAGTGGTACGACGTCTGGGGCACCGAGCAGACTTACAACCACATGTCGGCCGGCTGGTCGTGGGCCTTCGACACGCCGTTCGACTGGTTCAAGCAGAATGCCTCGCGGCTCGGCGGCATCAACCAGAACATGGTCGTCTCGTGGCCGGCGCGCATCAAGGACAAGGGCGCGCTGCGCGAACAGTTCGTGCACGTCATCGACGTCGTGCCGACCATACTCGAAGCGGCGGGCATCAAGGCGCCGCAGATGGTCGATGGCATCAAGCAGGCGCCGATCGAGGGCACCAGCTTCGCCTACACCTTCGACCCGGCCAATGCGAAGGTCGCGTCACGGCACAAGACGCAGTACTTCGAGATGTTCGGCCAATGGGCCCTCTACGATGAAGGCTGGCTGTTGAGCACCAAGGTCAACCGCGCGCCGTGGGAGGTCTTCGGCGCGGCCAACACCGATCCGCTGAACAACCAGGTCTTCCAGCTCTACAACCTGGGCAAGGACTTCAACCAGACCGAGGACATCGCCGCGCAGAACCCGCAGAAGGTCAAGGAGATGCGCCAGAAGTTCCTCGCCGAGGCGAAGAAGTACCAGGTCTTGCCGATGGACGCTTCGGTAGCCGCCCGCATTGTCGCGCCGCGGCCGAACATCACCGCTGGCCGGACGGAATTCGTCTACACGCGGCCGATGGTCGGGTTGCCGCAGGGCGACTCGCCATTCCTGCTGAACGCGTCCTACACGATCACCGCCGACATCACCGTGCCGCAGGGCGGCGCCGAGGGCATGATCCTGACCTCGGGCGGGCGCTTCGCCGGCTACGGCTTCTACCTGCTCAAGGGCAAGCCGGTGTTCCTGTGGAACCTGGTCGACCTCAAGCGCATCAAGTGGGAAGGCCCCGAAGCGCTCACTCCGGGCCAGCACACGCTGGAGTTCGATTTCAAGTATGACGGCCTCGGCGTCGGGACGCTGGCGTTCAACAACATGAGCGGCCTCGGCCGGCCTGGCACCGGCGTCCTGAAGGTGGACGGCAAGGCGGTGCAGACGATCACGATGGAGAAAACGCTGCCGATGATCCTGCAGTGGGACGAGAGCTTCGACATCGGTTCGGACACGCTGACCGGCGTCAACGACGCCGACTACAAGCCGCCGTTCGCGCTGACCGCCAAGCTCAACAAGCTGACGATCAAGGTTGATCGGCCGCAGCTGTCGCCGGCGGACATCAAGAAGCTGGAAGCGGCGATGGCTGAAGCGCAGGACGGTACGCCGCCGACAGGCAACTAGGCGAAGCGGCTGGCGTCCCGATGGGGGGCGCCAGCCGCTTCCATTTTGATCTGGCGGGGAACCATGAAAACAGCGTCTGCGCTCTACGTCTCACTCTGTACCGTTGCAATCGGGTCCGTCGCGGCGACGGCCGTTGCCCAGGTTGTCCCCAAGGCGGCAATCCAGACCGAATCCGCTTTTTCGGCCCTGCCGGGACGCTGGGTGCGGCCCGATGGCGGCTACGTCATCAACATCAGGAGCGTCGATGCCAGCGGCAAGCTCGACGCCGCCTACGCCAATCCGAACCCGCTGCCGTTTTCCAGGGCGGAAGCGACGCGCGAAGGCAAGGTCATCAAGCTTTTCTTCGAGCTGCGGGCCGCTGGCTACAACGGATCGACCTACACCCTGACCTACGACCCGGCAGCCGACGTGTTGAAGGGCGTCTATTTCCAGGCGGTGGTGCAGCAGAAGTTCGACGTTTATTTCACCCGTGCCAGGTGAATGAGGCGTTTTTTCGGGAGCGATCATGAGATGTTCCCCAAATGATTCGTCGGCGTGGACTTCACGCCTTACCGCAGGAGGCAGAAATGTTCAAGAGAACGCTCATCACCGTGGTTCTGGCCGCCGCCCTTGGCGGTTGCGTCAGCCAGAGTACATACAACCAGGAAGTGCAGACGGCGAATACCTATGCCAGCCAGAGCCGCACCTATCAGGCACTCAGTGCCCAGCTCCAGAAAGAAGTTCAGGCCGATCAAGTGCGGATCAAAGAGCTACAGGGCCAACTGACTGTCACACTGATCGACGAGATTGTATTTTCTTCCGGCAGCGCCCAGATGAACGCCAAGGGCCGCGAGACGCTGGAGAAGATGGTCGGCACGCTGCAAAGCGTCACCGACAAGCGCATTGTCGTCCGCGGCCATACCGACAACGAGCCGATTGGCTACGAACTGCGCCAGCGCTATCCGAGCAACTGGGAACTTTCTACCGCACGTTCGAGCGACGTAGTACGTTTCCTACAAGCCAAAGGCATCGATCCAACGCGGCTTGAGGCTTCCGGCTTTGCCGAGTACCAACCGGTCGCGCCCAACAACACCGCTGCCGGACGCAAGGAAAATCGCCGTATCGAAATCGTCCTTACCGATATGAAGTTCTGAACGACGGATCCATAAACCCAGGAGTTCATCATGACCAGACAACTCACGATCATTGCGGCCCTGGCCGCGACGCTTGTTGCCGGAACTGCCCACGCGCAATACCCGATCATGGATCGCGTCGCCAGCAAGGTGATCGAGAAGTACCAGACCTCGACCTGCCAGCAGTTGTGGCAGGAGAAGGCGCAGGGCCAAGGCCAGCCGAAGCCGGAAATGGAGCAGCGCGCCATCCAGGCCTTGCAGGAGGATCCGCAGATGCGTCAGGCGTTCTTCAACCAGGTTGCTGCGCCCATCGTCAACAAGATGTTCGAATGCGGGATGATTCCATGAAGCTTGCGTCCAGGTATTTCGTTCGCCAGACCGGCATCGCGATCGCCCTGAGCATACTGGCGGCGACCGGCGTCAGCGCGCAGACGGTGTCATCTGGCGCCAAGCCGGCGGTCAAGAAGAAGGCGGCGCCGGTCGACAAGCCGGCACTTGAGGCGCGCGCGGTTGAGCTGCTCAAGGCGACCAGCGCCCGGTTGGCGGCGGCCAGGGCGATGTCCTTCACCGCCACCGTCAGCTACGAGCATCCCAGCCGCCTCGGCCCGCCCCTGGTGTTCACGTCGCGCTACGACGTCGTGATGCAGCGGCCGGAACGGCTCCGGGTCATCAACCCGGGCGACGGCCCGGCCTCGGAGTTCTATCTCGATGGCAAGACCATGCTCGCCTTCGCCCCGGCCGAGAACCTCGTCGCCATCGCCGAGGCGCCACCGACCCTCGAAGCGGCGCTGCGCATGGCGTTCGAAAAGGCGGCGATTTACTTCCCGTTCACCGACCTGCTGCTTCCCGACCCATTTGCCGCGATCGCCGACGGCACCAAGCTCGCGTTTTACGTCGGCCCGTCCGGATTGGTTGGCGGCGTCAAGACCGACATGGTTGCCTGGGCCAACGACGATGTCTTCCTGCAGATGTGGGTGGGTGCCGACGACAAGCTGCCGCGCCGTATCCGCGCCGTCTTCCGTGCCGACCCGTTGCGCCTGCGGCACGACATGGAACTCTCCAACTGGCAGCTTGACCCGGCGATCGCGGCCGATGCCTTCAGCACGAGCAAGGCGAGAGATGCCCAACGTATCGAGTTTGCCCATCCGGCTGCCGCGCTACCGCCGGGCGTCAAGCCAATCGCGAAGTCGCCCAAAGCGGCAAGCAAATCCCAGTGATCACGGAGGCGAGAATGAACAAGTCATTTGTCGGGATGTCACTCCTGTTGGCCGGCGCACTGTGTTCGTCACAGGCCATGGCGTGGGCCAGTGCCAACCGCTTCGGCGGTTCGACCGCGCACGTTCCCGGGGCCACCGAGCACACCAACGCCTTCGGCGGCAGTTCGGCGCATGCCTATGGCGAGGGTAGCGAGCATACCAATGCCTATGGCGGCAGCACGGCTCACGCCTGGGGCGGCGGCACCGAGCATACCAATACCTACGGCGGCACGACCTACGGCGCGGCCGGCTACGGTGCGGCGCACACCTATCCGGGCGGGGCAACCGCCTACCGTCCACCCGCCTATCCAGGATATCGGCCCCCGGTCTACCCAGCCTATCCGGTCTACCATCCGCCGGTCGCGGTGCCGGTTTACTCGTCGGGCTGTTACGGCTGTGCAGCGGCAGCCGGTGCGGTAGTCGGCATCGCAGCGGGGGCAGCAGTGGCTTCGGCCAATACCGCGGCGGCCACTTCCAACGCCTATGCTGCCGGCGTGGCGGCGGGGGCTGCCAGCGCACCGGCGGTTTATGCGATGGGTGTCAACTACGCGGCGCTGCCGTCCGGGGCGTCGCCTGCGAACGTCGGGGGTGCCACGTACTACATCGTTGGCAATACCTGGTTCAAGCCGATGTACGGCGCCAACGGTGTCTATTACCGCGTTGTGCCAACTCCCTGAGAGGGAGGTCGACGCCGCTTTCCGGAGCGGGCCCAATGTATCAACCTGAAACTCAATCTGGAGGAAAAAGCCTTGAAAGCTTCAGTATTTGCCTTGCCGGCTGCGATTCTTGCGATGACGTTTGCTTCTGGTGCTTGCGCGGTAGAATGCGCAGAAGGTGTTCGTCGCGCCGAGTGTGAAACATCGCGAGGCGCTGTTGAGGTTCGCAAGCCGGTCGAGCCCGTTCCGGCGCGCGGGGTTGAAGTAGCTCCCGCACGGGCGGTTGAAGTAGCCCCTGCCAAGGAGGTTCCCGCTGCGCGTGACGCCGAGGTCCGTGCGACGCCGGAGTGTCGCATGGTCGACGGTCGGCGCGTCTGCCGCTAAGCAGCTTCGGCCTGTGGTTGACGTCCGGTCGTTTGGCGGGGCCCCATCCGGGGCCCGTTCGTGTCCTTTCGGCAAAGCTGCAGACCCCGCGGTGGCGCCGGGGTGCGGCACGGCACCCGGAACCGGGGACACTCGTGGGGGCATGCCCGTCCGACGCCAACAAGCGGCGACAGCCGCTTGCTGGGCGACTCAGCCTGGCTGCGCTTGCGCCGCGCTGTCCGTGCCGGCCTCGGCGCGAGCCCGTGCCTCGGTATGGTTCCAGGGTACCCAGTCCGACGGCGCGAGGGCGACGGCGGCGAGATAGTGGAATGGCTCGATGTGGTGCGGTTCCACGGTATGGATCAGGCTCATGAAGGATGCCTTCGGCGTGGTGGGTGGCGGGTTCATCGAGCCAGAAAATCATCGATCAATCGAACCGGTTCCGGCATGCACCAGCGACGCGGGTCTCCCGCCCGTCTCGCTGGCTGCCTGAGCTGCGAAAGGAAAACCACCATGTCGCAGTTCGACAACGTCTCCGTCGTCAAGAAGGCCAACATCTATTTCGATGGCAAGTGCGTGAGCCATACCGTGCTCTTCCCCGACGGTACGCGCAAGACCGTCGGCATCATCTTTCCCTCGTCCCTGACTTTCGGCACCGGCGCGCCCGAGGTGATGGAACTCAATGCCGGCCGCTGCCGCATCCGCCTCGCCGGCGAAAGCGAGTGGCACACCTACGCGGGCGGCGAGCGCTTCGCGGTGCCGGGCAACTCGAGTTTCGACATCGAAACGCTCGAAACCCTCGATTACGTCTGCCATTTCGAATGATTGGCTGCCCGCGGCGGACGTCGGCGCCGAGCTGAGCTCGACCGAGCCGTCGCCCGTTCGCCGGGGCGATTTCAGCGGATAGCGCAGCCCCGCCGGCTGGCGCGGATGATGCGGCACAGGCGTGCCGTCGCCGCCTCGATCAGCGGGCCGGCGTTTCGCATGCATTCGTCGAGCGGCAGCGGCCGCTCGCAGATGCTGATCGTCGCGTCGATTCCGAGAGCAAGGACGTCGTCGGCACCTTCGCCGAGCCCCCCCGAGATGCAGAACACGGGAACGGCGAATCGCCTGGCGCGCTGCGCGACGCCCACCGGCGCCTTGCCAAAGGCCGTTTGGAAATCGGTACGGCCCTCGCCGGTGATGACGAAATCGGCTCCGCTGACGATTTCCTCGAAGCCCACCGCGTCGAGAACGATGTCGACGCCGCGCCTGAGTGTCGCCGGCGTGAACAGGAGCAAACCGGCACCGAGTCCGCCGGCTGCTCCGGCACCCGGTAGCCCGGCGACGTTGCGACCGGTCGCCCGGTGCGCGCAGTCGGCGTAGTGGCCGAGCGCTGCGTCGAGTTCGGCCACGGTAGCGGCGCTGGCACCCTTCTGCGGGGCGAATGCCGCCGAAGCGCCGCGCGGCCCGCAGAGCGGGTTGTCGACGTCACAGGCGACGAGGATCTCGGTCTCCTGCAGTCTTGGATCGAGGCTGTCGAGCCCGATCCGCTGCAGACGGGCGAGAGCCGCGCCGCCCTCGGGCAGTTCCGTCCCGGCTTCGTCGGTGAAGCTGGCGCCGAGCGCACGCGCCATGCCGGCGCCGCCGTCGTTCGTCGCGCTGCCGCCGATGCCGATGATGATCCGGCGCAGCCCGCAATCGAGCGCAGCGCGGATCAGCTCGCCGGTGCCGAAGGTCGTCGTCAGCCGCGGATCACGCTGGCCTGGGGCCAGCAGCGGCAGTCCCGATGCCGCCGCCATTTCGACGACCGCCGTCGTGCCGTCACCGAGAATTCCCCACTGCGCCAGCACCGGCGCGCGCAGGGGCCCGTTGACGCGGGTCTGGCGAAGCGTGCCGCCGGTCGCGCCGACAAGAGCCGCGACCGTGCCCTCACCACCGTCGGCGATCGGCACCCTTCGCACGTCGGCCTCGGGAAAGACCAGCCGAATGCCGCGCTCCATCGCCAGCGCGACGCCGACCGCGCTCAGGCTGCCCTTGAACGAATCCGGAGCGACGACGATGCGCAAGACGATTCCTCCTCGAGTGACGACCAGGCGCAGCCTGGGAATGCCCGTCGGTGATCGGGGCACCGGCGAAGCGGCGGCGCTTCAGCCGCGGATGCGCGCCGATTGGACGAGCGCCTCGAAGCGGCCGATGTGCCTCGCATAGTAATGGCTGCGTGGCGCCTCGAAGATGAGGAGATAAAGCTTGCCGCCACGTACCGCAGCGTAGCCGACACCGCGCATTTCGAGTTCATCGGACTTGCGCACACGCGAGAACTCGAAGCGGAAGCCCTCGCCGCCGGCAAAGGCCGCCGGTGCCAGCTTCTGGCGCTGGAACGAGCTGCCATCGTGGGTGGCGAAAACCTCGTACATTTCGACGATCTCGTGTGCCTGCATCGTTGTCCGGTACTTTGGGACCTGGCGGTCCTTGCGCTGCGGCAGGTCGGCCAGCGCCTCGCCGTCGGCGATGCCGACATAGAAGACGAGGCGGTCGAGCGGCAGACCGTCGAGGGTCCACACTTCGCTCTTTCGCGTCAGGCCGATCGAGAACTGGTTCCACGCGTCGTCAGGCGTCACCGAGAGCGAATCGCGCACGGTCACTTCGCCCGGACCGACCTTCGACATTCCGGCACAGCCGGAGAGCAGCGCCACCAGGAAAAGCAGCAGCCAGCGTGACATCTCAGAGTCCTTCGTGCAGGTAGCTGCGGATCATCTCGGCGTCCTCGGCAGCGGGGCGAAGCGACAGGTAGTGCCGGAACGAAGCGCTTGCCGCCGCCGTGTCGCCTGCCTGGCGCTGCAGCATGCCGCGTGAACGGAACATCTCGGGCGGGCAGGCGCTGCGCGACTCGGCAGCGGCGTACTCGCCGAGCGCGCGCGCGCCGTCACCATCGGCCGCGCGCAGCCGATAGGCCTCGCCGAGGAAAAAGCGCGTCTCGCCATCGTCCGACTGCCGCAGCAGGCGCTCGAAGAGCGCGATCGTCTCGCCCGTCTTGCGCCGCCTGAGCTCGTCTTCGAACCACTGCCGGCGATGGCCGTGAATCTGCCGTGCGTAGGCGGCAGTGGCCGCGTCGCCGGTGTCGCCGTTCATCGTCGCTGCCCGGCTCGCCATTGCCTGGCTGCGCTCCTCCGGATCCGGATGACTGGCGAAGAAGATGCTGCGGCTGCCGGCATCGCCCGACCATTCGGCCTCTGCCTTGAGTTCGGCGACGAGTTGCTGCCACACCTTCGCCGCTTCGATCGGCGGGTAGCCTGCGTCGGCGACGAGTTCCTGGCCGATGCGGTCCGCTTCGCGCTCGTGTTCCCGCGAGTAGGCAAACATGCCGGCGAGCAGGGCCAGTTGCGCCAGCGAACCGGCCGCGCCGACGCCGGCAGCACCGAGCGCCATGCCGAGAAACTGGCCGAGGGCGGTGCGCGACTTGGCGTCGCGCAGTTGCTCGAGGCTGTGGCGGCAGACGTAATGGCCGATCTCGTGACCGAGTACTGCCGCCAACTGCGCCTCGTTGTCCATCCGCAGCAGCAGACCCGTCCACACCTGCAGCATGCCGTTGGGCGCCATCGAGGCGTTGAAGAAGGGCGAGCGAACGAGATACACGCGGATGTCCGGGCAATGCTCGCCGCCCAGGCGGCAGGCGAGTCCGGAAACGTAGGCGTTGAGGGCGGGGTCGCGCAGCAGGAAGCGGCTTCGCTTCAGACGCTCCTCTTCGCGCGTCAGCAGTGACCACAGCCCTCCCTCATCGCTTCCCGGCTCTGGCTGCTGCAGCCGTGCCGGCAGCGGTCCCTGGCTCGCGGCAAGCAGCGTCGATGCTCTGGCCAGCAGGCCGCAACAGGCACAACCGGTGATGAAGTGGCGCCGCTGCACGTGCGCTACTCCGGGAATTTCTCGAGCAGTGCGTCGCACGATTCGCGTGCCTTGTCGAATTCGCGCAGGTCACCGGACTGCCGCAGCAAACGGTTGAACCAGACGACGCGTCCGCTCGAGAGATCGACCAGCGAGGCGTAGCCGACCTGCATGCCGCCAGAGAGGCCGAAGCCGAGCAGGGCACCGACGACCATCATGGCGACGCGCTCGCTGCTGGCGTAGCTGTCACGAACGAAGGCGAAGAGCGCGTAGTCGGCGCCGCTGCGCTCACGCATCAGCGCGGCCTCGTCGCCGAGCGACCAGTCGAGCTTGCCCTCCTTGGTCGGCAGCGCGAACAGACCGCTCTGGTGCAGGATAATCGCCTGACCGACTGCTCCGTGCAGGCGGTTGAGGCTCTCGACGACTTCGTCGACCTCGCCCGGCAGCGGCATGAAGTTCACCTTGAGCACGCTGCTGCGCGTCAGGAAGGCCTGCCGCAGGTTGGCGTGCGCCTTTTCGGTCCACTCGGCCTGGGGTTCGAGAACTCCGCCGGCGCTGACCGAGAACAGCTCGATGTCGAGCGGCATCAGCAGGACGACGGCACCTGCCGGCAGGCGGGCGAATCCTTCGGCAAGGCTCGCCGCCCTGACCGGCAGCGCGAGGAACACAACGAACGACACCCAGAGCCAGCGTCTGCAAGGAAACACCCATCCTCCCGAGAGCGCCGGGGACCGCCGCCGGACGGCGCAACGATCACCCTGCATCTGCTGGGGATTATGCGCCGCTGGCGGCCGCGCGGTCAATCGGCGGCCACCACTCCGGTGCATGGTGACGCGCCGACGCAGCTGCCGATGGTTGCGCCCCGTTGCCGGCAAGCGAGCGCCCGCCGCCGCCGTTCAGCCTGCCGGTGCCGCCGCGAGCTGCCGCCGCAACGCTCCCGTGTAGAGCTGTCGTGGCCGCGCGATGCGGTACTCCGGGTCGGTCAGCATCTCTTCCCAGTGCGCCATCCAGCCGGCGGCACGTGCCAGGGCAAGGGTACAGGCGAACATCGACGACGGAATTCCGAGCGCGTGCTGCGCCACCGCGCAGTAGAAGTCGGCATTCGGCTGCAGTCTGCGGTCGATGAACAGCCGGTCCTCGAGCGCGATCCTTTCGACTGCCCGGACCAGTGTGCCGAATCGCCCGTCGGCGAGGCCGAGCTCCCGCAGGACTTCGTGGCAGGTCTCGCGCATCACCGGCAGCCGTGGGTCACGCGCGCCGAAAGGCCCCTGGCCGAAGCCGGGCAGGCGTTCGCCCGCGGGCAGTTCGCGTGCACGGGCAACGAACTCGCCGGTGCGCGCGGCGTCGCCGATGCCGGCGAGCATCGCCAGGCAGGCTTCACCGGTTCCGCCGAGCGCCTTCCCGGAGAGACAGGCGATCGCTGCCGACAGGCAGGCGTAGGGGTTGGCTCCCGAGGAGCCCGCCATGCGTACCGTCGCGGTCGCGGCATCGAGGCCGCAGTCTGCGTGCAGTGTCAACATCCGGTCGACAGCGCGGACCAGCACCGGATTCGGTGCGTAGTCCTCGCGCGGCGTGGCGAACATCATGTAGAGGAAGTTCGCGCTGTGAGCGAGGTCCGGGCGTGGCTTCATGAACGGCTGCCCGATCGAATACTTGTAGGCCATGGCGACGATCGTTGGCAGCCGGGCGATGACCCGCTCGAAGCGAAGCTGCCGCTGCTCGGGCGCGCCGAACTCGCCTGCCGTGTGATCGAAGGCCGACAGCGCGCCGACGACTCCGACCATCACCGCCATCGGACGAGCGTCACGGCGAAAGCCCTCGTAAAGCTTCACCATCTGTTCGTGCAGCGCCGCCTGCCGGCCGATTGCCGAAGCGAAGGAGGCGCGCTGCCGGCGGTCGGGCAACTCGCCGTTTCGCAGCAGGTAGGCCACCTCGAGATAATCGCATTGGTTTGCCAGTTGTTCGACCGGGTAGCCGCGATAGAGAACATCGCCGCCCTGCGCGTCGACCAGGCTGATCTTCGACCGGCAGCTGGCGGTCGAAGCGTAGCCGGAGTCGTACGCAAAGCAGCCGCTCCTGGCGCCGAGGCTGCGTATGTCGAGGCAGGTGCTGCCCTGCGTCGACTGCAGCAGCGGCAGTTCGACGGCCTGCTCGGCATCCATCCTGAAGATCGCTACCGCTGTTCCGCTGACCATACTCTTTCCTCCCGAGCTTTCCGGGGCACCGTTGCCGGTGCCGACCAGGTCACGTTCCACGCCAGCCCATGCCCATTCCTGGGGCCCTGTGGCGCGTCGATGCACCGTCGTTGTGCCGCCAGCCTGACGGCGCCTGCGCCGGCATGGCCCGGTGCCGGCCCCAGCGGTGCCGCTGGCGACTGCTGCCCGAAGCCGCAGGCAAGCGCGGCAACGGCCGCAGCAAGGCCAACAGCGCGCACCCCGTGGGCCGCCGACTCGTCCGGCTGCCGGGTCCCCAAGAAGGCGCCACGGGCCGCCTGCCGGCCGCGGCGGTGCAGCCACACCCAACGGACAAGCAAGACCCGTACCAAATCGGAATCGATCCTTGCACGGATCTTGCTTGAAGAGAAGGTCACCACCCCGTCCCGACAGGCGGACGGGCCAGGCCTGGCGGCTCGCGGCGGGCGGACTGAGGTTCCCCGCCGCCAACCGCCGGCGGCACGAACAGTGGAGCACCCGATATGAGAACACCCATGCTTCTTCCCTGGCTGGCAAGCCGGGCACGAATCAGTGAAGAGCGCGCCGAGCTTCTGTGGCGCGAGGCGATGCTGCAGGCCGAGGAAACGGTCGGCGAGAAGGATACCTCCTGTTACTGGGGAGCGGCACTGACGACGCTGCAGGAACTGCTCGTGCTCGAGCGCTGGCGTCCGCAGGCGGCGGCGCTGTGGCCATGGCTGCTGCTGCAGGGCGGCATCGAACGCTGGTCCTGGTTCTCGCGCCACTGGCTGTCGCCAGGGCTGCTGTTGTCGACCCGGCGTGCCTGGCGGCTTGCGCCGGTCGGCATAGGGCGATGAGCGGAGCGACGGCGGCGCGGCAGCAACTGGTCGCCGACCTCAGGGCGCGGCTGCAGGACGGGCAAAGCGCGATCAACGAGTCCTTCGTCGCCACTGGCGACGCCGTGCTCCTGTTGCGGGAGCGCTGCCGGCTGATCGACGACGTCCTGCGCGATGCCTGGGATGCGCTGGCGGTACCGGCTTCGCTTGCCCTCGTCGCGGTCGGTGGCTATGGCCGTGGCGAGCTTTATCCGGCTTCCGACATCGACCTCCTCGTCCTGCTGCCGGCGGAGGCTGACGGGGCGTTGGCCGAGCGCCTCGAGCAACTCGTCTGCCTGCTCTGGGACATTGGGCTGGAGACCGGCCACAGCGTGCGCACCGTCGAGCAATGCCTTGAGGAGGCCGCTGGCGACGCGACGGTGCAGACGGCGATGATCGAATCCCGACGGCTCACCGGGTGTGAGCGGCTGTTCACCGGCTTCCGCTCGATCCTCGCCGGCAGCATCGACCCTTGCGCCTTTCTGCAGACGAAGCGGATCGAGCAGGAAGACCGCCATCGCCGCTTCAGCGATACGCCCAACAGTCTCGAAGCGAACTGCAAGGACGGCCCGGGTGGCCTGCGCGACCTGCAGCTCGTCCTGTGGATCGCCAAGACCGCTGGCTTCGGAGGGTCCTGGAACGATCTCGAGAAACGCGGCTTCATCACCGACGACGAGGCCAGGCTGCTCGCCGAGTGCGAACACTTCCTGCGTCATCTGCGCACGCACCTTCATCTGCACGCCGGACGTCGTGAGGACCGTCTGCTCTTCGAATACCAGACGCCGCTCGCCGGCAGGCTGGGCTACCCCGGCAGCGCGACGCAGCGCCCGAGCGAACAACTGATGCAACAGTACTACCGGCGGGCGAACACGGTCACGCAGATCTGCGGCATCCTGTTGCAGAACCTGGCGGCGACGCTGTTGCCACCGTCCGATGAACCGCCGCTGGCGATCAACGCGCGTTTCCAGAACCTGCACGAGTTTCTCGACGTCGTCCACGAAGGGGTCTTCCTGGCCGAGCCAGCGGCGATCTTCGAGGCCTTCCTGCTGCTGCAACAGCATCCCGAACTCAAGGGGATGAGCGCGCGTGCGCAGCGTGCCCTCTGGCGGGCACGCAAGCGGATCGACGACGACTTCCGCCAGCGGCCGGAAAACCGTGCCTGCTTCCTGCAGCTCCTGCAGCAGGAGCGGGGCCTCGTGCAGGTCTTTCGCGCGATGAACCAGTTCGGTGTCCTCGGACGCTACCTGCCGAGCTTCGGGCGCATCATCGGCCAGATGCAGCACGACCTGTTTCACGTCTATACGGTCGATCAGCACAGCCTGCAGGTGCTGCGCAACCTGCGCCGCTTCACGATGGACGACTTCGCGCACGAGTACCCCTTGTGCAGCCGCCTGATCAGCGATCTCGGCAAGCCCTGGCTGCTCTACATCGCCGCCCTGTTTCACGACATCGCCAAGGGGCGCGGTGGCGACCACTCGGAACTTGGAGCCGCCGATGCACGCGAGTTCTGCGAAGAGCATGGCCTCGATGCCGAGGACGGCGAGCTGATCGTCTGGCTCGTTCGTCACCACCTGCTGATGTCGCGCGTGGCGCAGAAGCAGGACATCGCCGACCCGGCCGTAGTGGCGGCGTTCGCTGCCCTTGTCGGTGATGAGCGGCACCTGATCGCGCTCTACCTGCTGACGGTCGCCGACATTCGCGGCACCAGCCCGAAGGTGTGGAATACCTGGAAGGCGCAGCTCCTCGAACAGTTGTTCAACGCGACCCGGCGCAGTCTGCTGTCGAACGGTGACAACCTGATGACCCGCGGCGTCATCGCACAGCGGCAGCGCGAGGCGATCCGCCTGATGCGCTACTTGGCGCTGCCGGAAACCGCACACGAAAAGCTGTGGCAACAGCTCGACACGGTTTACTTCCTGCGCCAGTCGGCGGAGGAAATCGCCTGGCACGCACACGCCCTGCACGACTGCGTCAACAGCCCGCAACCGATCGTCAGGGCGCGGCTCAATCCGCTCGGTGCCGGCATCGAAGTGATGGTCTACACGCACGATGAGGCGGACCTGTTTCTGCACATGGTTGGCTTCTTCAGTCGTGCGGGCTACAGCATCGTCGACGCCCGCATTCATACGACGACGCATGGCTACGCCCTCGATACCTTTGTCCTGCTCGATCTCAGCGACCGCGACTGCGACCGGGCGATGATCAGCTACATCGAACACGAACTCGGCGATCGCCTCGCCCATCGACTGCCGGCTGAGGCGCCGGCCAACGGACGCACGCCGCGGCAGGTGCGGTACTTTCCGCTGCAGCCGCAGGTCAGCATCAGGCCGCTGGTCAGCCTCGAGGCCGACGACAACGGCAGGCTCTTCGTGCTCACCGTCGTTGCTGCCGATCGCCCGGGTCTGCTGTTCATCGTCGCCAGGGAACTCGCCGGGCACGGCGCCAACCTGCACACGGCGAAGATCGCTACCCTCGGCGAGCGTGTCGAAGACACGTTCCTGATCAGCGGCGGGCATCTCGAACAGAGTGCCAGCCGCGTCAGGCTCGAGGCGGACCTGCTCAGACAACTGCAACTCTGAGCCGGCAGCCGCCGATCCTGCAGGAACCTGCCGATTACCTACCCCCGGAGCTGAACGTGTCCATCCATGTAGCCCTCAACCATCTGACCCACTACCGCTATGATCGCCCAGTCGCCCTTTCGCCGCAGGTTGTCCGTCTGCGGCCGGCGCCGCATTCGCGGACACCGATCCTCAGCTACTCGCTGAAGATCACGCCGGCGCAGCATTTCATCAACTGGCAGCAGGATCCGCAGGCAAATTACCTGGCGCGCCTCGTCTTTCCGGAGAAGACGCGCGAGTTCTGCGTCGAGGTCGATCTGGTCGCCAGCATGTCGGTGATCAACCCCTTCGACTTCTTTCCCGAGCCCTATGCGGCGACCTTTCCCTTCGCCTACGAGGAATGGCAGCAGGAGGAACTCGAGCCCTACCTGCACTGCTTGCCGCTGACACCACTGTTCGGCGAACTCCTGGCGAGCGTTCCGCGGGCGCCGCGCGGCAGCGTCGACTTTCTCGTCGACCTCAATCGACAGATCCAGCGCGCCGTCAGCTACGTCATCCGTCTCGAACCCGGCGTGCAGACGCCGGAAGAGACGCTGGCGCTCGGTCGCGGTTCATGCCGCGATTCCGCGTGGCTGCTGGTGCAGTTGTTGCGTCATCTGGGGCTGGCTGCCCGCTTCGTCTCCGGTTACCTGATCCAGCTCGTGCCTGACCTCAAGTCGCTCGACGGTCCGTCGGGGACTGATCACGATTTCACCGATCTGCACGCCTGGTGCGAGGTCTACCTGCCCGGAGCCGGCTGGATCGGCCTCGACCCGACCTCGGGCCTGTTTGCCGGTGAGGGACACATCCCGCTGGCCTGCTCGCCACAACCCTCGTCGGCGGCGCCGATCACCGGTTTCACCGAAGAAGCCGAATGCAGTTTCGAGCACCACATGAAGATCGAGCGCTGCTGGGAAGCACCGCGAGTGACGCTACCTTACAGCGACGAGCAGTGGCTGGCGATTGAAAAGCTCGGCCACCAGATCGACGCCGAGCTGACGAGCGGCGACGTTCGCCTGACGATGGGCGGCGAACCGACCTTTGTCTCCATCGATGATCACGACGGTGCCGAGTGGAACACCGACGCCCTCGGACCGACCAAGCGCCTGCGAGCGGCGGAGGTCTACCGGCGCCTGCGCGAGAAATATGCGCCGCACGGCCTGCAGCACTTCGGCCAGGGCAAGTGGTATCCCGGCGAGCAGTTGCCACGCTGGTCGCTGAACTGCTTCTGGCGGCGTGACGGCCAGCCGGTCTGGAACAATCCGGCCCTCTGCGCTGATGAAGGTCGCGACTATGGCGCCGACGCGGCGCTCAGCGGACGCTTCCTCGAAGCGCTCGCCGAGCGGCTGACGCTCGACCCGCAGCACGTCTTCGCCGCCTACGAGGATATCTACTACTACCTGTGGCGCGAGCACCGCCTGCCGGTGAACGTCGACCCGCTTGATTCCCGGCTCGACGATGCCCTCGAGCGCGAGCGCCTGCTGCGCATCTTTCGTCAGGGGCTCGACCACGTCGTCGGGCATGCGCTGCCGCTCAGACACCTGGCGACAGGTGGCTGGCAGAGCGGAGCATGGTTCCTGCGCGGTGGCCGCTGTTGTTTGATCCCCGGCGACTCGCCAATCGGCTACCGTCTGCCTCTCGACTCGCAACCGTGGGTGCCGAAGGAGCACTATCCCTACATCCATGCTCCCGATCCGACGCAGGCCTTCCCGCCGCTGCGCCCGCATGCCGAGATCCGCGCCCAGTTCGCCGTCAGCCACAGTGAGAGCCTGCGTGCCGAAAGGGCGGCGATCAGCGGCGAGCGCTTTGCCGAGCGCGAGATGCAACGGGTCTCCGAGGCACTCGAGCACGCCGCCGCCGCGGAAGCGGCGCGCGACGACATGGCGGCGGCGGTCATCCGTACCGCTCTTTCGGCGCAGGCACGCAATGGTGTGCTGTATATCTTCATGCCGCCGACCGAGGCGCTCGACGACTACCTGGAACTGGTCGCCGCGGTCGAAGCGACAGCCGAGGCGCTTGCGACACCGATCATCCTCGAAGGCTACGAGCCGCCGTCGGACCCGCGTCTGACCAGTTTCCGCGTCACTCCCGACCCGGGAGTGATCGAGGTCAACATCCAGCCCTCCGCCAGCTGGCCCGAACTCGTCGAGCGGACGACGCATCTCTACGAGGCTGCGTACCTGTCACGTCTGTGTACCGAGAAGTTCATGCTCGACGGGCGGCACACCGGCACCGGCGGTGGCAACCACTTCGTCTTCGGTGGTGCGCATGTGCTCGACTCGCCGTTCCTGCGCCGCCCCGATCTGTTGCGCAGCCTGATCAGCTACTGGCACAACCATCCGTCGCTGTCGTATCTCTTCTCCGGCCTGTTCATCGGGCCGACGAGTCAGTCACCGCGGGTGGACGAGGCGCGCAACGACTCGGTCTATGAACTCGAGATCGCCTTCAGCCAGTTTCCGCCCGCCGGCGGCGATGGCGAGTGTGTCGCGCCGTGGGTCGTCGACCGCGTGCTGCGCAATCTGCTGATCGACTCGACCGGCAACACGCATCGCGCAGAGTTCTGTATCGACAAGCTGTATTCGCCCGACGGGCCGAATGGCCGTCTCGGACTGCTCGAGATGCGCGCCTTCGAAATGCCACCGCATGCGCGCATGTCTCTCGCGCAGCAGTTGCTGTTGCGCGCCCTGATCGCCCGCTTCTGGCGCAACCCCTACGCGCCCGAGCGGCTGGTGCGCTGGGGTACGGAGCTGCACGATCGCTTCCTGCTGCCGCATTTCGTGCAGCAGGACTTCGCCGACGTGCTCGGCGAGCTGCGGGCCGCCGGCTACGCTCTGGCAGACGAATGGTTTGCGCCGCACTTCGAGTTCCGTTTCCCGCTGCACGGCCGCATTCACGCCCTCGGTATCGAGCTCGAGCTGCGGCATGCGCTTGAACCGTGGAACGTCATGGGGGAGGAGGGCAGCAGCGGCGGCACCGTGCGTTACGTCGATTCCTCGCTCGAGCGCCTGCAGATCAAGGTCACGGGAATGGCCGGCGAGCGCTATGTCGTCAGCTGCAACGGGCACGCGCTGCCGATGCGCTCGACCGGCAAGGTTGGCGAGTTCGTTGCCGGCGTGCGCTACCGGGCGTGGAATCCGCCGTCGGCTTTGCATCCGACGATCGGTGTGCATGCGCCGCTGACCTTCGATCTGGTTGACACCTGGATGAAGCGCTCGCTCGGCGGCTGCCAGTACCACGTCGAGCACCCCGGCGGCCGCAATCCCGACCGCTATCCGGTCAATGCCAACGAGGCCGAAGGTCGCCGCCTGGCGCGCTTCATCTCCTTTGGCCACACGCCCGGTGCGATCGACCTGCAGCCGGTTCCGGCGAATGCTGGCTTCCCGTTTACGTTAGACTTGCGGCGATCCTGAACCTGCCCGGCGCGGCAGCTTCTGCCGCGCCTCGTTCGCATGCCGCCATCGCTCGTTTCGTTCTACCCGAGGAAGACCGACCGCTTCGACGAAATGCTCGCCGACGACGGCAGTGTGCGGCCGTCGTGGCTGTCCTTCGTCACGCAACTCGACGCGGCAACGCCAGAGCAGATGCGGCACCGTCTCGATTACGTGCGCCGGCGAATCCTCGAGAACGGCGTCACCTACAACGTCTATGCCGACCCCAAGGGTGCCGACCGCCCGTGGGAACTCGATCCGCTGCCGCTGATCCTGTCGCCGGGCGAGTGGCAGCAGGTGGCTGCGGCGGTCACGCAGCGGGCGCGTCTGCTGGACGCGGTGCTCAGGGATCTCTACGGTCCGCAGAGCCTGCTCCATGACGGCAGCTTGCCGCCGGCGCTGATCTTCGGCCACAAGAACTTCCTCTGGCCGTGCCGCGGGCTGCGGCCGCCCGGCGACATCCATCTGCATTTCTACGCCGCCGACCTCGCGCGCTCGCCCGATGGCCGCTGGTGGGTGATCGCCGATCGCACGCAGGCGCCGTCGGGCGCAGGTTATGCACTCGAGAACCGGACGATCGTTGGCCGGGTGTTTCCCGAGCAGTTCCGCGACCTGCACGTGCAGCATCTCGCCTCGTTCTTTCGTGAGCTGCAGGACAGCCTGGCGTACTGGGCGCCGACCTCCGGCGAGACGCCGCTGGTCGTCCTGCTGACTCCCGGTCCGTACAACGAGACCTACTTCGAACACGCCTATCTGGCGCGTTACCTCGGCTTCCCGCTGGTCGAGGGCCACGACTTGACGGTGCGCGGCGAGCGCGTGTACCTGCGGACGTTGAGCGGGCTGCGCCGGGTCCACGCCATCCTGCGGCGTCTCGACGACGACTTCTGCGATCCGCTCGAACTGCGCAGCGATTCGACGCTGGGCATTCCCGGCCTGTTGCAGGCGGTGCGGGCCGGCAACGTGCTGGTCGCCAATGCGCTCGGCAGCGGCCTGCTCGAGTCGCCGGCGCTGCCCGGCTTTCTGCCGGCGATCAGCGAGAAGCTGCTCGGCGAACCGCTGCTGATGCCTTCGGTCGCCACCTGGTGGTGCGGCGAACGGGCGGCGCTCGAGTTCACCATCGAACACCTCGACGATCTGGTGATCAAGGGGTCCTATCCGTCGCAGCGCTTCGACCCGCTCTTCGGCAACGAGCTGAAGGGCAGCAAGCGACAGGAGATGATCGCCCGCCTGCGCGCCAGACCACAGGCCTACGTCGCCCAGGAACTCGTCAACTTCTCGCAGGCGCCGGCCTGGCACGACCGCTTCGAGCGCGCGCTGCTGCCGCGAGGAGTCGGTCTGCGCGTCTTCGTTGCGGCGACTCCGAGCGGCCATGTCGTCATGCCCGGCGGCCTGACGCGCGTCGCCGCCGTCTCCAACGCGCGCATCATCTCGATGCAGCGGGGCGGTTCGAGCAAGGACACCTGGGTCCTCACCGAGCAGGCGGTCAACACCTTCAGCCTGCTCAAGCACTCGGTCGGCAAGGCCGACCTCGTCCGCGGCGGGCGCAACCTGTCGTCGCGCGTCGTCGAGAGTCTCTACTGGTTCGGGCGCTACGCCGAGCGCTGCGACAAGACTTCGCGCGTGCTGCGTGTCGCGCTGTCGCGACTGGTTGATACCGGCGGCGACGCGCAGCACGCGCTGGGCGCCGTCTGCGACCTCGCCCGCGTCCTGCAGGTGCTGCCGGCTGCGGCGGAGACGAAGGGCAAGGACGGCGTTGCCAAGCCGCCGCCGTCGCGCGAGACCGAGTTGCTGCATGCCGTCTGCGGCAAGGAGTGGGGCGACGGGCTGGCCGGCGACATCCGTCGCCTGCTCTGGGTGGCAACGCAGGTGCGCGAACGCTTCTCGCTCGACAACTGGCATGCGATCAATCGCCTGCAGCACCGGTTGCAGCGCTACAGCGCCGCCGGCGAAGCGATGCCGCTGGTGCCGAGCGATGCTCTGGCATTCCTCGACGAGGTGCTGCTCACCTCATCGTCGCTCGCCGGTTTCGCGATGGACAACATGACGCGCGACGATGGCTGGCGTTTCCTGATCATCGGCCGGCGGATCGAACGTCTGATGTTCCTTGCCAGTGCCGTCGCCGGCTTCCTTCGCCTCGACTCGACGCGTGCTGCCGGGAGTCTCGAGTGGCTGCTCGAGCTCACCGACAGCATCATCACCTATCGTTCGCGCTACATGACGCAGCCGCAGGTGCTGCCGACGCTCGACCTGATCGTCTTCGACGAGGGCAATCCGCACTCGGTGTCGTTCCAGCTGCAGATCCTGGTCCGCTACCTCGACAATCTGACCCGGCTGCTCGGCGGTCCGCGCGAGGAAAGCATGCGCTCGGCGCGCGCCGGACTGCAGGGCTTCGACCTCGGCCGTTTCGAGGGACTGAGCTTCAGCCAGTGCCGCGAGTGCGATCCCTGCCTCGACCTGGCGATGACGCTCGGCGACATTTCGCTCGCCGCCGCCGCGCTCTCCGATCGTCTCGAGATGCGCTTCTTCAGTCACGTCGGCGACGTCAGCCGGCAGACCTTCGCCTCCTGATCAGCGTGACCTCGCTCCCGGCCCGCTACCACATCCTGCACGAGACGAGCTACCGCTACGAGAGCCCGGTGTCGCTGTCACGCCAGTTGCTGCACCTGACGCCGCGGGATTGCAACTGGCAGCGCTGCCTCGAGCACCGGATCAGCGTTTCCCCACAGCCGACCGCCGAGCGCGAGCGCCACGACTGCTTTGGCAACGTGGTCCGCGAACTCGCCCTCGAATTCCCGCACGACAGTCTCAGCGTGCATGCCGAGAGCACAGTCGAGGTGGTGCCGCATCTGCCCAGGGAGGCCGCAGCGGCGCTCGCCCGCAGCACTGCGGCGGCCGCCGTCGCCAGCGGAGCGCCGCGCACACCTGGCTACCTGAGCGCGTCACCGGCGTGGGAGAGGGTGCGCGACTTGCTGGCCTACGGAGCGCAGCCGGTTCTGCTCGACGCCGCGTGCTACCAGTTCGAGTCGCCCTACGTGCGGGTGAAGCACGAATTCGTCACCTATGCCGGCAGCTGCTTCACTCCCCGGCGCCCGGTGCTGGAGGCCGTGCAGGCACTGATGAGCCGCATCTACCACGAGTTCGAGTTCGACCCCGAGGCGACGACGGTCGCGACGCCCGTCCTCGAGGTGCTGGCGCAAAAGCGCGGCGTTTGCCAGGATTTCGCCCATCTGATGCTTTCGTGCCTGCGCTCGCAGGGTCTTGCCGCGCGCTACGTCAGCGGCTACCTTCTGACGCATCCGCCGCCCGGGCAGCCGCGGATGGTCGGTGCGGATGCCTCGCACGCCTGGGTGTCGGTCTTTTGCCCGGAACTCGAGGGCGGACGCTGGGTGGACTTCGATCCGACCAACAACCTGCTGCCCGACACGCAGCACATCACCCTCGCCTGGGGACGCGATTTTGCTGATGTCTCGCCACTGCGTGGCGTCATCCTCGGCGGTGATGCACACGAACTCGCGGTGGCGGTCACCGTGACGCCGCTCAGCGAAGCCTGCGAGGAAAGCCTCGCGTCATCGTGAAACCGGCTGCCGTTCGCTACCGGTGGTCGCCTGCCCTCAGAGGTCCAGGCTGACCTGGACGACGCCATCGACGGTACGTCGCTGCATTCGCAGGCCGCTGCGCCGGAAGACGGCGAGCATGCCCTGATTCGCCAACAGCGTCTCGGCGACGAAGCGCCTGATTCCCAGCGCGCGGGCGATGCGCGCCAAGTGCTGCAGCAGCTTGCCGGCGAGCCCCTGATTCTGGAAGTCCTCCTCGATGGTGAACGAGATCTCGGCCTCGGTCGTGGCGGCATCGCCGGGTGTCAGCCTGGCCAGCGAAGCGCCGCCGATGATGCGTTCGCTGCCCGCTTCGGTAACGCACGCGACCAAGCGGACGATCGACACGAAATCGACTTCGGTCCAGTCGCGCAGTTGGCTTGCCGTCGGCTCACCGTGGGCGGCAAAGAAACGCATGTAGACGGTGCCCGGCTCGAGGCCACGGTACGCCTTGAGCATCGCCTGCTTGTCGTCGGCGGTGATCGCCCGGATGACGACCTTCGTGCCGTCGCGCAAGCTTTCCTCGACACGATACTGGCGCGCGTCGCTCATCGCCCGCTTCCTCCTCTGCTGGTTGCCGCTGCGTCACCCGGCCAACCGACGGTGCCGGCACAGCAGTGTGACTGTGCCATTTCCGGTCGCTCCGGGCAAGCCACCGGTGTCGGCCGCTGCCCGCGGCGGCGATCACGGTGGCCGCCGCGGCCCTGTTGTTCTGCCGCCACGCGCGACGTCGATCGGGGTTGCGTTTCTCGCTGCGGTCGGTTCTAATGTCGCCTTCGTCCGCATCTTCCCGAACCCGGCGCCAATGCTCCGTCCTGCCAAGCCCGCAACGCATCGTTTGACCGTGGCCAGTGCCACACGATCCGGCACGGCCGGTGGCTTGGTCGTCGCTGTAGTACGCTTGGCAGGCGTAGGACCTGACACACCGTCGAGGGTCGAAAGAAGCTAGGTCGGGAAACGACGACAGATTCCAGAAACCCCCGCCGGTGAAAGCCGAGCGGGGGTTTCGCCTTTTTGCGGTCCAGCGTCCGCCGCCATCCAGTGGCGCCCCTTTTTTTCAGGAGACTGCCTTGAGCAGAGAAGCCCCAGAATCCCTTAGCGGTGCCCAGATCGTCGTCCGTCTCCTTGAACGACAGGGCATTCGGACGCTGGCCGGAATCCCCGGCGGCGCCATCCTGCCGATCTACGACGCCCTGTCCGCGTCGGAGCTGATCCACCACGTCCTCGCCCGGCACGAACAGGGTGGCGGCTTCATGGCGCAGGGAATGGCACGCGCCACCGGGCTGCCGGCGGTGTGCATGGCGTCGTCTGGCCCGGGCGCGACCAATCTGCTGACGGCGATCGCCGATGCCAAGCTCGATTCGATCCCGCTGGTGGCGATCACTGGCCAGGTGCCCCGTGCGATGATCGGCACCGACGCCTTCCAGGAGGTCGACACCTACGGTCTGAGCATTCCGATCACCAAACACAACTTCCTCGTCGGCTCGGCCGAGGAACTGCTGCAGGTCATTCCGCGCGCCTTCCGCATCGCCGCGTCCGGCCGACCCGGTCCGGTGCTCGTCGATATCCCGAAGGATGTGCAGAATCAGGTCATCGAAGTCGCTGACTGGCCGGCACCGGGTTGCGCTGATCCGTTGCCGCCGCCGGCAGCCGATCTCATCGCCCGTGCCGCGGCGATGATCAACGAGGCCGTCAGGCCGATCCTCTACCTTGGCGGCGGCGTCGTCCATTCGGGTGCTGCCGTGGCGGCCGTTGCACTTGCCGAGAAAGCGAGCCTGCCGACGGTGATGACGCTGATGGCGCTCGGCGCGATGCCGGTCGATCACCAGCTGTCGCTCGGCATGCTCGGCATGCACGGCGCCCGCTGTACCAATCTGGCGCTCGACGAGTGCGATCTGCTGATCGCCGTCGGGGCGCGTTTCGACGACCGCGCAACCGGCAAGGTCGCGGGTTTCTGCCCGCAGGCGAAGATCGTTCATATTGACATCGATCCGTCCGAGCTGGACAAGATCAAGACCGCGCATGTCGGCATCGCCGGTGATGTCGGCGCCGTGCTGCAGCTGCTGTTGCCGGCGGTCGCCGGCGCGCTGCGGGTCGATTGGCTGGCGCGCGTCGCCCATCTCAAGGCCGAGCACCCGCTGCGCACGCCGGGAATCGACGATCCGCGCAGCCCCTACGGGCTGATCCGTGCCGTCGCCGACTGTCTCGACGACGAGGCGACGATCACCACCGACGTCGGTCAGCACCAGATGTGGGTGGCGCAGGCCTACCCGCTGCGCCGGCCGCGCCAGTGGCTGACCTCGGGTGGACTCGGGACGATGGGTTTCGGCATGCCGGCGGCGATCGGCGCTGCGCTCGCCGAACCGCAGCGGACGGTGGTCTGCTTCAGTGGTGACGGCAGCATCCTGATGAACATCCAGGAACTGGTCACCGCTGCCGAGGAGGGGGTCAACGTCAAGATCGTGCTGATGAACAACTCGTCCCTGGGTCTCGTTTTCCAGCAGCAGACGCTGTTCTACGGTGAGCGCATCTACGCCTCGAAGTTCAAGGGAATGCCCGACTTCGTGCGCGTCGCCGAAGGCTTCGGTGTGCCGGCGATCGACCTCGATGGCGCCAGCGATCCGCGGGCAGCGCTCGCCGCGGCGCTGTCGACGCGTGGTCCGATGCTGATCCATGCGCGCATCGAGATGCGTGAACAGGTTTTGCCGATGGTGCCACCCGGCGCCGCCAACAAGGACATGATCGGAGGCTGAACGATGAACTCGCTGACAAGAACCGAGAATCAGGCGCTGGCACGCGCGGTGCTCGAGCTGGATGTCAACAACCACGCCGGCGTGATGTCGCACGTCGTCGGCCTGTTTTCCCGCCGCGCCTACAACGTCGAGGCGATCCTCGTGATGCCGGTCGGCGGCGGTCAGACCAGCCGCATCTGGCTGCTGGTGAATGAGGATGAACGCCTGGAGCAGATGGTCAAGCAGGTCGAGAAGCTCGAGGATGTGCTGGCGGTCCGCCGCCATGGCACTGAGCACGAGGTCTTCGTCCGCCTCGAGGAGTTCTTCCGCTGATCGCGCGTGCCGCGGGGGTCGCCGGCGACCTCAGCGGCGGCGCTGTCCGGGCTCGAAGCGGACGATCGTCCGTCCGTCGGCCGTCTTCCGGGGCTGCCCTTTCCAGGCGTGCCCGTAGACCACTTCGAGGGTCGCCGGAAGGCGGCCCGCACGCGCCAGTTGCTGGTAGGCAGCGCGCGCTGCCGCCCATGCCGAGCGTCCCGTGAGCCCCTGCCGCCGGCCCTGCATCGCGCAGCCCGAGCCGCTGCGGCGCAGGTCGGCGAGCAGATCGTCGAAGCTGGCGTAGGTCAGCGTCAGGAACTCGGCATCCATCACCGGATCGCTGAAGCCGCATTCAACCAGCATGTCGCCGTAGTCGTGCATGTCGGTGAAGCGCTGCGTATGCGGACGACCGTCGGTGAAGCTGGCGCGCAGTTCCTTCAGCGTGTCGGGCCCGAAGGTCGAGAACATCAGCAGGCCGTCGACCGCGAGGACGCGATGCATTTCGCGCAACGCCGGCAGCGGGTCATCGAGCCAGTGCAGCATCAGGTTGGTCCACAGCAGCCCGAACGAGCGGGCGCCGAAAGGCAGCGCCGACGCCTCGGCTGCCAGCAGCGGCGGCCGGTTGCCGCGCAGGAAGGGCAGCAGCCAGCGCAGACGCGAGCGCTGTGTCGTGCCTGCACGCAGCATCGCTTCGCTGAGGTCGGCGCCGACCACCGCCGCCGCCGGGTAGCGTTCGTGCAAGGCGATGAGGCTGGCGCCGGTTCCACAACCGAGGTCGAGGATTCGCGCCGGCTCGATGCGGACATAGTCGAGCCGTTCGAGCATGCGGCTGCCGACTTCGCGCTGCAACACCGCGACCTGGTCATAGGTCGACGCCGCGCGGGCAAAGTTTCGCCGAACCTGGCGCTGATCGACGAACCGCGCCGGTGCGGCACTCATCAGGAACTAGATCGGCCGCAGTCCGAGCTTCTCGAACAGCGCCTCATCGCGGTCGGCTTCCGGGTTGCCTGTGGTCAGCAGCTTGTCACCGTAGAAGATCGAGTTGGCGCCGGCGAGGAAACAGAGTGCCTGCAGCTCGTCGGCCATCTCCTGGCGGCCGGCCGAAAGGCGCACGAAACTGCCCGGCATGGTGATGCGCGCGGCGGCGATGGTGCGGACGAACTCGAAGCTGTCGATCGGCGCGACGTTCGCCAGCGGGGTTCCCGGGATCGGCACGAGGTTGTTGATCGGGACCGACTCCGGCGGTGGATCGAGATTGGCGAGCTGGACGATCAGCGCGGCGCGGTTGCGGCGCGATTCGCCCATGCCGATGATGCCGCCCGAGCAGACCTTGATGCCGGCTTCGCGAACCTGGCTCAGCGTGTCGATCCGGTCAGCGTGCTTGTGGGTGGTGATCACCTGGCCATAGAACGATGCATCGGTGTCGAGGTTGTGGTTGTAGTAGTCGAGGCCGGCGCCCTTGAGTTCCTCAGCCTGACCATCCTTGAGCATCCCGAGCGTGACGCAGGTCTGCAGACCCAGTCCCTTGACGGCACGAATCATCTCGCTGACGCGGGCGAGATCCTTGTCCTTCGGGCCGCGCCAGGCAGCGCCCATGCAGAAGCGTGAAGCGCCCTTGTCCTTGGCCGCCTGCGCGGCAGTGAGTACCTCGTCGAGCGGCAGCAGCGCCTCACGCCCGGTGTCGGTGCTGTAACGGGCGGCCTGCGAGCAATAGCCGCAGTCTTCGGAACAGCCGCCGGTCTTGACGGACAGCAGCGTCGAGCGTTGAATCTCGTTGGCGTCGAAGTTCTCGCGGTGCACCTGTTGCGCACGATGGATCAAATCCATGAACGGCAGCTGGTAGAGGGCTTCGACTTCGGCGACCGTCCAGCGGGCGGTTGGTTTTGTGGCAGGGGTGGCTTCGTCGCGCGGGCGCGTGGCGGCTTGCGGAATGGCATTCATGATTGGTGAACCTAGAGTGGGTGTGATGTGAGGCCGGACAGCGCGAATTCTTTACGAGGCTCCGCAGGATGTCAATCTTAATCCGGAGCGCAGCCCTGATCCGCGCCTCGTGCGCCAGCCTGCTGACCCAGGACTGCCTGCTGTGCGCCGCCGAGAGCGGCAACCGTCTGCTCTGCCGGGCGTGCACCGAGGATCTGCCGCAACTGCCGGCGGCACGTTGCCCGCGCTGTGCGCTGCCGACACCGCTTGGCGAGCTTTGTGGCCGGTGCCTGAGCCGGCCACCGCATTACGATGCCGGTTTTGCCGTGCATCCCTATGCGTTCCCGATCGACAGGCTGGTGCAGTCGTTCAAGTATGGACACCGGCTGGCTCTCGGCAACTGGTTCGGGCAGCAACTGGCGGCGGTCGACGGCAACATCGAGGCGGAACTGATCATCCCGATGCCGCTGCATCCGCTCCGCCTGCGCGAACGCGGGTTCAATCAGGCAGGCGAGCTGGCGCGCATCTTCGGCAGGGCGCGGCGGATCCCGGTCGACACGCACAGCTGCCGCCGTGTCCGTCAGACGGCGGTGCAGGCAGCGTTGCCGTGGCGCGAGCGGGCGCGCAACGTGCGCGGCGCCTTCGACTGTGCGACCGATTTCACTGGCCGGCGACTGCTGCTGATCGATGACGTGATGACCACCGGTACTTCGCTCGACGAGCTGGCGCGCACACTCAAGCTGCACGGCGCGGCGCAGGTAAGCGTGCTCGCCCTTGCCCGTGCCCTGCCGCCGTCTCAGGATGCCTGAGACGGCCGCGGCGGCGAGACCGGACGCAGGGGGATCGGCGCCGACATGACGATCGAGGTGCGCGTTTCGCCGTAATGGTTGATCGTTCCCACCAGTTGCTCGAGGTGCGCGATGTCGCGCGCGACGACGCGCAACAGGTACGAATCCTGGCCGGTGACGTGCAGGCATTCGGTCACTTCCGGCAGACTCCTGAGCAATGCCAGCAGCCGCGCCTTGTCCGTCTGCGGTGTCGTCATGGCGATCATGGCCAGTACCCCGTAGCCGAGTGCCGCGACGTCGACCTCGGCACGGTAGCCGGTCACGACGCCGGCTTCCTCGAGTCGCTTCAGCCGTTCCGAGACTGCCGGCAGCGACAGGCCGGCTTCGGCGGCCAGCGCCTTCAGCGAGGTGCGGCCGTCGCGCTGCACGGCGGCAAGGATCTTCCAGGCTTTTGCGTCGAGTTCCATGGTTCCAAGGCACACTGTGGTCAGGACCGGAATTGTGCAGGAAAGAAGACGCTTTTTCCGTGATTCTTCGATTCAAATGCCGCTCTCGCGCTGCCAGAATGAAGACCTCCCGGATTCGTGTCGAGGCCTCTCGTGGTTGATGGCTTGCTCTTTCTCAAGGCCGCCCTGATCGGCCTGTCGATTGCTGCGCCGGTCGGGCCGATCGGTTTGCTCTGCATCCAGCGTACGCTGACGCATGGTGCCCGCGTCGGTTTCGTCAGCGGCCTCGGCGCTGCCGCCGCCGATGGCGTGTACGGGGCTGTCGGTGCTTTTGGTCTGGCGGCGGTGACGCAGTTCTTCGTCACCCTTGCCCTGCCGCTGGCGATCTGTGGCGCGATCTTTCTCGCCTGGATGGGGGTGCGGCTCTGGCGAACGCCGGCGCCGCCGCCGGTGGTCGGCGCGGACGCCGGCGCCGGCGCCTGGCGCGCCTTTGCCTCGGTCTTCGCCCTGACGCTGACCAACCCGATGACCATCCTGTCGTTCATCGCCGTCTTTGCGACGATCGGCGGCGACGCGGCGATCACCGGCACGGCTGCCGTGATCATGGTTCTCGGCGTGTTTGCCGGTTCGGCGCTCTGGTGGCTGATGCTTGCCTCGGCAATCGCCGCCGTGCGCCAGCGAATCGGCCCGCGCGCCATGCAGGCCATCAACCGCACTGCCGGCGTGTTCCTGCTCGGCTTCGCCACCTGGCAGCTCACCACCGTTTTTCAGGGACAGTATACTTAATTCCCGAAATCCGCTGGCGCCGCGCCGATTGGTCGCGTAACGGAGCGGCCGGCGGCCTTTGACCCTACCCGTGGTGTCGACATTTTTTACATGCCGTGATGCGGTCTCTCGGGGGAAGACGGGTAACGGGCTGCTTTAACGGGATTGCAATTATTGCACTGTAGCTAGCATGGGAATTGGTTGCTCAATGGACAGGGGACCTACTCGAACATCTTCAGCGGGCTCGATACCGGCGATGGGCACGTGCATCTGATCAACAACTTCGATCCCAAACCGCCGTTCCAGGCCGCCATGACCACAGCGTGGAGCTATGCGGGCAGCGAGGTCGTTCCGAGCAATACGTGGCTGTGGACCGAGATCAGCTTCTCCAGCAGCGGCTACAGCTTTGCGGTCAGCAAGACCGGTTACGGTGACCAGGACTTCCTGCACGGCAGCAAGGGGATCTCCTCCGCCCAGTGGGCCGCTCTTGCCGATGCCCATCCCTTCTTCCAGCTCGGCGACAACTATGCTTCCGGAGCCTATTTCCAGGTTGCCGAGCTGACGATCACGACCCGCGACGCGGCTGCCGTTCCGGAGCCGGCGTCGCTGCTGTTGCTGGCAACTGCTCTGGCGGGTCTTGTCGCTGCCAACCACCGTAGCGCCACGACTGGTTGACCAGCCGACGCTGGCTGCCGTCACCGAGGGGATCCAGCCACCACGCCGTCCCCGGGATCCCGGCCGCCCGGCAACCGCGGATGCTCTTGCCAGAGCTTGCCGCGCCCCGGGCGGATCCCGCAACCTGCAGGGGGCGGCGACGGCGCGGCAGCTCGTCGTCCTGGAAAACATCCCGCCCGGCTCTTCCGTCGGGCCCCGGGATCGACCTGTACAGACAGGTTGCGCTTCCTGCTGCTTGCCTGAAGGGCGACTGCCCGCAAGCGCCGCAGCCCGACGGCGGACGAATGGGATAGAATCCGGGAGAGCCGAGATGTCCGGCTGCCCCGTTGGCCGGCCCGATTTCTACCCTGGGTAGTTGCCGAAGTGCGCAGAGGCACGGAAGATTCTCTCGATACAGCGGTGGTGCAAGCTCCCGAGTTCAGCGGCCGGCGGATCACGCACGTCGCCGGAGGACGGCTGCGGAGATTCACGATCCTCGACGTGCTGATGCGTTCACCCACGCGCCAAGCGCTGCACTTCGTCCGGGGAGTCTGCCGACGCCGCTTGGCCAGCGGCCACGTCAAACGCCCGGTGCTGCCCTGCACCGGTGCCGGTCCGCTTGCGACGGCCTCTCCCGTGAGCTTGGCTGGCGGCGGTGGTCGCCAATGAAAGGACGCTCCAAACCCCACCGGAAGCGAGCCAGCCAAGCAGAGCGGATCAGCGTGCGTGAGCGTTCGTTGCCCCGTCGCCGCCATCCCGCGTCGCCGAGTCAGTCTGTCGACCTGCAGCGTCTTGGCCATCTGCTCGACCAGAGCAGCGATCTGATCCTTGCCTTCGACGCATCCAGCCTACGGATCGAGGTTGCCAACGATACAGCGTCGGCATGGCTTGGGCGGGAGCGGGAAAGCCTGCCGGGAACCCCGTTGGCGGCGATCCATCCCCTCCTCGGTGACGCGGCGCGAGCGGCGGCTGCCAATCCGGGCTGTTCGATTCCGGCGCGCGCCATGCTTCTGAGTGATGACGGAGCCGAACGGACCGTAGATGGCTGGGCCAGAGTGTCAACCGTGCACGGGAAACTCATCGGGACCCTCGTCGCGCGGGATGTCTCCGACCGCATCCGCGTCGAGGAGTCGTTGCGTGACAGCGCGCTGCAATACCGTCGTCTGCACGAATGGATGCGGGACGGGTTCGCGCAGGTCGACATGGAGGGCCGCCTCCAAGAGTTCAACTCGGCCTACCAAAGCCTCCTCGGCTACTCCCAGGAAGAGCTGCGCCAGCTGACCTACGAGGACCTCACTCCTGAGGAATGGCATCCCATCGAGGCTGCTATCGTGCGCCTGCAGGTTTTCGAGCGGGGATACTCGGAGGTCTACGAAAAGGAGTACCGGCGGAAGGGTGGGACCGTTGTGCCGGTCGAACTGCGTACCTACCTGATTCGCGACGCGAGCGGAAGTCCGACCGGCATGTGGGCCATCGTGCGCGACATCAGCGACCGCAAGCGGGCGGCGCAACAGCTGCTGGAGAGCGAGCGGAAGTACCGCGAACTGGTGGAAAACGCCAACAGCATCATCCTGCGCTGGAACCGCCGCGGTGAAATTCTCTTCGTCAACGAGTTCGGCTTGCGCTTCTTTGGCTATCGGCAAGATGAACTGGTTGGCCAGCATGTGATCGGCACGCTCGTTCCGCCCGGCGAAAGTACCGGCCGCGACCTGCGCCCGCTGATGGAGGCCGTCTGCCTGCATCCGGAGCAGTTCGAGCGCAACGTCAATGAGAACATGTGCCGCAACGGCGAACGGGTATGGATTGCCTGGACCAACCGGGCGATTCTCGACGAGCGGCGTGAGGTGGTCGAGGTGTTCAGCGTCGGCTCGGATATCAGCGACCGCAAGCGGGCGGAAGAGGAGTTGGGCCGGCAGAGAAGCCTGTTCCGCAATCTGTTCGAGGGCGCGCCCGTCGCCATCGCGATCCTCGACCATGACGGTCGGATCCTCGAGCTCAACCGATCTTTCGAAACGCTGTTCGGTTACCCGGAGAGTGAGGCGACAGGTCGGGACATCAACGAACTGCTGCCCGGCGAGACCGACCCGTCCGCTGACGGGGATGTTTCGCTGATGGCCTGCAGCGCCGGCCGCGTCGTCGAAATGGAAGCGGTACGCCACAGCCGGGATGGGCGCCGCCTTGACGTGCATCTCGTCCGTTACCCGAACATCGTGCAGGGGAGGCTGGTCGGGGTTTTTGCGATCTATCGTGACATCACCGACCGCAAGCGGGCCGAGGCCGCCTTGCGAGCGTCGCGCAACCTGCTGCAAGCGGTCCTCGATACCATACCCACCCGCGTCTTCTGGAAGGACCGCGATCTGCGTTATCTCGGCTGCAATCAGGCCTTCGCGCGGGATGCCGGAGCGCGGTCGCCGGACGAGATCATCGGCCTCGATGATTATCGGCTGGGTTGGCGGGCGCAGGCCGACCTCTACCGGCAGGACGATCGTCGGGTGCTGGAATCCGGCGAGCCCAAACTCGACTACGAAGAGCCGCAGACGACGCCCGAAGGAAATCGGGTCTGGCTGCAGACCTCCAAGATTCCACTTCGCGATCCGGATGGAGCGATCGTTGGCATTCTCGGCACCTACCAGGACATCACGGCGCGCAAGCTGGCAGAGGAAGAGCTGGCGCGGCACCGCGACCAGCTCGAGGGGCGGGTCGCCGAGCGCACCGCCGAGCTGCGCCAGGCGATGGAACAACTGCTGCAGGCGGAGAAGCTGGCGGCGCTGGGCCACCTCGTGGCCGGCATGGCGCACGAGCTCAACACGCCACTCGGTAACGCCCGCACCGTCGCCAGCGCGCTCGGCGTGGACGTGCGCAGCTTCGCTGCGGCCGTAGACGCAGGCGCACTGCGCCGTTCGCAGGTGGACACGTTCCTGACGCGAAGCCGGGAAGCTGTCGAGCTGCTGGAGCGGAACGCCGCTCGCGCCGCCGATCTGATCGCGAGTTTCAAGCAGGTTGCGGTCGATCAGGCCAGCGTCCGTCGCCGCCGCTTCCCGCTGCGGCAGACCGTCGCGGAGTGGCTGGTCACCCTGCAACCATTGCTGAAGCACACCGCGCATCGGGTCGAACTCGACATCCCCGCTGACCTGGACATGGACAGCTATCCCGGTCCTCTCGAGCAGGTGCTCACCAACCTCATCGGCAACTCCGTGTTGCACGGTTTCGCCGGCATCGACGCCGGGGTGATCTGCATCCGCGCCGCGCGCCGCGACCCCGATCGCGTCCAGCTCGACTACGCTGACGACGGCGTCGGCATCCCCGCACCGATACTGCACCGCGTCTTCGAACCCTTCTTCACGACGCAGTTGGGCAAAGGGGGCAGCGGCCTCGGTTTGTACATCGTCTACAATCTGGTCACCGGGGTGCTCGGAGGGACGATTCAGGGATTCAGCGATGCGGGCAAGGGCGTCCGATTCGCCCTCACCCTGCCCCGCACCGCGCCCGATCGTTCGACTGACTGACCGTACGCGTGATTTCGCGCGTCTGCCGTGCCTCGCCGAATCCGGCGACCGGCCGGGCCATCGAGGCGGCCACTCCCCGGCTGGTTGCGCCGGGCAGCAGACCGGAGGGTCGGCTGGACTGCCGGTCTGTCGGCGAATGCGGGGATCATGCCGCTCGGCACGGCTTCAATCGAAGTCCCGGACGCGTACGTCAGCGGCAGGCGGTGTGCCGCGCTCGACCCGCAGACGGAGAAGGTCGATCGTTCGCCCGTCCTGCGTAGCGACGACGAAGCGCCAGTCTCCGGGCGGCGGATTCAGCACCCAGGAATAGCCGCGGAAGCCGCGATCGCGCCCGCCGGTGGTCTCGAAGGGCCGGCGGTAGACCAGCCGCCAGCCGCCGGGCTCACGGACTTCCCAGCGATGCTCGAGGCCTGCCGTCACGCCGAGCGGCGCGAATACCGCCGACAATCCGTACAGCCGCCCGCCTTCGGGCACGTGGACGGTGCTCGCCTGGTCCCGCCACCACTGCCACCATGCTGCCCGCTGCACCTGCATCGCGTAGCGCCCTGCCTCCTGGACGAACTCCTGCCCGACCGCCAGTTGTCGCTTGACGAGCGGCACCGGCGCGATCATGTCGAGTCTGAACGCCAGCATCAACGCCACCGCCAGCCCCCACGCCGGCCAGATGCGGCCCGGTTGCCGCGGCGCCAGCCGGCGCAGGAAATGCGTCAGGAGGACGCCGGCAGCGGTGGAGGCATAGAACCAGAGGGGATCAAGGCTGCCGAGGGCGTGTGGCAGCGCAAAATTGAACAGCAGGATGGCGTTCAGCGCGAACAGTGCCCAAGTCAGCGTGAAGCGTCGGCCGTAACGGTTGCCGGCGAACTCGTTGCCGACCAGCAACGCGGCGAGGAATGCCGCCATCAGCCAAGTGCCGAGGTGGCCGGAACTCTTGAAATAGAGGATGAAGAGTGCCGAGAAGATGCCGCCGAAGAAGAACTGCAGCAACAGATAGGGGGCCTGCCAGGCCAGCGACGCCAGGCGGCCGCGGAACGACTCGGCCGCTGCCGGTGCGACCGTCCCGAGCGCTTCACGACGCGCCAGCCACAGCGTCAGCAGCGCGGCGCCGAGCAAAAACGCCCCCAGGCGCCAGAAGTCGACGACGCGAATTCGCTGGCCGATGGTCACAGCGTCCCAGGCGAAGCCGCCGAGGAACGCCACCACGGGATAGAAGCGGCGCAGAAAAGCCCGAGTGCGCGGAGTGCTCAAGAACGGCGTCGCCTGGTCAGGCGGCGCGGATCGGTCTGGCCATCCGCGGTGCAGACCGCCACTGTCAGACTTTCGGCCGCGGCGGCGGCGGTCATGGAGCTTCGGCGGCGCGTGCGCCGAAGCGCTGTCGGGCGAAGGATTCGTCGACGGGGCTGTGTGCTTGTGAGATGGCTATCGTCTGCGGTCATTGCGGCTGGCTCGCGTGCTGGCGGCGCTCGCCGCGCGAGCTGCTGCGCTGGCGTCCAAGTGTGGCAGGCACAACCGTAACAGAAGCTGTCGCCGATGGCCATGTCGCCGGGGTCGCGCGAGCCGGTACGCGACTCGCCCTTGCGCAGGCCAAGGAGCGGTCGGCTCGTCGCTGCTGCCCGTCCGTCCGTCCGTCGGAGCTATCGAGCAGACGTCCGAGTGACGCGATCGGGGTGCGAGGTTCCGCATCGCGAAGCAGTTGCCGATCAACGCCTGCCCGAGCCAAGGCATGCTGCGGACTGACTGCGAGTTCCGTCGGCACGTTCGCGGTGGCGAGCGCCGGGCAGCAGCCGATCGCTTTGACGTACGCGGCGGGCGGCTTGTAACATGACGCGCCTGATCAATACGCAAGGAGCAACTCCAGTGGCCGATAGCAAAACCATCAAGCTCGCCCTCGCCATCGCCGCCCTGGTGGCGGCGCCCGCCGCCTTCGCCTATAACGACTCCAGTGCCCAGGGCGATTGCGTCGGCAAGGTGGCTGGCTGGGGGTCCTCGTATTCGCACGCGCACGACGTCCGCGTGGACGAGACGGGGTACAAGTCGTACAACGTCACTGGCCTGGTCACCGACCGGGACGGTCGTGAACATCGTTTCGATTGCCGCGTCGAGAATCGCGAGGTGGTGAGCTGGAACGTCAGCCAGCACCGCGACCATGATCACAAGAAGAGTGACACCGGCAAGGCACTGGCCATCGGTGCGGGTGTCGTCGGGGTGGCGGCATTGATCGCCGTCCTCGCGTCGAGCAAGAGCAGCGACGCCGAACACGAAGAGAAGCGCACGACCTACAGCGCGGGCAAGGAGTCACCGTTCGCCGACATGCGCTATCTGAGGAGCGAGTGCAAGCGCGTCCTCACCGCCCATCTCAGCAGCGATCACGGCGACGTTCAGCGCCTCGAGCTGACGAACTCCGACCTCAACGGCCGCACCTTGAGCGGCGACGGCAGCGTCACCTTCGAACGCGGCGGCGAGCGCAACCTGACGTTCTCGTGCGCGTTCGATCGCGCCGGTACGATCTACGACGGCAACTACAGCTACCGCCAGGGCGGCTATCGATAAGCAGGCCGGATTCGCGTGGCGCCCGGCCAGGAAATGGCCGCTGCCGGTGATCAGGAAGGGTGGCGATCTCGGCCCGACTGCTGGCCCGTTTCGCACTGGCGATCACCCTCGTAGCGGGCGGTGCGGCTTTCGCGCAGCAGGTTCGCAATTCGGGTTTCACGTTCGGGTTGCTGGCTGACGTGGCGACGGGTGACCCAAGCGGGCATGGCCCGGATGTCGGATCCGACGATTGGAAGTCGGTCGTCGAGTTCAAGCTCGGGTTGCGCGGCGATCCGACTGTCCCACCACGCGGGGAAGCAGTGTGGTGCGGCTACATCGACAAGCTGATCCGCGGCCGTGGCGCAGCCGCAACGAATGCCGCCTCGGCTGCGGATTCACCAAGGTCCGTCCCGACCGCGCGGCGGCGCTCGGCTGCAGCGACCGGGAGTTGTCGGCACTCGACCGCAAGCTGGCTGCGGTCCATGGGATCAGATCTCGCCGCCGGGAGAAGCCAGGCTCAATCGGGACCAAACGCGGCCAGGCTCGTCTGGACCGTGATCCTCCGGGGGGGCTCCCGCGAGGGGCGATCGACCGCCAGCCTCGAAGACCGGCGCCTCTCCGGCTTGTTCCCTTGCTCGGGGCGCAGCCCAGTGCTCTGGTCGGCGGCTTCCTCGGTAGCAGACCGTACGCCGCCAGGTCCCCGCCCACCCAGTCCCTGGGCGACGCCCCCGCAGCGCGCCAGCCGGCACCCCGATGGGCGCGCCCCGACTCCACGTCGCGCGGCGTCGCCGCTTGCTGGCAACCCGTCGCCCGCCAGCCGTCGCCCGCTCGAGCGCGGGAAAACGAAACCGGCGCATCGCTCAGCTTTATTTGCAGGAGGTGTTGACGCACCTGGAAACGAATGTATAATGCGCCCCTCTTGCTGCTCGGGCAGCAGCGCAGTCTGGCCTCCGGGTCCGCCTGCAGCTCTTTAACAATGAGACAACCGATAGGTGTGAGTTCTTGGTCTGGTGGTAGTTTGCGTGATGTGATGCGTGGATTGCCGAGAGATGGAGCAGGACTCGCACGAGAATTGAAGCTGCTGATTCTGGGATTGGGTTCTGGTGTTGAGCCGGGGTTTGGTTCTGGGGTTGGTGGTTTGTCGAGCGAGAGTTTTGGGATTTGAACTGAAGAGTTTGATCCTGGCTCAGATTGAACGCTGGCGGCATGCCTTACACATGCAAGTCGAACGGTAGCGCGGGGTAACCTGGCGACGAGTGGCGAACGGGTGAGTAATGCATCGGAACGTGCCCTGGAATGGGGGATAACGTAGCGAAAGTTACGCTAATACCGCATATTCTGTGAGCAGGAAAGCAGGGGATCGCAAGACCTTGCGTTCTGGGAGCGGCCGATGTCGGATTAGCTAGTTGGTGGGGTAATGGCCTACCAAGGCGACGATCCGTAGCGGGTCTGAGAGGATGATCCGCCACACTGGGACTGAGACACGGCCCAGACTCCTACGGGAGGCAGCAGTGGGGAATTTTGGACAATGGGCGGAAGCCTGATCCAGCCATGCCGCGTGAGTGAAGAAGGCCTTCGGGTTGTAAAGCTCTTTCGGTGGGGAAGAAATTGCACGGGCTAATATCCTGTGTAGATGACGGTACCCGACTAAGAAGCACCGGCTAACTACGTGCCAGCAGCCGCGGTAATACGTAGGGTGCGAGCGTTAATCGGAATTACTGGGCGTAAAGCGTGCGCAGGCGGTTTGGTAAGTCAGATGTGAAATCCCCGGGCTCAACCTGGGAACTGCATTTGAGACTGCCAAGCTGGAGTGTGGCAGAGGGGGGTGGAATTCCACGTGTAGCAGTGAAATGCGTAGAGATGTGGAGGAACACCGATGGCGAAGGCAGCCCCCTGGGTCACTACTGACGCTCATGCACGAAAGCGTGGGGAGCAAACAGGATTAGATACCCTGGTAGTCCACGCCCTAAACGATGTCAACTAGGTGTTGGGAGGGTTAAACCTTTTAGTGCCGTAGCTAACGCGTGAAGTTGACCGCCTGGGGAGTACGGCCGCAAGGCTAAAACTCAAAGGAATTGACGGGGACCCGCACAAGCGGTGGATGATGTGGATTAATTCGATGCAACGCGAAAAACCTTACCTACCCTTGACATGTCAGGAATCCTGGAGAGATTTGGGAGTGCTCGCAAGAGAACCTGAACACAGGTGCTGCATGGCTGTCGTCAGCTCGTGTCGTGAGATGTTGGGTTAAGTCCCGCAACGAGCGCAACCCTTGTCATTAATTGCCATCATTCAGTTGGGCACTTTAATGAGACTGCCGGTGACAAACCGGAGGAAGGTGGGGATGACGTCAAGTCCTCATGGCCCTTATGGGTAGGGCTTCACACGTCATACAATGGTCGGTTCAGAGGGTTGCCAACCCGCGAGGGGGAGCCAATCTCAGAAAGCCGATCGTAGTCCGGATCGCAGTCTGCAACTCGACTGCGTGAAGTCGGAATCGCTAGTAATCGCGGATCAGCATGTCGCGGTGAATACGTTCCCGGGTCTTGTACACACCGCCCGTCACACCATGGGAGCGGGTTCTGCCAGAAGTAGTTAGCCTAACCGCAAGGGGGGCGATTACCACGGCAGGGTTCGTGACTGGGGTGAAGTCGTAACAAGGTAGCCGTAGGGGAACCTGCGGCTGGATCACCTCCTTTCTAGAGAAGAGCTGGATTGAGGACTCACAACCTATCGGTTGTCACAGGCTGCACATGCGGAGGGTCTGTAGCTCAGTCGGTTAGAGCATCGTCTTGATAAGGCGAGGGTCGTTGGTTCGATTCCAACCAGACCCACCAGCGTCGCGACGAAGCGCGGGCGGTTGGCGCGGGGGCGGGGCGTTGAGTTGTTGAGCGCGGCGGGGGATTAGCTCAGCTGGGAGAGCACCTGCTTTGCAAGCAGGGGGTCGTCGGTTCGATCCCGTCATCCTCCACCAGGCGGTGCAGTTGGTGAGCGGTCAGGCCTGTGGGGTGTTTCACCCTGCAGGCCTGACTCCTTACGGGGTCTATGTTCTTTAACAAGATGGAAGAAGGTTGTATTGCTGGTATCCCGGAGGATTGGGATGCTGGTGATACGGTTGTGATTGCATCGAACCCCTGTGGTATGGGGGTTGCACCGAGTTGCCTGTAGCGTTGTGATCTCGGAAGAGAGCGCAAGGTTATAGGATCAAGCGAATAAGTGCATGTGGTGGATGCCTTGGCGATTACAGGCGAAGAAGGACGTACAAGCCTGCGAAAAGCTCTGGGGAGCTGGCAATGAAGCTTTGATCCAGAGATGTCCGAATGGGGAAACCCACTCCGCGAGGAGTATCCCACGCTGAATACATAGGCGTGAGGAAGCGAACCCGGCGAACTGAAACATCTAAGTAGCCGGAGGAAAAGAAATCAACCGAGATTCCCAGAGTAGTGGCGAGCGAAATGGGAGCAGCCGGCAAGTGATAGCGATTGCGTTAGCGGAAGCTTCTGGAAAGTGGCGCCGTAGTGGGTGACAGCCCCGTACGCGAAAACGAGATCGTGGTACCAAGCTTGCGACAAGTAGGGCGGGGCACGAGAAATCCTGTCTGAAGATGGGGGGACCATCCTCCAAGGCTAAATACTCGTAATCGACCGATAGTGAACCAGTACCGTGAGGGAAAGGCGAAAAGAACCCCGGGAGGGGAGTGAAATAGATCCTGAAACCGCATGCATACAAACAGTGGGAGCCCCTTCGTGGGGTGACTGCGTACCTTTTGTATAATGGGTCAGCGACTTACGTTCAGTAGCGAGCTTAACCGCATAGGGGAGGCGTAGGGAAACCGAGTCCGAATAGGGCGCCTAGTTGCTGGACGTAGACCCGAAACCAAGTGATCTATCCATGGCCAGGATGAAGGTGCGGTAACACGCACTGGAGGTCCGAACCCACTAATGTTGAAAAATTAGGGGATGAGCTGTGGATAGGGGTGAAAGGCTAAACAAACTTGGAAATAGCTGGTTCTCTCCGAAAACTATTTAGGTAGTGCCTCAAGTATCACCGACGGGGGTAAAGCACTGTTATGGCTAGGGGGTCATCGCGATTTACCAAACCATTGCAAACTCAGAATACCGTCGAGTGCGAGCTTGGGAGACAGACATCGGGTGCTAACGTCCGGTGTCGAAAGGGAAACAACCCAGACCGCCGATTAAGGTCCCCAAGACATGGTTAAGTGGGAAACGAGGTGGGAAGGCTCAGACAGCCAGGAGGTTGGCTTAGAAGCAGCCATCCTTTAAAGAAAGCGTAATAGCTCACTGGTCGAGTCGTCCTGCGCGGAAGATGTAACGGGGCTCAAACCATGCACCGAAATCGCGGATATCCGCAAGGATATGGTAGGAGAGCGTTCTGTAGGCCGTTGAAGGTGTCTCGAGAGGGATGCTGGAGGTATCAGAAGTGCGAATGCTGACATGAGTAGCGATAAAGGGAGTGAAAAGCTCCCTCGCCGAAAGCCCAAGGTTTCCTGCGCAACGTTCATCGGCGCAGGGTGAGTCGGCCCCTAAGGCGAGGCTGAAAAGCGTAGTCGATGGGAAACGGGTTAATATTCCTGTACCTCTTTGTAATGCGATGGGGGGACGGAGAAGGTTAGGTCAGCCGGGTGTTGGACGTCCCGGTTCAAGCGTGTAGGCAGGTCCCTTAGGCAAATCCGGGGGATCAATGCCGAGGCGTGATAACGAGTGGTCTCTGACCGCGAAGTGATTGATACCATGCTTCCAAGAAAAGCCTCTAAGCTTCAGTTACAAGGAGACCGTACCGCAAACCGACACAGGTGGGCAGGATGAAAATTCTAAGGCGCTTGAGAGAACTCAGGAGAAGGAACTCGGCAAATTAGCACCGTAACTTCGGGAAAAGGTGCGCCCTGATAGGTTGTAGCCCCTCGCGGGTGAAGGCCGAAAGGGTTGCAGTGAAATGGTGGCTGCGACTGTTTAATAAAAACACAGCACTCTGCAAACACGAAAGTGGACGTATAGGGTGTGACGCCTGCCCGGTGCCGGAAGGTTAATTGATGGAGTGAGAGCTCTTGATCGAAGCCCCGGTAAACGGCGGCCGTAACTATAACGGTCCTAAGGTAGCGAAATTCCTTGTCGGGTAAGTTCCGACCTGCACGAATGGCGTAACGATGGCCACACTGTCTCCTCCTGAGACTCAGCGAAGTTGAAATGGTTGTGAAGATGCAATCTCCCCGCGGTTAGACGGAAAGACCCCATGAACCTTTACTGTAGCTTTGCATTGGACTTTGAACCGACCTGTGTAGGATAGGTGGGAGGCTGTGAATCCGGGACGCTAGTTCTGGTGGAGCCAACCTTGAAATACCACCCTGGTTTGTTTGAGGTTCTAACCACGGCCCGTGAATCCGGGTCTGGGACCGTGCATGGTAGGCAGTTTGACTGGGGCGGTCTCCTCCTAAAGTGTAACGGAGGAGTACGAAGGTACGCTAGGTACGGTCGGAAATCGTGCTGATAGTGCAATGGCAAAAGCGTGCTTGACTGCGAGACCCACACGTCGAGCAGGTACGAAAGTAGGTCATAGTGATCCGGTGGTTCTGTATGGAAGGGCCATCGCTCAACGGATAAAAGGTACTCTGGGGATAACAGGCTTATACCGCCCAAGAGTTCATATCGACGGCGGTGTTTGGCACCTCGATGTCGGCTCATCACATCCTGGGGCTGTAGTCGGTCCCAAGGGTATGGCTGTTCGCCATTTAAAGTGGTACGTGAGCTGGGTTTAAAACGTCGTGAGACAGTTTGGTCCCTATCTGCCGTGGGCGCTGGAAATTTGAAGGGGGCTGCTCCTAGTACGAGAGGACCGGAGTGGACGAACCTCTGGTGTACCGGTTATGACGCCAGTCGTATCGCCGGGTAGCTAAGTTCGGAAGAGATAAACGCTGAAAGCATCTAAGCGTGAAACTCGCCTTAAGATGAGATTTCCCCGGGGACTCGATCCCCCTAAAGGGTCGTGGTAGACCACCACGTTGATAGGCTGGATGTGGAAGCGCAGCAATGCGTTAAGCTAACCAGTACTAATCGCCCGTGCGGCTTGATCCTATAACCTTGCGCAGCAACTCAACATCACAACCCCTTCTTCCCCTCTTGCGTCCGCAAACACTCCGCGGACACCCCAGTTACGCTTGGCGGCAATAGCCCTTTGGACCCACCCCTTCCCATCCCGAACAGGACCGTGAAACGAAGGAACGCCGATGATAGTGCATACCTCATGTGTGAAAGTAGGTCACCGCCAGGCTCCCCAAAACCACAAAAGCCCTCCCCACTCAACGTGGCGAGGGCTTTTTTTTGGCCGGCAAGCGGTGGCGACGCGGCAGCATGGATGGCAAGCCGCGTCGTGCCGGC
>DDUX01000010.1 GCA_002345025.1 Candidatus Accumulibacter iunctus | reverse complement strand
CGGCGAGGGCGGCCGCGGTGTCGGCCAGCTGCGGGTCGGCAAGGGGAAGGGATGAGGGCATCGGCAGGGCTCCGGATCGGAATGGAGGGGCCCCCCACGCTACCAGACGCCGTCAGGGATTTCATGCAGGGTTGCCGAAAGGACACAGTTCATCATGGGTCGCCAGCCACGACGGCTGACGCTTCGTTGGTTGATGCGAAACGACATCCCGGCACTCTGGCCCGATCAGCGCCAGATGCTGGAACAGTTCAAGTAAGGAGGCGAGATGTCCAAAAAGCACTACGGCAAACAGACAGGTCGCTCTGTCACCCACGAGGTCCCGACACCCGCCGGCGGCGTGCGACTGGAAACCTTCATACCCTGGAAGCTGGTGCAGCGGGGGTCAAAGAAGCAGATCATCACGCCATTGGACTCGCCGCAGGAATTCCTGTCTGAGGCCGACCGGGAACGGGAGGCGCGGGCGGCTGGGCAGGATAGCGCGCTGCTGCGGACGCTCGGATTGGCGCACCACTGGCAACGTCTCTTGGACGAGCAGCGGGCGGCGACGGTAGCAGACATCGCCGAGGCCGAGGGGATTGACGTGACCCAGGTGCGCCGCGTGGTGCGGCTGACCCTGTTGTCGCCGACGGTCATTGAGCGGCTGGTGGGTTCGCCCGGCGTTGTGCTGGAGAAGGTGATGCGCCGCCCCTGGCCTAGTGGTTGGGAAGATCAGTCAAAGTTGGTGAACTCCCTCTGACCGCAGAGCTGGGGCAACAGTCCGTCAGTGCGCATGCCGATGATGAAGATCGGGGAAATGCGGGTGTTTGTGGGTCACCAAGGCGTGGGAGTGTGGGTGCGAATGCGGCTCCTGACCATGCCAAGCGAACTCGTGATCATGTTGGTGATGTTCGTCGTGACGATGGGAGTGACTGTGCTCGAGTCGCTCGTGCGAGTGCTCGTGTTCGTGCTTTTCAGTGAGGTGTAGCCAGACCCCCCAAACCATCAGTGCACTGGCCAGCCAGAACACGGGACTGGCAGACTCGCCGAGAACCGTAAGAGCAATCAGAGCGCCGACGAAGGGGGCTGTCGAGAAATAGGCCCCTGTTCGCGCCGTACCAAGTCCACGAAGGGCTAGCACGAACAGTACCAAACTTACGCCGTAGCCCATCAGCCCGACTGCCATCATCGTTGCGGTCATTGCAGGGGCGGGGAACTGCTCTCCCATGGTCAGTGCAAGGGTGCAGTTAACCACGCCCGCGATCAAGCCTTTTCTGCTGGCGATGAACAGAGCGTCCGACGCAGATACCTTGCGCGTCAGGTTGTTGTCGATTGCCCAGCACCCGCAGGCCAATGCTATCGCGAGTGGGCCGAGCCAGTTTTGTCGCCGTCAGACTCTCCGAGTGGCCAGGACAAGATCACTCCGCCAGCGACGATGGCGACCATACCCAAGACGATGCGCCGGTCGGCGCTCTCCTTGAACACGAACCAGGCAATCAGCGCCGTCAATACCGCTTCAAGGTTCAGCAGCAGCGATGCGGTAGATCCGCTGGTGCGGGTCAGCCCGAACATGAGAGCGACGGGACCTAACATGCCACCGAAGAAGATAGCGCCCAACAGCCAAGGCCATTCCTGACGCGCGATGCCCGAGGAAAGCCACCCCCGGTCACGGATCGCCCGGGCAACACCAAGGCCGATGCCGCTGCCCAAGTACAGCAGGCCGCCCAGAAGTAAAGGCGACGTTTCCCCAATCAGCAGCTTGGCCAAGGGTGTACTGGCACCAAACAGAACGGCAGCTACCAAGGCGTAGAGAGCACTCTTATGCATGGGGTGGAATTGTCCTCGCTTTTGCCGCCGATTGACACCACGCTCGTTATGCTCAGCGTGTCTCGGTCGCTTCCGCCCCAGGAGTTGCCAAGAACAACCGACCGCCCGCAAACCCGCGCCATTACAGGAAGTGGCCACGCGCGCGCTCGCGAGACCATCAGATAAAAACTGAGAACAGAGAGGCTGTGAGGGGCCAGAAACGCGGGGATGGGAGGAGTGGCGCTCGCGAGGCAAGTCCGCGAAGCCCCGCCAGGACTGCCGTTGCGGGCGGATACGAAAAAGCCCGGAGCGAGTCCGGGCTTTGGAATCTGGTGGCCAAGCGCGGAATTGAACCACGGACACGCGGATTTTCAGTCCGCTGCTCTACCAACTGAGCTACTTGGCCAACGAGGACAGCAGTATAGCCAATCGCCTCCGTGTCGTCAAAAAAGAAAACGCGGCACTGCTCGGTTCCGTCTGCCACCTTCCAGGCGAAGCCTTCGCAGCTCACTGGTGGCAGAGGATCTGAACGCTGCGTGCGGCGACCGGCGTCGCCCTTTCCCGCTGGCAGTTTGCGAAAGCCGCCTCGGCGCTGCTGTCACAGACCTGCTGCCAGGTGTCGGGTGGCAGCAGGAAAGAAACCGGGATGTCGTCACGGTTGATCAGGCAGAGCAGGTCCGGCAGCCCGGTATCGCGATTTCCTGCCGCTGTCGGCGCCGTCAGGTGCAGTCCGAAGGCTCCCAGTTTCTTCGACTGCCAATCGCTGACGCGCATCGGCCGGCCGGCGGGGTGCCACCACAGCACATCGGGGCAAGCATCCGCACACTGTGGCTCGCCCGTCAACCAGCGCGTCTGCCGCAACTGCGGGAAGCGCCGACGCAGCGCGATCAGTCCGGCGACGAAATCGATGAGGCTCTCGTCGGCATTGCGCCAGTCCAGCCAGGTCATCGGGTTGTCTTGGCAGTAGGCGTTGTTGTTGCCCGCCTGGCTGCGCCCGAGTTCGTCGCCGCCCTGCAGCATCGGCACTCCCTGCGCGATGAGCAGCGTTGTCAGCAAAGCGCGTTGCAGCCGCCGGCGCCGTTCGAGTACCGCCGGTTCGCGGCTCTCGCCTTCCTCGCCGCAGTTCCACGAGCAGTTGTGGCTGTGTCCGTCCCGATTGTCCTCGCCATTCAGTTCGTTGTGCTTGTGCTGGTAGCTGACGAGGTCACGCAGGGTGAAGCCATCGTGCGCGGTGATGAAATTGATACTGGACTGTGGTGATCGCCCTGTGGTGCGAAAGATCTCGCTCGAGCCGGCAAGGCGCTGTGCCAGTTGCCCGGCGCCGGCCTCGCCAGTCAGCCAGAAGGCACGCACGTCGTCGCGGAAGCGGTCGTTCCACTCGCTCCAGCCGGGAAGGAAGCGACCGAGCCGGTAGCCGTCGGGGCCGATGTCCCACGGTTCGGCAATCAGCTTGACTCTCTGCAGTACGGGATCCTGCCTGAGCACCGGGAGGAAGGCGCTGTCACGGGTGAGCGCGGCGGCGAGATCAAAGCGGAAGCCGTCCACGTGCATGACCTTGACCCAGTACCGCAGCGAGTCCATCACCAGTTGCAGAACGCGCGGGTGGGCGAGATTGACGGTATTGCCGCAGCCACTGAAGTTGTCGTAGGTGGCAAGGTTGTCCGGCGGCAAGCGGTAGTAGCTGCGGTTGTCGATGCCACGGAAGGAAAGGTTCGGGCCCCACTCGTCGGTCTCGGCAGTGTGGTTGAAGACCACGTCAAGGATGACTTCGAGGCCAGCGGCATGGAGTGCGCGCACCATGGTCTTGAACTCGTCGATCACCGACTGGCCGCCGATGCGCGCAGCGTAGCGAGGTTCCGGAGCAAAAAAGGCGAGCGAATTGTAGCCCCAGTAGTTGACGCGGCCCTCATTGACCAGTCGTTGCTCGTCGATGAAGTGGTGTATCGGCAGCAGGTTGATGGCGGTGACGCCGAGGCGTTGGAAATGCCCGATCATCGCTGGGGTGGCGAGGCCTGCATAACTGCCGCGCAGGACCTCGGGAACGCCGGGATGCTGCCGGCTCATCCCCTTGACGTGCGCTTCGTAGAGCACGGTGTCTGACCAGGGCGTTGCCGGTGGCGAATCATCACCCCAGTCGAAGCGCTCATCCACCACGGCGGCGGTCAGCGAATGCACCGGATCGTCGTGGGCCGGCCAGGAAAAGCGGCCGACCACCTCGCGTGCGTAGGGATCGAGCAGCAGGCGCCTGCCGTCGAAACGATGCCCCTGCGCGGGTGCGTTCGCGCCATGTACGCGAAAGGCATAGCGCAGGCCTGGTGCTGCGCCGGCGAGATGGCCATGCCAGACCTGATCGGTGCATTCGCGCAGCGGTAGCACGCGCAGCTGATGGCCTTCGACAAGGCAGAGTTCGACCCGTTCGGCGTGGGCGGAGAAGAGCGCGAAATTGACGCCGGAGCCGTCCCAGTGACTGCCGAGCGGCCAGGGCCGCCCGGCAGTGAGGACCCCGGAGCCGCTCAGGCGGCCCATTCGAAGTACAACCCAGCGAGGGGCGGTAGAGTCAGATTCAGTGACCATGCGCGGCCGTGCGCGGCCACCTCTTCGGCAAACAGTGGCTCGAGTCCGTTGCCGACGTTGCTGCCGCCATAGTGCTGCGAGTCGGTATTGAGCCGCTCTTGATACATCCCCGGCATCGGTACGCCGATGCGGTAACCGTGGCGCACCACCGGCGTGAAGTTGCCGACGTAGAGCAGGGCGCGCGAACGATCACGGTTCCAGCGGACGAAGGCGACCACCGAGCACTCGGAATCGTCGGCAGCAACCCATTCGAAACCGGCGGGTTCGAAATCGACCTCATGCAGCGCCGGGTTGCTGCGGTAGGCGCCGTTGAGATCGCGAATGAGATCACGCACACCCGCATGCAGCGGAAAGTCCAGCAGCCCCCAGTCGAGCGACGTGTCGTGATTCCACTCGTTCCACTGGCCAATCTCGCCGCCCATGAACAGCAGCTTCTTGCCCGGATGGGCCCACATGAACGCATACAGCGAGCGCAGGTTGGCGAACTTCTGCCAGTAGTCGCCCGCCATCTTGCTGATCAGCGAGCCCTTGCCATGGACCACCTCGTCGTGCGAGAGAGGCAGCACGAAGTTCTCGGTGAAGGCGTACATCAGTCCGAAGCTGAGCTGATTGTGGTGATACCTGCGGTGCACCGGATCGCGCGTCATGTAGTCGAGAACATCGTGCATCCAGCCCATGTTCCACTTGTAATGGAAGCCGAGGCCGCCCATTTCCGGCGGGCGGCTGACCATTGGCCAAGCCGTGGATTCCTCGGCGTGGGTCGACGCCGCCGGGTGTTCCTGGCCGAGAACCTCGTTCATGCGGCGCAGGAAAGCGACCGCCTCGAGGTTCTCGCGACCGCCGTGCACGTTGGGCAGCCATTGTCCTTCTTCACGGCTGTAGTCGCGATAGAGCATCGAGGCTACGGCATCCACCCGCAGGGCATCGACCCCGTAACGTTCGATCCAGAAAAGAGCATTGCCGATCAGATAGTTGCTGACCTCGCGACGGCCGAAGTTGTAAATCAGCGTACCCCAGTCCTGATGCATTCCCTCGCGCGGATCGGAGTGCTCGTAGAGTGCCGTCCCGTCAAAGCGGCCGAGGCCATGCTCGTCGGTCGGGAAATGCGCCGGCACCCAGTCGACGATCACGCGCAGCCCGGCAGTGTGGCAGGCACGAACGAAGTCGCGGAAGCCGGTCGGCGTGCCATGGCGAGCCGTCGGCGAGTACAGCCCGAGCGGCTGGTAGCCCCAGGAACCGTCGAACGGGTGTTCGGAAACCGGCAGCAGTTCGAGGTGGGTGAAGCCCAGGTCGACGAGATAGGGGATCAGCGTTTCGCTGATCCGCTGCCAGTCGGGGAAGCCGCCATCGTCAGCCCGTCGCCAGGACGCCAGATGGACTTCGTAGATGGACATCGGCTTGTCGAGTTGGTCGCCGGCCGGAGTCGACGAAGCTTCGACGGGCGGCGGCAGCGCGCAGACCACCGACGCCGTGGATGGCCGCATTTCCGCCTGGAATCCGTATGGGTCCGCCTTCAGCGGCAGCAGGTAGCCGTCACGCGAGCGGATTTCGAACTTGTAATGCGCACCGGCAGTGACCCCGGGGAGAAAGATCTCCCAGACGCCACATTCGCGGCGCAGGCGCATCGGATGGCGACGGCCGTCCCATGTATTGAAGTCGCCAACGACGCTGACGCGTTGTGCATCCGGCGCCCAGACGGCAAACGCGGTTCCGGTGACACCGTCGATTTCGCAGAGGTGGGCGCCGAGACGCTCGAAGGGGCGCAGGTGCGAACCCTCGGCGAGCAGCCAGACGTCCATCTCGCCGAGTACGGTCCAGAAGCGATAGGGATCATCCGTCTCCTGGACCCCTTCCTGCCAAGTGATGCGCAGGCGATACGGGAAGTGGTTGCGGCGCCGGGGGACGGCCCCCTCGAAGAAGCCTTCGACTCCCTCGATCCGGCGGTGTTCGAGTTCGGCGACCTGACGGCCGGTCTTGGCGTCGATGACGGCAACCGCGAGGGCGCCGGGTTGCATGCTGCGCACCCAGAGCTTTGAGTCGGCGTCAACGTGCATCCCGAGAACCGCATAGGGATCGCTGTGCTGCGCTCGGTAAAGGGCAATGATGTCTGCAGAGTCAAGCATTTGAGACTTCCTTACTTAGAGTGTGCTGATGTGCCAGGTATCGTCGGCATAGTCGCGGATCGTTCGGTCGGCAGAAAACGGGCCCATGCCGGCGACGTTGATGATGGCTTTGCGCTGCCATTCGTCGCTGTTCAGGTAGAGCGCGTCGACCCGTCGTTGCGTGGCGACGTAGTCGGCGTAGTCAGCGAGCAGCAGGTAGTGGTCGCCGTAGTGCAGCAGACTGTTGAAGATGTCGTGGTAGCGCGGACGCTCACCCGGCGAGAAGAAGCCACTGTCGATGCGGTCGAGGGCCTCCTTGAGCGCCGGGTCGTTGTGGTATAGCGCCAGCGGTTGATGTCCGGCCTGCCGGATCGCGTTGACCTGGGCGGTGTTGTTGCCGAAGATGAAGATGTTGTCAGCGCCGACGTTGTCGCGAATCTCGATGTTGGCACCATCCTCGGTGCCGATCGTCAGCGCGCCATTGAGAGACAGCTTCATGTTGCCGGTACCCGAGGCTTCCGTGCCGGCGGTGGAAATCTGTTCCGACAGGTTGGCAGCCGGCATGATCAGTTCGGCAATCGACACGCCGTAGTTGGGGATGAACACCACCTGCAGCAGATCGCGCGTCCGCGGGTCGTTGTTGATCACCGCGGCGACGTCGTGGATCAGGCGTATCACCTGTTTCGCCATGTGATACGAGGAGGCTGCCTTGCCGGCAAAAATCACGCTGCGCGGCGCGTAGTCGCGCGCCGAACCGTCGAGCAGTGCGTTGTAGCGGGTGATGACGTGCAGCACGTTGAGCAGCTGCCGCTTGTATTCGTGAATCCGTTTCACCTGGACGTCGAACAGGCTGTCGGGGTCGAGGCAGACGGCGAGTTCGCGGGCGACATAGTTTGCCAGGCGCAGCTTGTTGCCGCGCTTGGCCGCCGCGAAGGCACTGCGGAAAGCGGCGTCGTCGGCGCTTGCCCGCAGCTCCTGCAGACGGTCGAGGTCGAGCCGCCACTCCTTGCCGCCGAGTCGTTCGTCAAGCAGCGTCGACAGCGCCGGGTTGGCCTGCGCTACCCAGCGCCGGGGCGTGACGCCGTTGGTCTTGTTATGGAAGCGCTCGGGGTAGAGGCGGGCAAAGTCGGCAAAGATGGTCTGCACCATGAGGTCCGAGTGCAATTGCGACACGCCGTTGACCCGGTGGCTGCCGACAATGCACAGGTTCGCCATGCGGACCCGCTTGTCCTTGTCGTGGCCGCCGCCATCATCGATCAGCGAGACCCGCCGCATGAGGTCGATGTCGCCCGGGTACAGGCGGACGACCTCGTCGAGGAACTCCTGGTTGATGCGGTAGATGATCAGGATGTGGCGTGGCAGTACCCGCTGGATCAGCGTTACCTTCCAGGTCTCGAGCGCCTCCGGCATCAGCGTGTGGTTGGTGTAGGAGAAGATCCTGCGGCATTGCTCCCAGGCGGCAGCCCACGGCATTCCATGATCGTCCACCAGCAGCCGCATCAGCTCGGCGACGCTGATCGCCGGGTGCGTATCATTGAGATGGATCGCCACGTGCTCAGCGAGGTTGCTGAAGGTGCCATGCTCGGCGTCGTGGCGCTGCAGGATGTCCTGCAGCGATGCCGAAACGAAGAAGTACTCCTGCCGCAGGCGCAGCTCGCGGCCGGCGGACGTGCTGTCATTCGGGTAGAGAACCCACGAGATGTTCTCGAAACGGTTCTTGAAGTCCGCCGCGCGGTGGTAGTCGCCGGTGTTGAAGGCGCCGAGGTCGATCTCCGCTGGCGCTGCCGCCTTCCACAGCCGCAGCGTACTGACCCGATCCGTACCGTGGCCCGGGATGACGTAGTCGAAGGCCTTCGCCTCGACCGAGTCCGCCGCATGCCACTCCGCCCATTCGCCGTGATGCTCGCAGGTGCCGCCGAAGCGAACGGTGTGATGCTTGTTGGCACGCGGGAATTCCCAGGGCGAGCGATCCTGTAGCCAAGCTTCGGGTTTTTCGACCTGCTGCCCGTTGAGGATTGACTGCGCGAACATGCCGTACTCATAACGGACGCCATAGCCCCATGACGGCAGTCCGAGGGTCGCCATCGAATCGAGGAAGCAGGCGGCCAGCCGGCCGAGTCCGCCATTGCCGAGCGCTGCATCGGGTTCGCACTCCATCACCTCGTCGAGTGACGGGCCTGGCGGCGGGAAGACAGCGGCTGCCTCGTCGCGCAGTCCGAGAGCCGACAGCGCGTTGTTCATCGCTCGTCCGATCAGGAATTCCATCGACAGGTAGTAGATCCGGCGCGCCTTGCTGTCGCGGTCGGCGTTCTGGGTCTTCACCCAGCGCTCTGCCAACTGCTCACGAGCCACTTGCGAAAGCGCCAGATAGAGATCGGCCCTGGTGGCGCGGGTCGGCTCGGCGGCGACCGTGCCGATGAGTTTGTGCTCGATTGCGCAGCGCAGTTGTTCGCTTTCGGAAAGGGGTTTGGCGGCATCGGACATCAGGCTGGTACTCCAAAAAGGTTCATAGGCAAGCCTCGCACTCGGCCAGGGCATGAGCAGCACCCAGGAGGGCCGGTGCGGGAGAAAGGATTACATAGGTCGGAATAGCGGCCAGATAGGAAGCAAAGCGCCCCTTGGCCTCGAAACGCGCGCGGAAAGGCGAGCGATCGAAGATTTCCCCCAGCCGGGGAATGATACCACCGCCGACATAGACGCCACCCTGTGCGCCGAGGGTGAGTGCCAGATTTCCGGCCAGCGAGCCGAGCAGCGCGCAGAAGGTGTCGACAACCGCTGCGCACTGCCGGTCTTCGCCGGCGACCGCCCGAGCGACGATCTCGGGGGTCGTCAGGCGCTGATGCGTGCGCCCGTCCACCGTCGCCACCAGGCGATGCAGCAGCGGCAGGCCGCTGCCCGAAAGGATTCGTTCGCCAGAGACATGCCGGAACTCGCGCCACGCCAGTGCCAGGATCGCCGCTTCGCGCTCGTCTGCCGGGGCCAACGAGCAGTGGCCCCCTTCGCCGCTCAGAGGCAACCAGTGGCCGGCATGGTGGAGTAGGCCGGAAACGCCCAGACCGGTCCCGGGCCCGAGTACCGCCTTTGCGGCGCCGGCGATGGTGTTGCCGCCACCGACCTGCCGCAGGTCGGTGGCGGCAAGATGGGGCAAGGAAAGGGCGAGGGCGCTGAAATCGTTGAGCAGCAGCAGGTGCCGCAGTCCCAGCCGCGTCCGCATGCTCTCGCGCGAAAAGGTCCAGGAGGCATTGGTCAGCGTGATCAGCCCCTCGTGTACCGGTGCCGCAATGGCGATTGCCGCTGCCGATGGCGTGGCGCTCGCGGACTCTTCGAGGTACGCCTGTATCGCCTCGACCGGCCCGGGAAAGTCGGTCACGGCAAGAACGCGCACGTGCTGTGGCGTGTTCGCTTCGTCGAGCAACGCGAAGCGGGCACGGGTGCCGCCGATGTCCGCCACGAGTCGTGTCGGCCGATTCATCGGCACGGGTACCACAGGGTATCTGCCTGCGGCTGCCGGCAATGGCGCGCGCACCGGCGCCGGCCTGCATCGAGATGAGCGATCGTCATGGGGTTCGAGGGAACGAGATCTCCACCTGGCGTTTGTGGCGACGGTGTTGCAGAACCTGGTCAAAGTCGGGTTGCCAGGCAGCAACTGGATTGGGCCGAATCTTCGCATCAAACGCGCCATTAATCAAAGACCCTGCTAACATCAGACGCGGTGGCAGCCACGCGGCACGCTGCTGCCGGGAGACGAGTCTCGCCGGCGTACGCGGATCATGGCGGGGGTTGCGCGTGCTCTGCGGCAGGCAGCCATTCTTGAGGGCGGAGGGGAGGCTATCGGTGGACAAGGCAGCTCTGATCGGCAAGCTTGGCGAAGTGGTTGGAGAGGCGAACGTGCTCGTCGCAGCCGACGCCATCGCCGGGCATCTTGTCGACTGGCGGGGTCGCTACCGTGGGCGCGCCGTCTGTGTCGTCAGACCGGCGAACACGGCGGCCGTGTCGGCGGTGGTCAGGCTGTGTGCGCAGGCCGGCGTGGCGATGGTTCCGCAGGGTGGGAACACCAGTCTCTGTGGCGCGGCGACGCCGGCCGTTGATGGCAGCTCGGTGGTCATCAGTCTGGCACGGCTCAACCGCGTACGGGCGATCGACGCGGCGAACAATACGATCACGGTCGAAGCAGGCTGCCTCCTGCAGCGGGTGCAGGAGGCAGCCGCGGCTGCCGGACGCCTCTTCCCGCTGTCGCTGGCTGCCGAGGGCAGCTGCCAGATCGGCGGCAATCTGTCCACCAACGCCGGCGGTGTGCAGGTTCTGCGTTACGGCAACGCCCGCGAGCTGACCCTGGGTCTCGAAGTGGTCCTGGCCAGTGGCGAGATATGGGACGGACTGCGCGGCCTGCGCAAGGACAACACGGGCTATGACCTCAAGCATCTGTTCATCGCTGCCGAGGGAACGCTCGGCATCATCACGGCTGCCGTTCTGAAGCTTTTTCCCTGGCCGCGGGCGAGGGCAACTGCCTGGCTGGCGATCGCTGCTCCGGCGACGGCAGTGGGCCTGCTGACCGCCCTGCAGGATCGTTTCGGTCCAGCGCTCACCGCGTGCGAACTGGTTTCTGACGTCGCTCTCGCTCTCGTCCGCAAGCACATTCCCGGTTCCCATCCGGTGCTGGCGGACAGTCCGTGGCACCTGCTGGTCGAGCTGTCCGGTGGTGGTGACGAGCTTGTCCTGCGCGAGGCGCTGGCGTCCTTTCTTGCCGGAGCGATCGAGGATCGGAGCATCGCAGATGCCGTCCTCGCGCAGAGCGGCGAGCAGGCAAGGCGGTTGTGGACGCTGCGCGAGAGCATTGGCGAGGCGCAGCGGATCGAAGGACCGAGCATCAAGCATGACGTTTCGCTGCCAGTCTCGTGCCTGCCCGACTTCGTCGAACGGGCCGACGGCGCCCTTGTCGAGGCTTTCCCTGGCATCAGGATGGTCACCTTCGGTCATGTCGGCGATGGCAACCTGCACTACAATCAGTCGCAACCGGCGGTTGGCGACAACGCCGCGTTCCTGGCAGCACAGCCGCAGGTCGATCGCCTCGTGCACGATTTGGTGCATGAACTCGGCGGCAGCATCAGTGCTGAGCATGGCATCGGTCAGTTGAAGCGCGCGGAACTTCTGCGCTATCGAAGTCCAGTGGAGATCGGGATGATGCGGGCGATCAAGGAGGCCCTCGACCCGCGTGGGCTGATGAACCCCGGCAAGCTGCTGTGAGTGGCGATGCCTGCCGTTGCCGTCAGCTCAATGCAGCGGCGTCAGCGGAGGCACCGCTTGTGCGGCAAACAGCGCAGCGATCGCGTGCTCGTCGAAGCGGTACTCGCGATTGCAGATGTCGTCCCTGATCAGCACTTCTCCCTGTTCGCGCAGGGTGGCGTAGACCTCAGCCGGACCAAGGGCGAGGAGGAGCGCACGCGCTTTCTGCCAGTCCTCGGGACAGTTCAGTGCGACGGCCTGTTCGGGAAAGAGCCGGACTGCCTCCTCGGGAAAGAGGCGTGTGAGGAGTTCCTCGACCGCCAGTGACAGCAACTCCGGCCGCGTGACGGTCGCTGCCAGCGCCTCGGCGCGGGTCCAGCCGTCGGCATCGCGCTCCTCGGTTGTCGGCAGTTTCTGCAGCAGAAGCCCGGCAGCCGTCTCGTCCGATACTGCCAGGAAGAGGCGCGCCGGCAGTTGAACCGATTGTCCGAGATACTGCTCGAAGACCTCGGCAATGCTGTCACCGACGATGGGTACGATGCTCTGGTAGGGCTCGCGCATCGACGGCATGTCGAGCGCGAGGAGCAGATGGCCATCACCGAGAAGCTCCCGCAGCGAGCCCTCTGCCGTCGGCTGCGCGGACTTCGCCATGCCGCGAATCTGCAGTTGCTCGTTGCAGTCGATGACCAGGAGCGAGATCGGACCATTGCCGCGCAACTGGAGCGTCACCCGGCCGGGTTGCTTGAGATTGCTGCCGACGAGCAGGCTGCAGGCGGACAGTTCGCCAAGCAGTCGCGCCACCGCCAAGGGGTAGCCGCGATCCTGCAGCAACTTCTGCCACACCGGGCCGAGTCGAACCAGTGCGCCGGCGATGTCCAGATCGTCGAGCAGGAAGCGGTGCAGGCAGTCGGTGGTCATTGGTGGCTGGGCGGACATGGCGCTACGGCGGCTGTGCGCCGTCTGCAGGTCGGAATGGGGCGTCTCCTGGTCAGCGTTGCGCCGCGCCTGCGGGCTCGCTGGCCCGTGCTTTGCCCGGCAGGCATACCGTCCTCAGGAAACCTCGAGCATGCGGTCGAGAGCCAGCTTGGCGAGTTCCCGCTCGTGCTCGGGTACGCGGATCTGGTTGACCACCGTCCCGTCGGCGAGGTTTTCCAGGGTCCACGCCAGATGCTGCGGGTCGATGCGCTGCATCGTTGAGCACATGCAGACGGTCGGCGCCATGAACTGGACGACCTTGCCCTCGTTCCTGACCTCTTCGGCGAGGCGGTTCACCAGATTGAGTTCGGTGCCCACGAGCCAGCGGGTGTTGGCGGCGGCGTCCTTGATCGTCCTGACGATATGTTCGGTTGAGCCGACGAAGTCAGATTGCCGGCAGACCTCGAAGCTGCACTCCGGATGGGAGATCACCAGGCCGTCGGGGTGCTGGTTGCGAAAACGCAGGATGTGTGCCGGCTGGAACATCTGGTGTACCGAGCAGTGACCCTTCCAGAGCAGCAGTCTGGCCCTGCGGACTTGCTGCGGTGTGAGACCACCGAGCTCGAGATCGGGATCCCAGACCACCATCTCGTCGAGCGGGATTCCCATCTGGAATCCTGTCCAGCGGCCAAGGTGCTGGTCGGGAAAGAAGAGGATCTTCTCGCGCCGGGCGAAGGCCCAAGTGGCGATGGTTCCGGCATTCGATGAGGTGCACACGATGCCGCCGCGTTCGCCGCAGAAGGCCTTGAGGTCGGCCGCCGAGTTGATGTAGGTCACCGGGGTGACCAGCTGATCGACGTCGATGACCTCGGCCAGCTCGCGCCAGCAGCGTTCGACCTTGGCCAGATTGGCCATGTCGGCCATCGAGCAGCCGGCAGCGAGATCAGGGAGGATGGCGATCTGTTCAGGCTTCGACATGATGTCGGCGACTTCGGCCATGAAGTGGACGCCACAGAAGACGATGAAGCGGGAATCGGTATGCGCTGCCAGGCGCGACAGCTTGAGCGAATCACCGGTCAGATCGGCGTACTGGTAGACGTCGGCCCGCTGGTAGTGATGACAGAGGAGCACGGCCTCCTTTCCCAAGCGCTCGCGGGCGGTGCGGATACGCTGGTGGCAGGCGTCGTCCTGCAACTGGTTGAACTTGTCGAAGCTGATGGTTGCGGTCTGCATGTGTGCTGTTCGAATTGATGTCAATAAAGACCGGGACGGACACGCCGATCGCTTGTCAGCTCTGCCATGGCAGACCGGCGAGGCGCCAGCCGCCGACCCTGCCGCGCTGCCCGCTGGCGTCGACATCGCCTTCGAAGCCCTCGAGCACGTTGTAACATTCGCGCTGCATGGCCTGCGTGGCGAGAGCGGCAGCATTGTGCGAACGCGCTCCGCTGCGGCAGATGAACAGCAGCAGCGCTTCACGATCGGCCTGCTGCTTGAGTTGGGCAAGGAAGTGCTGGTTCGGCCGGCTATCCGGGTAGCTCATCCACTCGATCTCGATGGCACCGGGGATGCGGCCAACCCAGTCCCATTCTGCCCGAGTGCGCACGTCGACCAGTCGCGCGCCTGGCGCCAGTTGCCAGATTTCGCAGGCTTCACGCGGTGTCAGTGCGCCGGCATAGGGCAGGCCCAGCTCGTGACCTCGCTCCTGGGCGAGCTGCAGCAGGTCGGTCAGTCTTCCCATGATGTCTGTCGAGGCCTCGTCGGGTGCGTTGTCGTCAAGCTGGGAGTATAAAACACTTGCTTCGTTCCCGCTGCCCGGGCGCGACGGCAGTCGGGGCGTTTGCACGCACCATTGCGGTGCGAGTTGCCGGGCTGGGCACCAATGCCGTGCGCCGAAAAAGCGCGATCGGGACTTGGACCGTTGTGGCACAATGACCAGTCAGCAGGGCAACTATTGGCACGTTTCATGCTAGTACCCTTGCGCAACGATTTTCCAATGTCGCCGCTGACCGCGGCACCTGTTCAGGAGGCCCTTTGATGGCAAGCCCGCAAGACGTGATCAAAATGGTGAAGGACAACGAAGCGAAATTCGTTGATTTTCGTTTCACCGATACCCGTGGCAAGGAGCAGCACGTGACCGTTCCGGTCAGCGCATTCGATGAAGACAAGTTCGAGACTGGCCACGCTTTCGACGGCTCGTCGATCGCCGGCTGGAAAGGGATTCAGGCTTCGGACATGCAGCTGATGCCCGATCCGAGCACTGCGTACGTCGATCCTTTCTTTGACGAGACGACCGTCGTCATCACCTGCGATGTCGTCGATCCGGCGGATGGTCGTGGTTATGATCGCGACCCGCGTTCGATCGCCCGGCGGGCAGAAGCCTACCTGAAGTCCTGCGGTATCGGCGATACCGCCTACTTCGGACCGGAGCCCGAGTTCTTCATCTTCGATTCCGTCTCCTGGAGCGTCGACATGTCCGGCTGCGCGCTGAAGATCTACTCTCAGGAAGCGGCGTGGACCAGCGGCGAAAAATCCGAGGGCGAGGGAGGTACAGGGCACCGGCCGGGGGTCAAGGGCGGCTACTTCCCGGTGCCGCCCGTCGATAGTCTGCACGATATCCGCTCGGCGATGGTTCTGACGCTCGAGTCGGTCGGTGTGCCGGTCGAGGTGCACCATCACGAGGTCGCGACGGCGGGTCAGTGCGAGATCGGCACGCTGTTCAGCACGCTGGTGAAGCGTGCCGACTGGACGCAGATGCTGAAGTACGTTGTGCATAACGTTGCGCACCAGTACGGCAAGACCGCGACCTTCATGCCGAAGCCGATCGTTGGCGACAATGGCTCGGGGATGCACGTCCACCAGTCGATCTGGAAGGATGGCAAGAACCTCTTTGCCGGCAACGGTTACGCCGGCCTGTCGGAACTCGCCCTGTTCTACATCGGCGGCATCATCAAGCACGCCAAGGCACTCAACGCGATCACCAATCCTGGTACGAATTCGTACAAGCGGCTGGTGCCGCATTATGAGGCGCCGGTCAAGCTCGCCTATTCGGCAAAGAACCGTTCAGCCTCGATTCGCGTGCCGCATGTGGCTTCCGACAAGGCGCGGCGCATCGAGACGCGCTTCCCCGATCCGATCGCCAATCCCTATCTGTGCTTCGCGGCGCTGCTGATGGCTGGTCTCGACGGCATCCAGAACCGGATTCACCCGGGTGATCCGGCCGACAAGAACCTGTATGACCTGCCGCCCGAAGAGGATGCGAAGATCCCGACCGTCTGCGCCAGCCTCGAGGAAGCATTGGCGTCGCTCGACAAGGATCGCGACTTCCTGACGCGCGGCGGAGTCTTCTCCGACGACTGGATCGATGCCTACCTCGAACTGAAGATGGACGAGGTCAACAAGGTGCGCATGACCACCCACCCGGTCGAGTTCGATCTGTACTACAGCTGCTGAGCGAAGAAGACGCGTGCGAGAAGGGCGGGCCTGTGCCCGTCCTTCGTGCGTCTACCGATCGTCGTCCTTCCGCGTTAGTATTGCTGTCGCCTAGCCACCACACTGACGGCCGTGCGATCGCCCCAATCCCAGCCGGGCGCGCCTCGGCCAGCAGGTCCGCCAGCGCCCGGGGAATTCGACGACTATGAGACGACTGCCATATCTGTTCTGCACCATTGCCCTGCCGCTTATCGCCCTCTCGCCGGCAACAGCACAGGACATCTACAAGTGCGTCGATGCCGAAGGGCATACGACCTACTCGAATGTGCCGACCAGAACCTGTCGGAAGCTGGTTCTGGACCCCGTGAACCTTGCGCCGGCATCCCGGCAGCCGGCGGCGAGGACGGCCACTCCGGGCAACTTCCCGAAGGTGGACGAACAGACGCAGAAGTCGCGCGACGGCGACCGTCGGCGTATCCTCGATAGCGAGCTGGCTGCCGAGCAGAAGAACCTCGAGCAGGCCAAGAAGGAACTCGCGCAACAGGAAGGGGTTGTCCTGCCCAACGAGCGCATGCAGGGAGGCGCGATCAGCGGCGGCAAGGTACAGGAGCGGCTGCAGCCGTACAAGGACAAGGTCGCGTTGCATCAGCGCAACATCGAGGCCATCCAGAAAGAGATCGCCAATCTGCGCTGACCTGCCCGCGGCGCCCGCTGCCCGGTGTCTGTCGCATAACGCGGAGCGTTTGCTGGCGTGACCGCATGAGCTTGCGAGCCAATGCCTGACGACTCGGCGAATCCATACGGCGGCCTTGACCTGCTGTCGTCGGCGGTCGTCCTGCTCGACGAGAGACTGGCAATCCGCTATCTCAATCCGGCAGCCGAGAACCTGCTCGAGATCAGCCACAAGGTCTTCTTCGGCTGTCGCCTCGACAGCGTGATCGAATGCCCGGCGAAGCTGTTGGCTGCACTGGGAAGTGTCCGCGAGCACGGTTGGAGCTACAGCGGGCAGAACATCGAGTTGCAGCTGGCTGGCGGCGACGTGCTGCAGCTCAACTGCACGGTAAACCCGGTTGAAGCGCCGGCGGTTCGACTGCTCATCGAGTTGTGGCCGATAGACCAGCAACTCCGGGCCACCCGTGAAGAACGCTTGGTCGAGCAGCAGCAGGCCAGTCGCGAGCTGATCCGGAACCTGGTGCACGAAATCAAGAATCCACTGGGAGGGATTCGCGGCGCGGCACAACTGCTCGAGCGGGAACTCGGGAATCCCGGCCTGCACGAGTATACGCAAGTCATCATCAAGGAGGCGGACCGCCTGCAGGAACTGATGCGCCGCCTGCTGTCGCCGCATCGGCCGATGCAGCCGGGCCCGGTGAACATCCACGAGATTCTCGAGCGCGTGCGCAGTCTGCTGACCGCCGAGTTCCCGACCATTCTCGCGGTACGCAGGGACTACGATACCAGCCTGCCCGAACTCGTTGGCGATCGTGAACAGCTGATTCAGGTCTTTCTGAACATTGCCAGGAATGCTGCCCAGGCGATCACCCGGCAGACTGCCGGCGGGTTCTCTGGCCAGGGTCAGATCACGCTGCGCACGCGGGCAGCGCGTCAGGTCACCCTGTTCAAGCGCCGTCACCGTTTGGCGCTCGAGGTGCAGGTGATTGACGATGGCCCGGGAATCGCCGAGGACATCCGCGAACGCATGTTCTATCCGCTGGTTTCCGGGCGCGCCGGCGGGAGCGGCCTCGGCCTGACGCTGGCGCAGAGTTTCGTGCAGCAGCACCAGGGAACGATCGAGTGCGAGAGTCGGCCGGGCCACACCTGTTTCACGATCCGCTTGCCGCTTGGTTGAGCACCTGGCAGGTTTCTTGCTAGAAATTCAGGACATTTTGATGACAGCCAAGCTTGCCGAGGAATCAATGAAAGCGGTGTGGATCGTTGACGATGACAAGTCGATTCGCTGGGTTCTCGAGAAGACCCTGGCGCGCGAGAAGATCCCGTTCTGCAGCTTCGCTTCGGCAACCGAGGCACTGGCACGCCTCGATGCGGGGGCCCAGGAGCCGCAGGTGCTGGTCTCGGATATCCGAATGCCCGGACAGTCGGGGCTCGAGCTGCTGCAGGTGTTCAAGGAACGCTTCCCGACGCTGCCGGTCATCATCATGACCGCCTACTCGGATCTCGACAGCGCCGTTTCGGCGTTTCAGGGCGGCGCTTTCGAGTACCTGCCGAAGCCGTTCGATGTCGATCAGGCACTCGAGCTGATCCGGCGCGCGATCAGCGAGAGTCTGCACCAGACTGGTGCGCCGAACGATGTGGACCTGACGCCCGAGATCCTGGGTCAGGCGCCGGCGATGCAGGAAGTCTTCCGTGCCATCGGCCGCCTGAGCCAGTCGAGCGCCACAGTGCTGATCACCGGCGAGTCGGGTTCCGGCAAGGAACTTGTCGCGCGCGCGGTGCATCGCCACAGTCAGCGCGCAGACAAGCCGTTCATCGCCATCAACACCGCCGCCATTCCGCGCGACCTCCTGGAATCTGAGCTGTTCGGCCACGAACGCGGCGCGTTCACCGGTGCGGCGGCGCAGCGCCAGGGGCGATTCGAGCAGGCCGAGGGCGGTACCCTCTTCCTCGACGAGATCGGCGACATGCCGGCAGAGCTGCAGACCCGGTTGCTGCGCGTTCTCTCGGATGGTCACTACTATCGCGTGGGCGGCCATTCGCCACTCAAGACCCGGGTGCGGATCATCGCTGCAACACACCAGGATCTCGAAGCGCGTGTCAGGCAGGGACTGTTCCGCGAAGACCTCTTTCATCGCCTGAACGTGATCCGGGTGCGGCTGCCCAGCCTGCGTGAGCGCCGCGAGGACATCCCCATCCTCGCCCGCCACTTCCTGCAGAAAAGCGCGCGCGAACTGGGTGTCGAAGGCAAGCGCTTTTCGGATGCCGCCCTGAAGCATCTCTACGCGCTCGATTTTTCCGGCAACGTGCGGCAGCTCGAGAACCTCTGCCACTGGCTGACGGTGATGGCACCGGGCCAACTGGTCGAGGTCGCGGACCTGCCGCCGGAACTGCGCGAGTCGTCGCCGGCAGTCGCCAGCGACGACTGGGAAGCGGCGCTCGGCCAGGCGGTGGACCGCTGCCTGGTCGGCGACTCGGGGCAGGTCCATGCCAAGCTGTCGCAGGCCTTCGAGCGGGTCCTCATCAACCGCGCGCTGGCGCATACCGGCGGGCGGCGGATTGAAGCCGCACAGGCACTTGGAATCGGTCGCAACACGATCACACGCAAGATCCAGGAACTCGGGATCAGCGCCAGCGGCTCGATCGACGACAGGGAAGTCTGAAGAGCCCAATAATCGGCGATAATTGCCGGCGTTGATTCGGATTCCCCTGCAATGGCCCAGCTTCCTCCCGCTTGTCAGATCGATCCCGGACGTATTGACCCGCTGCTTGGTCCGGCGCGTGGCCGTTTCATGGTCGAGGCGCTGGCTGAATGCAGCTCGACGAACACGCTGCTTCTCGAGCGTGCCCGGCAGGGCGCCCCATCCGGTTCGCTGCTGATCGCCGACCAGCAGACTGCGGGACGCGGCCGCCGTGGCCGTAGCTGGCTTTCGTCGCCGTCCGCCGGGCTGACTTTTTCGCTCCTCTGGCGCTTCAATGGCACGGTCGCACGGCTTGCCGGACTGTCGCTGGCTGTTGGCTTGGCGGTGGCACGAGCCCTCGAGCGAATGGGCGCCAAAGGTGTCGGACTCAAGTGGCCCAACGACATCCTGCTCGACGGCGGCAAGCTGGGCGGCATTCTGGTGGAACTGGAGTCCGAGCCCGCGGGCATGCTGGCGGTGATCGGCATTGGTCTCAACCTGCAGCTGCCGCCGGCCGGCGAGGAGGCGTTCCTGCATCCGCCGGCGGCTCTGGCGCAGGCGCTGTCGCCACTGCCTGATCGCCACCGACTGCTGGCCGATCTCCTTCTTGAACTGGCGGTGGTGCTCGACCGCTTTGCCGAAGGCGGCTTTCGCGTTCTGCGCGCAGACTGGCAGCAGCAGCATTCGTGGCAGGGGCAGCCAGTGCGCCTGCTGGACGGCGGCCGGGTGGACCGGCAGGGAATCTGCCTCGGCGCCGACGAGTATGGTGCTCTGCTGCTGCAGACGGCGAGCGGCATCGAGCGCTGCCTGTCGGGCGATCTGTCACTGCGCGTCGCATGATCGTCGCCATCGACGCCGGCAACAGTCGTATCAAGTGGGCTACCCATGCGGGTGGGCGATGGCTCGACAGCGGCGTGCTGGCAACCTCCGATGTGGCTTGGCTGGCTGAGGCGGCGGACGAGTGGCCGGCGGGAGCCCGGGTCGTCGTCTGCAATGTCGCTGGCGCCGGGGTTGCCGCGAGCATTTCATCGTTGCTGGCTGCCCGCCAGGCGAGGCTTTCATTTCTGCGCCCGACCGGGTCTGCCTGCGGTGTTCGCAATGCCTACGAGGTGCCGGCACAACTCGGGGCCGATCGCTGGGCGGCGCTGATCGGTGCGCGGGCACGGTCAGACAAGGCCTGTCTGGTGGTCTGCGCCGGCACGGCGACGACGGTGGACCTGCTCGATGCTGGCGGAGTCTTTCGCGGTGGCCTGATTCTTCCTGGATTCGACCTGATGCGCGCCGCATTGGCGAGCAACACGGCGCAGCTGCCCCTCGCGCAGGAAGGAGTCTTTCGGGCAGAGCCCCGCAACACCGTGGACGCGATCGTCAGCGGTTGTCTGCAGGCGCAACTCGGTGCGGTCGAGCGCATGTTTTCCGGGATTGCCGGAGCAGCGGGGGCGCTCTGCCTGCTGACCGGTGGCGCGGCCGAGCGGCTCTCGCCGCACCTGCGGATTCCCTTCGTTTTGGTGGATAATCTGATCCTCAGCGGCCTGGTGCGCTATGCAGAATCCCTGTGAGCCACCCGCCAGGCGTTGCTCATGCGTGAAGACAGGAGAAGCCTGATGCCGACCCATCTGATGAGCATGCTGCCCGCCTTTCTCGCCTACTTCGCAGTGGCGATTGTCCTGCTGGCACTGTTCCTGCTGGTCTACCTGAACGTGACCCCGTACCATGAGCTGGCACTGATTCGTGCCGGCAACTGCGCCGCAGCGACGAGTCTGTCCGGCGCCCTGCTGGGCTTCGCCATGCCTGTCGCCAACGTCATTGCGCACAGCGATACGCTGGTCGATCTCGCCGCCTGGGGCGTGATCGCCGGTGTGATCCAGATTCTTGCCTACCTGATCATCCGCCTGGCACTGCCGCAGCTGACGCAGGACATTCCTGCCGGCAGGATTGCGCCGGCGATTCTTCTCGCGGTCGTTTCGCTCACCGTTGGTCTGATCAACGCAGCCTGTATGACCTACTGACGGATTCCCCTCTGGCGGCGCCCAGCTCGCCACAACTTGCCTTGCAGGAGATCGCCGTGGCACTCATGGATTTCATCAGAAAACAGTTTGTCGATGTCATTCAATGGACCGAGGAGGGCGACGGAGTGCTCGCCATGCGCTACCCGATGCAGGATCTCGAGATCCAGTATGGCGCGCAGTTGACGGTTCGCGAATCGCAGATGGCGGTTTTCGTCAACGAAGGCCAGATCGCCGACGTGTTCGGACCCGGCCTGTACCGGCTGACGACGCGCACCCTGCCGGTGCTGACCTATCTCAAGAACTGGGACAAGCTGTTCGAATCGCCTTTCAAGTCGGACGTCTACTTCTTCTCGACCCGCCTGCAGCTCGACTGCAAGTGGGGGACGCCGAATCCGATCACCATCCGCGACAAGGACTTCGGAATGGTGCGAATGCGCGCTTTTGGCATCTACTCGTACAAGCTGAGCGATGCGCGCAAGTTCCACTGCGAGATTTCGGGTACGCGCGAGCAGTACACCGTTGCCGATCTTGATGGTCAGCTGCGCAACCTGGTCATCAGCTCGATGACCGACCTTTTCGGTGAGTCGGGCGTTCCTTTCATCGACATGGCGGCCAATCAGGATGAGCTGAGCAGACAGTTGAAGGGCAAGCTCGAGGCCGTGTTCGAACGCTACGGGCTGGCGCTCGACAGCTTCGTCGTGCAGAACGTCTCACTGCCCGACGAACTGCAGAAGATTCTCGATACCCGCATCGGCATGAACATGATCGGCGACCTCGGGCGCTACACGCAGTACCAGGTGGCGACGAGCATCCCGCTGGCGGCGCAGAACGAAGGCGGCATTGCCGGTATTGGTGCTGGGCTGGGCGCCGGGCTTGGCATCGGACAGACGATGACCGCGGCAATGGCGCAGGCGACCGCTGCCGCCGTGCCGGCAGCGACGCCGATGGCCGCGCCGGTGGCCCCGAGCAATGCCGACGAGGTGGTGGCAACCCTCGAGAAGCTGCATGGACTGGTCAGCAAAGGCATCCTGTCGCAGGCCGAGTTCGACGCCAAGAAGGCGGAGTTGCTGGGTCGCCTGGGTTGATCGCCGGCGCTGTCTGACCCGCCGACGGTGCCGGTCCTCCCGTTGTGAAGAGAGCCAGCTGCCCTTCCTGCGGGGCGCCGGTCGTCTTTCGCGCGGCGACCTCGCTGTATGTCGTCTGCGACTTCTGCCGCAGCACGCTGCTGCGCAGCGGCGAGGATCTGCAGAACATCGGCCGCATGGCCGAACTGCTCGAGGACAGTTCGCCGATCCGGATTGGCAGTGAGGGCCGGTTTCGGCAGCGTCATTTCGCGGTCGTCGGCCGCATCCAGCTACAGTACGAATCGGGCATCTGGAATGAGTGGCACATCCTGTTCGATGATGGGCGAAGTGCCTGGCTTGCCGAGGCGTCCGGCGAGTTCATCGTCAGCGCACAGGTCGCGGTCAGCGATCCGCTGCCGGCGTTCGCGACGCTGGCGCCCGAGATGCCGGTCACTCTGGACGGTCGGCGCTTTGTCGTCACCGATCTGGCGACGGCGCGTTGTATTGCCGGCGAGGGCGAACTGCCTTTCCGCGTCGCCGCCGGGTATGAGGTCAATACCGCCGATCTGCGCGGCAACGATCGTTTCCTGACGATCGATTACAGCGAGACCCCGCCGCTGGTCTTCGTCGGCCAGTCGGTGGCTTTCGCCGATCTGCAGCTCGACAAGCTCAGGGATGTTCAGGAACCGCCAGCCGCCGCGGCACGGCAGGTCGCGGCGCGTGCCTTCAGTTGCCCGCACTGTGCGGCACCGCTGACGCTTCATTCGCCGGCGACCGAAAGCGTCGGTTGCGAAAGTTGCGGTTCGATCATCGGCATCGAGAATGAGAATCTCAGTCTGCTGTCGCGGGCCGCGCAGGTGCTGCGCGAAGTGCCCTGGCTGCCGCTCGGCACTGAAGGTACGCTGCGTGGCAGCGAGTGGCGAGTGATCGGTTTCATGCGTCGCAGCACGAGTTCCGCGGCGGATGCAGACTACCGGTGGTCGGAATACCTGCTGTACAACGTCCAGCAGGGTTTTGCCTGGCTCGTGGAGTATCAGGGTCACTGGAATTTTGCACGTGGCCTGCCGAATCCGCCGCTCGTCAGTCGGGGCGAGGCGAAGTTCCGACATGCCGGGAGCGAGTTCAGGCTCTTCAACCGGGGCGAGGCCGAGGTGACTTACGTCGTCGGCGAGTTCTACTGGCGGGTGACGGTCGGTGAGCGCTGCCTCGTCGAGGACTACATCTGTCCGCCACTGATGCTGTCACGCGAGGTGAATGCCCGCGAATCCACCTGGTCGCAGGCCGAGTATCTGGAGCCGGCCGAGCTGTGCGTCGCTTTCGGAATCAAGGCTCCGCCACCGGCACGCACGGAGGTCTATGCCAACCAGCCGAACCCCCTCGTCGAAACCCATCGTCAGACCTGCCGCCTGTTCTGGAAGCTCGTACTCGCGGCGACCGTCGTGCAGTTGGCCTTCACCTTCCTGTTTGCCTCCGAACTGGTGCTGCGGCAGCGACTCGTTCTCCCGGCGCAGAACGATGAAGTGACGCGGAGCAGCCAGGAATTTGTCCTCAGGAGCCGCGCACGCGCGCTGCTCGTTCGGCACCAGACCAGCGTCGTGAATAACTGGCTATCGGTGAACACGACGCTGGTCGAGAAGAATACCGGCGAGGCCTACCTCGGTTTGCAGGAGATCAGCCACTACCGGGGAGTCGACGACGGCGAAGGCTGGAGCGAAGGATCGCCGACGGACGAAATGGTGTTCAAGGCCGTGCCGGCGGGAACCTACCATCTGGTGATCGAGTACGAACTTGGTAGCGACAGCAGCGAGGCCGTCGTCGATACCATCGAGGTCGTGCGCAACCCGACCGGCTGGTCCAACTATGTGCTGCTGCTGCTCTTCCTCGCCATCTTCCCGCTGCTGTCTCGCTGGCGGCGCAATGCTTTCGAGGCACGACGCTGGCACGCGAGCGATGTCGGCAACGATGCGGGCGGCGACGGAGACGAGGACTGAAATGATCAAGGCCAACTGGCTCGTCGGCCTGCTTGCGCTGGCCCTGTTCAGCAGCGCTCAGTATCAGGGATGGAGCCTGTTCGGGCATGAGAACACGGCGCAGTCCGCTCGCATGAGCGGTGCTCGCGGTTATCACAAGTAGCGGGGCGGCCACCCCGCTGTCCCTGCCGGAGGGCGAAGCGGGCGATGCGTCAGGACGGGATCGCGCACCACATCTCGTTGAGGTCGGGAAACTTCCACTTTTCCGGATCCTCACGACTGACGATCTTGTGCTGACAGCCGGCGCGGCCGAGGTCGATGATCTCTGGGCGGATGCGCGCGTTGCCGCGCGTCGAGAAGAACACCTTGACCTGCGGTGTCAGGAGTGACTTCTCGCCCTGCTCCATGACGACTCCCAGGCGACCACAGCTGAGGAGTACCAGTGAGCCGATCGGGTAGATGCCGATGCTTTTGACGAACGCCTGAAAGACGCGCGCGTCGAAGTGGCCCCGACTCCATTCTGCCATCTTGCGCACCGACTCCGCCGGGTCCCAGCCCGCCTTGTAGGGCCGGTTCGAGGTGATCGCGTCGTAGACGTCGCAGACCGCCCCCATCTTGGCGAAGATGCTGATCTCGTCGCCCTGCAAGCGTTTCGGGTAGCCGGATCCATCAATCTTTTCATGATGGTGGAGGACGACATCGAGCGCCACCGTGTCGGCACCCTTCGACTGCAGAAGTAGCCGGTGGCCTTCCTCGGGATGCGATCTGATGATGGCAAACTCGGCGTCGGTCAGCTTGCCGGGTTTGTTGAGCACTTCCAGCGGCATCACCGCCTTGCCAAGGTCATGCAACAGCCCGGCATTTCCGGCTGCACGGGTCTGCTTTTCATCCAGGCCCATCTCCCTGGCAAGTGCGACCATCAACGCGCAGACCGCTACCGAGTGCATGTAGGTGTAGTCGTCAGCCGTCTTCAGGCGGGCGAGGCTGATCAGCGCTCCCGGGTTGCGGCTCACCGAGTCCGAGATCTCCTCGACCATGCGTTGGGCACTCGTCGCATCGACCGCCTTGCCCATGCGTGCCTCCTCGAACATCGAGGTGACGGCCTGCCGCGACCTGGCGACGATCTTCGCCGCACGGGCGAACTCAGCCGCCGTCGAAACCCGTTCGAGCTGACGCTGCTCCTGTGCAGCGCTTGCCAGTTCGGCGTCGACCTGTGCCTCGAGTTCGGCGACCGAGGAAACCGGCTCATCCGCTGCGATATCGAGGCCTTTCGTCGAGTCGATCCATACCTCGCGGATGCTGCTGGCGCGAATGGCATCGATGTCCTTCGGGTCGGTGATGACGAAGGACGAGCGCCAGAATGGGTGCTCCATCCAGGAGCCGCAGAACTCCTTGAGGTACATGCCGACCTTGAGTTGCTTGACGCCGATCTTCTTGAGCATCGCGATTCGCCTTTGCCGCCACGTCACCTTCTGAACAGGCAGCAGTTTACACTGCGATGCGACGAGCGACGGCAAAAAAAGAAGGGGCCGTACGGCCCCTTGTCGTGTCCTCGAGTCGCTGGCGTGTCTACGAGAGACCCGCTGCAGCGCGCAGCGCCGCTGCCTTGTCGGTCGCTTCCCAGGTGAACTCGGGCTCATCACGGCCAAAGTGGCCGTAGGCCGCGGTCTTGCGATAAATCGGGCGCAGCAGGTCGAGAGACTGGATGATGCCCTTCGGGCGCAGGTCGAAGTGCTTGCCGATGAGCTCGACGATGAGTTCGTCGCTCACCTTGCCGGTACCAAAGGTATTGACCATCAGCGAAACCGGTCGTGCAACGCCGATGGCATAGGCGACTTGCACCTCGCAGCGCGACGCCAGTCCGGCGGCGACGACGTTCTTGGCGACGTGGCGAGCGGCGTAGGCGGCCGATCGGTCGACCTTCGACGGATCCTTGCCCGAAAAGGCTCCGCCCCCGTGTCTGGCGGCGCCGCCGTAGGTGTCCACGATGATCTTGCGGCCGGTCAGGCCGCAGTCACCGTGCGGGCCGCCAACGACGAAACGACCGGTCGGGTTGACGAGATAGCGGGTATCGCCGGTCAGCAGTTCCTTCGGAACGACCGGCTTGATCACCTCCTCGATCACCGCTTCCGAAATCTGCGCGTGTGACACGCCGGGATCGTGCTGCGTTGAGACGACAATGGTGTCGATCGAGACGGGTCTGCCATCGACGTAGCGGACGCTGAGCTGGCTCTTGGCATCCGGGCGCAGCCATGGCAGCCGGCCGTCGCGGCGCACCTCGGCCTGGCGCTGCATGATCCGATGTGCGTAGTGGATCGGCAGCGGCATCAGTGACGTGGTCTCGTCGCAGGCGTAACCGAACATCAGGCCCTGGTCGCCGGCACCCTGGTCGAGATCCAGACCCTGGCCTTCGTTGACGCCCTGCGCGATGTCGGGCGACTGACGGTTGATCGCCGTCAGGATCGCGCAACTCTTGTAGTCGAAGCCGATCTCGGAGTTGTCGTAACCGATGCGGCGGACTGCATCCTGGGCGATCTCGCGGTAATTGATGTGTGCCTTGGTCGTGATCTCGCCGGAGATGACGACCAGACCGGTGGACACCAGAGTCTCGCAGGCAACCCGTGCGGGCGGGTCTTCGGCAAGAATGGCGTCGAGAATGGAGTCGGAGATCTGGTCGGCGACCTTGTCCGGATGGCCTTCGGAAACCGATTCCGAAGTGAAGAGGTACTCTTTGCTCACGCTGCGTCTGCTCCAAAAAAAGACCCCGAAACGACCGCGTGGCCGGCTCCGGGGTTCGAGCAGACGACGCTTTAGCAGTATTTGCTGGCCGCTCCAGCGGCTCGTTCCGCCCTGCAAGTTGTCCTGATTAACTCGGCGGATGGATAATTATACTTTTTCTCCTTGCGCTCAGTCAAAAGCGTGCTTCGCTGCCGCCTGTGCTGCATCATCCATCCCCTGCCATCTTCGGAAGACCGCGTGCTTATCCTGCTTCGCCTCCTTGGCCACCTGCCACTTTCCTGGCTGCATGCGCTCGGGGCAGCGCTCGGCTGGCTCGTCTGGCTGTGCTCGCCGACCTACCGCCGCCACATGGACGAAAACATGCGCCTGGCGCTCGGTGAGGAAGAAGCAAGCCGGGTACGACCGGTTGCCATCGGCGAAGCGGGCAAGACGGGGCTGGAACTGACGCGCGTCTGGGTGCGGCCATTGGCAGAGACGGCTGCGCGGGTGGTCAAGGTCTCGGGCTGGGAACTGGCCGATGCGGCGACGCGGCGAGGCAGGGGAATTCTCTACCTGACGCCGCACCTGGGCTGCTTCGAGATCACGGCACAGTACCTGTCCACGCAGGCGCCCATCACGTGCCTCTACCGGCCACCGAAACGGGCATGGCTGCAGAAGCTGATCGAAGACGGTCGGGCGCGGCCGCAGCTGCACCTGGCAGCAGCCGATCTGTCGGGAGTGCGCAGCGTGCTGAAGGCGCTCAAGCGTGGCGAAGCGGTCGGCATGCTGCCCGACCAGGTGCCGAAAGCCGGCGACGGGCGCTGGCTCGACTTCTTCGGCAAACCGGCGTACACCATGACGCTGGCGGCGCGACTGGTCGACAGCGGCGCGACGGTGATCATGGTCTGGGCCGAACGGCTTCCCGGCGGTGCCGGCTATCATTTTCGCCTGCAGCAGCCGACGCAAGCCATCGAGGGCACCATCGAAGAGCGAGCGCAACAGATCAATCACGAGATCGAGCAACTCATCCGCCAGTGTCCAGGCCAGTATCTCTGGGGATACAACCGCTACAAGGGGCGCCGCCCCAGCGAGGCCGCACCACCTCAGGGAAGCGAGCAGGCGCCGTGATGACTTCGCTGTGCGGCTCATCGCCGCCGGGCATCGGCAGCGGCAGCGAGCGCGCCTGATGCAGATCGCCTTCTGTCTCTTCAAGTACTTTCCGTTTGGCGGCCTGCAGCGGGATTTCCTCCGCGTGGCGCTGGCGTGCCAGGCGCGGGGCCACTCGATCAGGGTGTACACACTGGAATGGCGCGGGGATCTGCCGGCCGGCTTCGAGCTGATCCTCGTGCCGGTTCGTGGGCTGACCAACCAGCGCCGCTACCGGCGTTTCAGCGACTGGGTGCAGGGCCATCTGGTGGTGCATCCGGCCGACCGCGTCGTCGGCTTCAACAAGATGCCGGGAATTGATGTGTACTTTGCCGCCGACTCGTGCTTCGAGGAGAAGGCGCGCACGCAGCGCGGGTCGCTCTATCGCCTGTCGGGGCGCTACCGCTTTTTCGCGGGTTACGAGCGGGCGGTATTCGGTTCCGACGCGCGGGTCGAGATCCTCATTCTGTCGCTGGTGCAGCAGCGTCTCTTCCAGACCTACTATGGCACCGCGGCAGAGCGATTCCACCTGTTGCCTCCCGGAATCTCACCGGACAGGCGGGCGCCGCCCGACGCGGCGGCGGTCCGCGCGGCGCTGCGTGACGAGTTCGGGTTGCGCGACGACCAGTTCCTGCTCCTGCAACTCGGCTCGGGATTCCGGACCAAGGGCCTGGATCGCAGCCTGAAAGCACTGGCTGTACTACCGCTCGAACTCGGCAACCGGTGTCGGCTGCTGGTCATCGGCGATGACGATCCGCGCTTCTTCCAGGGACAGGCGCGCCTGCTTGGCGTTGCCGAGCGCGTCCGCATCCTGCCGGGACGCAGCGACATTCCGCGCTTTCTGCTCGGCGCCGACCTGTTGCTCCATCCTGCCTACAACGAGAATACCGGCACCGTGCTGCTCGAGGCGCTGGTTGCCGGATTGCCGGTACTTGCCACCGCCGTCTGTGGCTACGCGCATTACATCGTCGAGGCCGATGCCGGTGTGATCATCGATGAGCCTTTCGTGCAGTCCTCCCTCGACCAGACGCTGCTCAGGATGCTCGAGGACGAGCCCGCGCGCCGCCGCTGGCAGGCCAATGGCCTCGCTTTCGCCGAGGTCGCCGACATCTATGCCAATGCCGAGCACGCCGCCGACGTCATCCTGAAATGAGCGCGCGCCTCCTCTACCTCGACGAACCTTTCCGTTCCCTATGGTCGGGGCAGGATCCGTTCGTCGCCGTCGAGGAACTGCCGGGCACGACCTTTCGCCAGCTTGAGGCACGCCGCACCTTGCGTACGGAGGTCGCCGGGCGTGGCTATTTCGTGAAGATTCATCGCGGGGTCGGCTGGGCCGAGATCGCCAAGAACCTCCTTCGCTGCCGCCTGCCGGTGCTGGGCGCGCAGAACGAGTGGCAGGCGGTGCAGCGTCTGAACAGCTGCGGCGTCGATACCATGCGCGTGGTCGCCTGTGGCTGCAGCGGCAGGAATCCGGCGCGGCAGTCGTCGTTCATCGTCACTGAAGAACTGGCGCCGACCGTGAGCCTGGAGGACTACTGTGCCGATTGGTCGACGCGGCCGCCCGAGCTTCGGCTGAAACGGGCGCTGGTCCGGCGTGTCGCCGAAATGGCCCGGGGAATGCACGGCGCCGGTGTCAACCATCGCGACTTCTACATCTGCCACTTCCTCGTCCATCTGGCGCCGCCGCCGACGCCCGAGCAGTTGCGGCTGTCACTGATCGATCTGCACCGGGCACAGGTACGTGCGGCGACGCCACGGCGCTGGCGTGACAAGGACCTGGCCGCCCTCCATTTTTCGGCACTCGGCATCGGCCTGAAGCGGAACGATCTGCTGCGTTTCGTCAGGGTCTATTTCGCCCGGCCGTTGCGTCTGGTCCTGCGCCAGGAAGCCTCCCTGCTCGACCACCTGCAGCGTACGGCGCAGCGACTGCAGGCACGTTACGAGCGCAAGCTTGCCCGAGGCGAGATGACATGAATTACTGGTACCTCAACCCCGAGTTCGCGAGCGGCCCGGCCGCCCCCCTGTTTGCCGACCTCGAGCGGGTGTTCTCTCTCGAAGGTGAACCCATTACCCACGATCTGATCAGTCGTGTCCTGCGCGTCAGCGTCGACGGCCGGCGCTACTATGTCAAGTGCTACACCGGCAGCGGCAAGGGCAAGAGTGCCGTCCGCCGCTGGTTCGGCCTGCGTCGCTGGTTCGGCCTGCAGCGGGTGCGTGCCGAGTGGCAGAACCTGCAGGCTTTCCGGGCCTGGGGAATCCCGACGGCGACCCTCGTCGCCTATGGCCTGGAGCGCCGCCTGGGGCGGTTCACGCGCGGCGCGCTGATCACCGAGGAAATCCGCGACACGCTGAACCTGGCAGAGATGGCCCATG
>DDUX01000009.1 GCA_002345025.1 Candidatus Accumulibacter iunctus | reverse complement strand
ATGGCGCGCGCATGCGCCTCGATCGTCTTCGGCTGCAAGCCCTTGAGCTTCAGGTGCTTCAGGTGCAGTTCGCAGTTCCGGTCAAAACCGGTCGCTGCGACAGCTGACATGTCTTCCATCTTGCGGTAACCTCGCTTTCGTCATCAACATCCCTCGGGTGAGGGTCGAGGTCACATCTTGACTTCAGCACGACTGCAGCGCCGCCGTTTCCTCCGCGCAGCGGCTTCGTCCAACCCGTCATTCCACCGGGAAAAAAAGGGGCCAGGGTCGATTTTCCGAAAAGTCGGTGCTGGCGAGACGGCAAGGTTGGAACAACAGACTACGGTTTTTAAGGTGTAAGTATGGAAAATCCACTACCATCGGTCTACGTTGAAACCTCGATCGTGAGCTATCTTTCTGCACGAGAGAGTAGTTCCTTGCTTGGGGCGGCTCATCAACTGGTCACCCGGAGGTGGTGGGATCGTCGCAACCTTTACCGTTGTTTTGTGTCTGATGTGGTTATCAGAGAATGTAGGGCAGGTGACCCGGCTGCCGCCCTTCGTAGATTGGACGCAGTGCGCGAGTTTTCGTCATTGGCTATCAACGACCAAGCCATTGAGATTGCGGAATCACTGCTAGCTCTGAGCATTGTCCCGGAGAAAGCGGCTGAAGATGCCTTGCATGTTGCAATTGCTACTGCCCACGGCATGGATTTCTTGCTGACATGGAATTGCCGCCATATTGCCAATCCGATAATTCAGGCACGAATCGCCGCACATCTGGAAAGCATTGGCTTGCTGCTACCATTCATCTGCACACCAGAAGAACTGCTAGGAGAAGAAAGTGAATGACGAGATCATCGTTGAGGTAAGGGCGATCAAGGAGGCGTTAGCCGAAGAATCTGGTTTTGACATCCGGCGCATTGCCGAAGAGATTCGAAAATCTGAAATTCAAAGCGAAGCGGAGGGCTGGAAACACATCCCTGCCCCGTTACAGCCGTTGCCCAACTCTGCATTCCGGCGGACTCGCTTCGCTCACCGCTGAATTTGAACGTTGGCCGGGCAAGCTCCGAAGCACGCAGGGCAAATTGAATGGACTTTGAGTGGAACGTCGATAAAGCCGAGAACAGCTCGAGGAAACACGGCATAGCCTTTCAGGAGGCCATCACCGTGTTTCGAGACCCACTATCTCCAGCCTATCCTGATTTGGACCATTCGGCCGATGAAGATCGGTATCTCATCATTGTGCTGTCATCATCCGGAAATGTCTTGGTTATCTCTCACATATTCCGCAATGACAGCATTCGAATTATCAGTGCGCGTAAAGCGACCAAAAAAGAGCGAGCTTACTATGAAACAGAATCAACACACTGGTGAATCTAACGAGATGCGTGATGAATACGACTTTGCCTCCATGACAGGCGGTGTTCGTGGAAAATACGCCGGCGCCTTTGAAAACACGGCAGTAACTGTTTTACTTGATTCGGATGTTGCAAAGGTGTTCCCTAACTCACAGGCCGTTAACGAGGCTTTGCGCACCTTGGCACGAGTTTTACACGATGCGGAGAAAAACGCCCAACAAGGCGCTCAACTCGGACGCTCGCAAGCTCGCGCCGGTTAGCTCTACGTTGGGACTCACCAATAGGAAGCACCATGCGATCTGTCCTCTGCTTGCTTCTTCTTGCCATTCCAATATCCAGCATGGCCGAAGTTTTTCGGTGTGGCGAACCCAAAGGAATCGCCATGTGGTCTCTTGAGAACCACAAGGTCGCTCCCGACGGATTCACCGGCGTACAGCCAGTGGTCATCGTCGACGATAAAGAAATGACAATTGTGTGGGGTGACTCAAAAGCTTCTGGCGGGGCAGAGAAGGTTTGGAAAGCAGTTGTATTTCATCGCAGTCCTGAGTCGATTAGCGGTGTCGCTCTCGACTCTGGCCCTTCAGGCTCGGCGGCAATGCTCTACACAGTTGATAAGAAGCGCGGCTACCTCTATCTCTCATCTCACAAAGACAGCAAGGCTCTAAACGCATCTGGAGTATCAACCTTTGTGTCCAAGTGCTCAAAAAGATAGCCGCCTGAGCCCCAACCCGGCAGTCAACCGGACCTGCGCGAAAAGCCGCGCAAGCCGGTTATTGCGACGTTGGGCGACCTGACAACCATGCCGTCGCCGTCCGCAGACTTCGAGAGCCAGCTTGAGCTATTCCGCACCGAGGCGCAGAGTGCCCTGCAGTTCTTTTTCGCGTGGGACGCGATACACGCTGTCGCGGCGAAAGACAAAGCGGTCTTCCGCCTACTGAATGAAGCGCCACTGTTCTGGAACACCGCTCTGGGTGCGCTACAGGGTTCTGCACTTGTCGCGCTGGGGCGAGTCTTCGATCCCGATCCAGACAACCACAGCGTCACACGGCTCTTGGCGTTGGCGCATGCGAACCTCGACATCTTCTGCAAAGATGCACTGGCTGCCCGAAAGCGCAAGCTCTCCGCGAACGCTGACGAATGGCTACCGGAGTACCTTGCAACGGTGTATGTGCCATCGCGAGAAGACTTCCGCACGCTAAAGCGGCATGTCGCAATCAGACGAAAGCTTTACGAAGAAAAGTATCGCCCGCTTCGCCACAAGGTGTTCGCCCACAGGGGTGTCACTACTCGCGAGCAGGTAGGCGAGCTGTTCGCTAAAACTAACCTGAAGGAGTTGCGTCAGCTCTTGGTCTTTCTCGGGCGCCTGTACTCGGCGCTCTGGAACCTGTACTTCAACGGGCACAAGCCCAGATTGCGTCCGGCCCGGTACTCAGTGCAACGAATGCTGGAGCAGCCTTCGCCGAATGCGCAACACGCCAATCTCCAGGAGCGGCTAGTTCATGAAGCACAAGACTTCCTTAGTCGGCACAGCAAAGACGCCCAACCCACGCATACACCGGACAGTCAACGGCGTGCTTCGCCCGCCGCTGCCGTCCGGTGATGCTCATCGTTAGGCCTCACATGAATTCCGCCCCTGACAACATGCGCGAAAAACTTCTGCTCGCCTTGAGTGAAAGCGACGCCATGCGGCGCAGTGAGCGCGCTAACCGCATTGAATGGCTGTCTCTGCACAGTGCAAGCTACCCAATGATAATGGGAAGGGCAGAGACACTAAGGCTTATAGAGGAAGCGCGCGGAACATTCACTGATGGCCATTTCGTGGCGACCCTGTTCGTCGCAATGGCGTTTATCGAACACGCTCTCGTTGAAGAGCTTCAACTCAAGGGGCGCACAAAGGGGAGCCCGTTATTCAGTCAGGCCATTGACATGGCAATCGAAGTAAAGCTATTTCCTCCCGATTGGCTCCAAAGAGCTAAGGCCTTAAGCCTGCGCCGCAACTCATTCGCTCATCTTAAGGAAAGTGATCATCCACATACGCTTGGAGCGAGAGTCATGGAGGAGAAGGCTCATCCTGTTGCGATTATGGAGGCCGACGCTCAAGAGGCCATCGATCTGATGTTTAACTTCTTTGTGGCCACCACTCGCGAAGCCGATCTTGAGGCAGCTTTCCGTGAGTAGCGCTCTCTGGCCTAACCATTCCGTCGAGAGGGACCGCCTGCAAGCTGCGCTTGCAGGTTCCCTTCGCGGCTTCGCCGCTACGGTGGCCCCTCACGTCAAACGTTAGCCGTCGCAGAAAGACAAACATGCGCGTTCTCTACTCCGGCGGGACGATCTGTAGCTTCGAGACCCTTAAACGACTAGTCTTGCTAGCGGACGAGATTGCCTTCATGGATCGCCCGTCGGTCATGGTGGGAAATTTTGGGACCGTTGGACGCGATTCTGAGTTTCGCCAGTTTCGTATCGACGACGCACCGGTTTCGTTCTCAGTACACGTTCCACCTGACGGGCAAAAGAGGGACTTGTATCTTCGCTACATTGAGGCGGACCTAAAGGACGCCAACTTTATTCGCACCGTCCTTGATGGGCTGAAGAATGACGAGACATTTCAGCGTCGCCTCGTTCAGCTAAAAGCGAACTACGGCTGGGGTACTGGACATCAAGTGCTTGATGAACTCCTCAAGGACCCAACCCTTTATGAAGGAGAGTACGGAAGCCCGACCGAACCAAAGCTGCTCTTTGTTCCAGACACGGTGGCAGGGCGTCGACAGACCCTCAGCACCCTGCTTATCGAAGCATCGATCCAAGTGACAAACGCTCTGATAGTCGCGGAGTCAGCACAGCTTAGCCCCGTTTCTGATGATCCATACTTTTGCCATCTGATCGCGCTCCGCGCATCAGACCGCAATTACGTTTCTCAGCCAGCCTCTGCCGCGTCCCTGCTTGGTTTGGCGATAACGAAGTCGGTTCTCCCAGATGAGTCCCTGTCAAATCTGAATATGAAGGACCTCTTCGAATACCGGACGTCAGCCAAAGATGCATATGCCGCCTGGTCTTTGGAAGTTGAGCGCTTGGGACAGAAACTTCTCGATATCCCTGCCGAACAGTTTGGCGCAGAGGCAGCAAGGCTTATCGTGAATGACGTTCGTCCACGCATGCTGGAGCTTCGGTCCGAAATGGCCTTGGCCCGTGACAAGCTATTCGGAGACCTCGTCAAAGCGGTCACGAAATGGGAAGTGCCGACAATATCGCTCGCATACCTTGCAAGTTTGAGTCTTCCCACGGCGATCGCCGCATTCGCTGGAGCCCTCGCACCCGCAGTTCCAGCGGTCGTTGATTACTACGTGCAACGCCGAAACCTCGTACGAAAGAACTCGATGGCCTACCTCGTTGGGGTCTCGAAGGTGCTTGAGGATGAGCGTTAGTGGAACGGCGACGGCTCTCAAGTAAGTCATCTCAAGTGATTGATTTGTATACACCTCGCAATGACTTACTTCGGGACGATTTGCGGCCGCGGCCCGATTACTTCGCTAACCCTGCAGTCCACCGGACCTGCGCGAAAGGCCGCGCAGGCCGGTGATTTTGAAGGTGTGCGCCGGGCATGGCGCGTTACTTCATAGGTGCAAGTCCTATGGTCAGGTTTTGCCGCACCTGCGGTGCGTCGAACCCCACTACGCAGAGCCGAAGGCAAGGAGAAGGGCAAGTGCGTCGTCGTGAGGCGAGGTGCGGAGGGTGGAAGCGGGGTTTCCAAGAGCAAACTGCTTTGCTCTTGGCCGCTGGAACGACGCGAGCTCTGCGAGCGGTTGGAAGCCCAATCCAAAGCTGCGGGGCGATGAACAAAAACCGGATATGAGGCGTGATGCATCCGGGGCGAGCGGGCACGTGACCGCGAAGCCCGCCATCTGCGGCTGGGGTGCATTTTGTAAATCCGGCGTCCACGCAGCGAAGGTAACGCGTCTTACCCCGGGAGGTCTCCCCGGTGCCTCAGAGCAACGAGGCTGGGCGTTGGGTGACTGGCGCTGAATGCCGTGGAGAAGTCAGCAGAGGGCATAGTGGGTGGCGCTTCCCACCGAAGGCCCGAACGATGAAAGACGAAGGACCATGACGAAGAGAGACGGGACCGCATCTGACCACCTGCTCACGCAGGCTGCGGCAACCCCGCAGGATGAACTCGTCGCTGGATTGTCAGGGAACCCCGAGTCGATTCCTTCCCAAGCGTTGCTGGCCCAGGTGCTGGATCGGACCAATTTGCGACGCGCCCTGAAGCAAGTGCGCCAGAACAAGGGCGCGCCGGATCTCGACGGCATGACCGTTGAGGCACTTCCGGACTACCTCCGACACCACTGGCCGGAAATCCGCGAGCAACTGGAGGCGGGCCGCTACCGTCCGCAACCGGTCAAGCGCGTGGAAATCGACAAGGCCGACGGGAAGAAACGCCCGCTGGGCATCCCGACGGTGTTGGACCGTTTCATACAGCAAGCCATCGCGCAGGTCATCTCGGCGCTATGGGAACCGCACTTTCACCCCCAGAGCTACGGATTCCGCCCGAAGCGCTCGGCCCACCAGGCCGTCCGCGCCGTCCAGGCCAATATCCGAGGCGGCTACCACTGGGTGGTGGATATGGACCTGCAAGCCTTCTCTGGAAGCAATGGGGTCGAGCGGGCTATCGGGAACTGCGCAAACGCGGCGTGTCGGTGCGTGAAGCGTGGCATGCCAGCAAGTCCGCACACGGTCCATGGCGGGTGTCGCAGAAGTCGGCCCTGTCGATCGTGCTACCCTTGCGCTTCTTCGAACGAATGGGACTGCCGAGCCTTGCGCCGCGGTAGGAATTTGCTTCATCGAACCGCCGGATACGTGACCCGTTCGTCCGGTGGTGCGGGAGGGGGAGGCCGCGAGGCTTTCTCCTATCCCGATTGGGCATCGGTTCGTCGCATCAATCATCTACGAGGAGAGAGAGCATGAATTTTGAAAACGTGTACTGGGATTGGCCGTCTATGCAAAACGACAGTCACTATCCGTCCATTCTCGCAATCGGAGACTCTTGGTTCTGGTATCCGTTCCCCGGTGGTTCGCTAGTGAACCAACTAGGGCGCCTCGTCGCAAAGAAAGAGCACTACGTCCTTGCCCTCGGTAACAATGGAGCAGAGGCGTTCGACTACGTTTATGGAAAATACAGCAAGTCTGTCAAAACCGCGTTGAGCCATCACGGATCGGCACTTTCCAGCGTGTTTATCAGCGGTGGTGGAAATGACTTTGCTGGTTTCAACGATCTGCGGCCCTTGTTGAATGACGATTGCACAAAGGCGAAAAAAGCTGCCGACTGCTTCAAGCCAGGTGATGATGAGAGAACGCTTAACTGGCTGATGAGAAAGACTTCTGACAGTTATCGTGCCCTGATCGGTCAGGTGCTTGCATCGACAACCACGAAGACGACGATCGTTATGCACAATTACGACTATGCTTTTCCTTCCGGTAAGGGTGTATTCGGAAGCAAAGGAGCTTGGCTTAAGCCAGCGTTGATAGACGCCAAAGTTCCTGACAAGCTACATCACGAGTGCATCAAGCACTTGATCAATCGAATTACCTCTGAACTGGAAGAGCTAACTAAGATCGACAAAGCACGCATCATTCTCGTGGATAGCACCGATACGCTTGTGGAAGGAGACTGGGCAAACGAACTTCATCCAAAGCCATCTGGCTTCAAGAAGATCGCGGTGCAGAAGTGGCGTCCTATCCTCGAGAAGATCGGCCTAGCATGACGATGTCTAAGCCTGCGGTCCACCGAACGCTGCGCGATAAAGCCGCGCAGCTCCGGTGTCCTTCACGTTGAACTGAAGCGCTACGCGCCGGAGTAGGCACCCCGGCGCCTCGGTCGCCGCCGTCTTTCGGCTCCAGCTTTCGTTTGAAGTGATCGAGGCCTCGACGCCCCCTTTCCCAACTCACTCGTTAATCCTCGATCCTCCTCGCTGCGGGGGACGTCCCCGCAGCAATCGAGGAGATGGTCATGCGGTATTACGGGGACAGTAACTGAATTCGCTCGGCTGCGACAAGATCAGGCAGTCGCGAAATCGCCGCCAGCGCGGGGGCCCGGGAGCGGCCGTCCGTGCGCGACGGGAACGTTCTGCCTGGCGGGGTCCGGTGTTGCCGGAACCCCATCGGCATCCGCCTAGACGTTGAACAGGAAGTTCAGCACGTCGCCGTCCCTGACGACGTATTCCTTGCCTTCGGCGCGCATCTTGCCGGCTTCGCGGGCGCCCTGTTCGCCCTTGCAGGCGATGAAGTCGGCGAAGGAGATGGTCTGCGCGCGGATGAAGCCGCGCTCGAAATCGCTGTGGATGACGCCGGCGGCCTGTGGCGCCGTATCGCCGATATGGATGGTCCAGGCGCGAACTTCCTTGGGGCCAGCGGTGAAGTAGGTCTGCAGGCCGAGGAGCTGGTAGGCAGCGCGGATGAGGCGGTTGAGTCCGGGTTCCGCGAAGCCGAGATCGGCGAGGAAGACGGCCTTGTCCTCATCGTCGAGGTCGGCCAGTTCGGCCTCGATCTTGGCGCACAGGGCGACCACCGGCGCGCCCTCGGCGGCAGCGTGCTGGCGCAGGCGTTCGAGGTGCGGGTTGTTCTCGAAGCCGTCCTCGAGGACATTGCCGACGTACATCGTCGGCTTGATCGTCAGCAGGCAGAGCGGCTTGAGCAGTGCCCGCTCATCGCTGCTCATCGGCAGCGTCCGCGCGGGCTGGCCTTCGTTGAGGTGCGGTTGCAGCCGCTCGAGGACGCCAACGATCTTCTGTGCCTCCTTGTCACCGGCGCGCGCCTTCTTGATGTCGCGGTTCAGCGTGCGGTCGACGGCAGTGAGGTCGGCGAGCGCCAGTTCGGTGAGGATGGTCTCGATGTCGGCAAGCGGGTCGACGCGGCCGGAGACATGGACGACATTCTCGTCGTCGAAACAGCGGACGACGTTGACGATGGCGTCGGTCTCGCGGATGTTGGCGAGGAACTGGTTGCCGAGCCCTTCACCCTTCGAGGCGCCGGCAACCAGGCCGGCAATGTCGACGAACTCGACGATCGCCGGCTGCACGCGCTGCGGTCTGGCGATGGCGGCGATCTGCTGCAGGCGCGGGTCGGGGACTTCGACGATGCCGACGTTCGGCTCGATGGTGCAGAAGGGGTAGTTCTCGGCCGCGATTCCCGCCTTGGTCAGGGCGTTGAAAAGGGTGGACTTGCCGACGTTCGGCAGGCCGACGATACCGCATTGGAGGCTCATTGGCAGGTTTCCATGGTCAGACGGTTTTCAGGTGCAACTGTCGTTGTGCCGCGGCGTAGTCGCCGGCGGCGAGCAGCGGCCAGGCGAGCAGACAACGGTCGATCGCCGGCTCGATCAGCTCCCGTTCCTCGCGCCGCGGCGCCTTGAGGACGTAGTTGATGACCTCGCTGCGCTCGCCGGGATGGCCGATGCCCAGCCGCAGCCGCCAGAAATCGGGCGTCGCCAGACGCGACTGGATGTCCTTGAGACCATTGTGGCCGCCGTTGCCGCCACCTTGCTTGAGGCGGATGCTGCCGGGGGGCAGGTCGAGATCGTCATGGACGACGAGGGTTTCGTCGGCGGTGATGCGGTAGAAACGGGCGACGGCGGCGACCGCCTGCCCGGAGAGATTCATGTAGGTTGCCGGTTGCAGCAGCCAGAGTTCACCGTGCCGCGCCAGGCGGCCGAAGAACTTCCCCTGCGGCGTCAGCCGCACTGGCAGTTGCCGCGCCAGATGGTCGATGAACCAGAAGCCGACGTTGTGCCGGGTGTCCTCGTACTCGCTGCCGGGGTTGCCGAGGCCGACGATCAGGCGGGGTGGGGGCATGGCGTCTCGTGCGCGGGGAAAACAACAAGCCGCCGCCGGCAGCGAATGCCTGGCGGCGGCCTGGCGGGGAAGCGGGGGCCTAGGCGGCGGTCCCGGCTTCGCCTTCCTCGACGTCGGCACCACTCCTTCTGGCCGGAATCGACACCACGACATAGTCGTCGCCATGCAGCAGCAGTTTGACACCGGGCGGCAGGACGACCTCGGAAGCATGGATCGAGTGGCCCGATTCGAGGTCCTTGAGGTCGACTTCGATGAAGGCCGGCAGATCCTGCGGCAGGCAGCTGACCTCGATTTCGTTGTGCACGTGCGAGACGTTGCCGCCGGCGATCTTGACGCCCGGCGCGATTTCGGCGTTGATGAAATGCAGCGGAATCCGCTGGTGGATGGCGTGTTCGGCATCGACCCGCTGGAAGTCGCAGTGCAGGACCAGCGGCTTCCACGGATGCACCTGCGAGTCGCGCAGGACGACGCTCTCGGCGGCGCCATCGACCTGCAGCGTCAGGACCGACGAGTGGAAGGCTTCCTTGGCGAGGTTGAGGAGAATTTCGTTGTGATCGATGTCGATCAGTTCGACCGGCTTCGGACCACCGTAGATGATCGCCGGAACACGGCTCTGGCGACGCAGGCGGCGGCTCGCTCCGGACCCCTGCAAGGTGCGCTTGCGCGCTTCAATCTGAAACTTCATGGACAGCTCCTGGTTGGACATACCCCGCCCGCGACCAGACGGGGGGTTGAGAAAGGACTGCGCCGGGCGGCAGCTGGCTGCCTCCGGCTACTCGATGAACAGCGACGAGACCGAGTCCTCGTTGCTGATGCGGCGGATCGTCTCGGCCAGCATGCCGGCGACCGAGAGAACCCGGATTCGCGGCGACTCCTTGGCGTCGTCACGCAACGGTATGGTATCGGTGACCACCAGTTCGTCGAGATCCGAGGTGTTGATGCGCTCGACGGCATTGCCTGAGAGAACCGGGTGGACGCAGTAGGAGAGCACCTTCTTCGCACCATGCTCCTTGAGCGCGGTTGCCGCCTTGCAGAGGGTGCCGGCGGTGTCGACGAGGTCGTCCATGATGACGCAGGTGCGGCCCTCGACCTCGCCGATGATGTTCATCACCTCGGAGACGTTGGCTTTCGGGCGCCGCTTGTCAATGATCGCCAGATCGCATTCAAGGCGCTTCGCCAGCGCGCGGGCGCGGACGACGCCGCCGACGTCGGGCGAGACGACCATCAGGTTTTCGAAATCGTTCTTCCAGACGTCGCCGAGCATGATCGGCAGCGAATAGATGTTGTCGACGGGGATGCTGAAGAAGCCCTGAATCTGCTCCGTATGCAGGTCCATGGTCAACACCCGGTGCACGCCGGCGGCGGTCAACAGGTCTGCCACCAGCTTGGCGGCAATCGACACGCGCACCGAACGGACGCGGCGATCCTGGCGCGCGTAGCCGAAGTACGGGATGGCCGCGGTGATGCGGGCGGCCGAGGCGCGCTTGAGCGCGTCGACCATGATCAGCATCTCCATCAGGTTTTCGTTCGCCGGCGCGCAGGTGGACTGCAGGATGAAGACGTCCATGCCACGAACGTGTTCCTGTATCTCGACACTGATCTCGCCGTCGGAGAAGCGTCCGACATGCGCACGGCCGAGCGAGATGCTGAGGTTCCTGACGACGTCGGCGGCGAGTGCCGGGTTGGCGTTGCCAGTAAAGACCATCAGGCTGTCGTAGGCCATGTTGCGCTTCCTCTGGGGCCTGCGTCACGGCGCCCCATAAAGCAAGACGGGCAGGTAAGGACGCCTGCCCGCTTTGACAGAAATGTAATGGCTGGGGAAGAAGGATTCGAACCTTCGAATGCCGGAATCAAAATCCGGTGCCTTGACCAACTTGGCGACTCCCCAGCGGTCTCTCGCAGCACCTTGATGGCGAACGAGGCGCGCATTATAGCGGGCTTTCGTCAGGAAAAAAAGGGCGCCGACGGTCAGCGGCGACGGCGGACGGGTCGCGTGGCGGGCAGTCGTCGCCGCTTCAGCGCGCGAGATCGCGCAGCGGGTGTGCGGCGGCGCCGGCGCTCGCCCAGGCACGCATGCCTGACGGCAGTCGCCGCAGCGTTGCCGCTGCCTGCTCGTGGCTGCTGCACTCGGCGAAGACACAGGCGCCGGAACCCGTCATGCGCGCGCGCGCGGGCGCGGCGGCAGCCGACAGTTGGCGGAGGCAGTCGGCGATCGCCGGGAAGCGGCTGCAGGCGACCGCCTCGAGCTCATTGCCGATGGCGCCGGGGTGCCAGTCGTCGGCCGTGATTGCCGGTGCGTCGCGGCGCAGTTCGGGGGCAGCAAAGATGAGGGCGGTTGGCACCTGCACCGGCGGCTCGACGACGACATACCAGCGCGCCGGCAGTTCGATCGCGCGCAGAGTTTCGCCGACGCCCTCGGCAAAGGCATTGCTGCCGAAGACGAAGACCGGGACGTCGGCGCCGAGGGCGAGGCCGATCTGCTGCAGGCGTTGACGCGGCAGGCCGAGTTGCCACAAATGGTTGAGCGCGAGCAGCACGGTGGCGGCATCGGAGCTGCCACCGCCGAGCCCGCCACCCAGTGGCAGGCGCTTTTCGACATGGATGTCGACGCCCTGGCGGCAGCCGCTCTCGGTCTGCAGGAGGCGGGCGGCGCGGACGCTCAGGTCGTTCTCGGGTGGCACCCCGGGCAGGGGTGTGGTGAGTCGTATCGCAGCGTCGTCGCGCGGCGAGAAGTGCAGGCGGTCAGCGTGTTCGAGAAAGCGGAAGACGGTCTGCAGCAGGTGGTAGCCGTCGCTGCGCCGGCCGACGATGCGCAGGCACAGGTTGAGCTTGGCCGGTGCCGGGTAGCTGCTGTCCCAGTCCCAGGTGGAAGCGGGCAGGCTCATGGCGCTGCGTTCGTCGCGCTGGGCAGCCGCCACTCCTCGATGCGCAGGCGCAGCACGAAGCCGCCTTCACGTTCGACGAAAAGCCGATCGGCCAGCGCCTGCGGCGCGTCGGTATCGTACTCGTAGTCGACGCGCCAGTCCTCGTGGCGCAGGCGCAGCGGCCGGCCGAGCGCGTCGCGCTCGAGCCGGCTGCCTTCGGCATTGCTGCCACGCAGCCAGGCGAGCAGTCTGCCGAGGCCGATCGGGTAGCCGAGGACGTCCTGCAGCAACTCGTCGCTGCTGGCGGCAGTCCGCTCGCCACCATCGCTGCTGCGCAGGCGGGCACCACTGCCGTCGCCGGTGATCTCGGCGATGCCCTGGCCGAGTGGCGACGACAGCAGCAGCGCGTCGCGCTCGCCCTGATGGTGCCACTCGATTCGCCCGGCGTAGCTGCGCGCTGCGTCGCGCAGCGTGAAGCGGCCGACGAGGACGAAGTCCTGCAGCTGGTCGCGTTGCAGCGCTGCCGGGCTGGGCTGCTGGAGCGGCGGCCGTGTGCTGCAGGCGGCCAGCGTGAGTGCCACGAGAAACATTCCCAGGTAGCGGCGGCAGGCATCCCGCTGGCCGCTTGCCGAGGCGTTTCGCCGGTTCAAGGGCTGAACTTCCTGATCGCCTCGTTGAGTGCCTCGTGCGACGGGTCCTTCTTCTGCGCTTCGAGCATGATGCGCTGCGCCTCGTGCTTGCGACCGAGCGTCCACAGGACCTCGCCGAGGTGCGCTGCGATCTCCGGATCCTGGCGCTGTGCGAGCGCGCGCTGGAGGTAGTCGAGGGCGCCTTCGAGGTCTCCCTGCCGGTAAAGTACCCAACCCATGCTGTCGAGGATGAAGCCGTCGTTCGGCGCGAGCTGCAGCGCCTTTTCGATCAGCTGCCGCGCTTCTTCGAGCCGGATGTTGCGATCGGCGTACGAGTAACCAAGGGCATTGTAGGCCTGCGCGCTGTTGGGTTGCAGCTCGATCAGCTTGCGCAGGCGGCTCTCGACGACGTCCATGTTGCCCAGCTTTTCCGCCAGCAGGGCCGATTCGTAGAGCAGTTCGGGCTGTTGCGGCTGCCGCTGCAGCTCGCGCTCGAGGACTGCCTGTGCCGCCTCGGTCTGCTTGGCATCGCGCAGCAGCGCGGCTTCGGCGAGCGCCAGCTGGACCCGCAGTTCGGGCCGGCTCTCCGCCGCCTGGCGGAGCATGGCGCGCGCCTCTTCGAGCTTGCCGGAGCGGGCAACGATCGCGGCGCTGCGCAGCTGTGCCGGCAGATACTGCTCGCCCGGGCCGACCTGGCCGTACCAGGCGAGCGCTTCGTCGGGCCGCTTGCCGTCTTCGGCAATCTGGCCGAGGTAGTAGTAGGGCGCGCTCTTGTTCGGCAGCTCAAGCGTCAGCAGGTGCTTGAGCTGCTTCTCGGCGAGCGCGACGTCGTTCTCCTGCAGCGCCAGCAGGGCCACCGGGAAGACCACGTCGGGGTTGTTCGGGTAGCTCACGAGCAACTGCTCGAAGTGGCGCTTGGCTTCGCTGTAACGCTTCTCGCCGACCAGCAGTCGCGCCAGCTGCAACTGGACGTCGGGTGATTTCGGATGACGGGCGATGAAGCCCTGCAATGCGCTGATCGCCGCCGCCGACGATTTTGCGGCGAGGATCTGCGCTTCGAGCAGTGCAGCAGCTTCCCAGTCCGGACGCAGTTCGAGCGCCTGCCTGGCTTCGGCGAGCGCGCGTGCCTCCTGGCCGGCCGAGCTCGCCGCCACGGCAACCGCATAGTGGGCTTCGGCGAGGCCGAAGAACGGCGCGCAGACCTGACTGACGAGCGCCAGGACGGCCTGACGATCCGGGCTGCGGGCAAACATCCGGTTGAGTGCGACGAGGTTGGCCGGCAGCGCGGCGCGATCCTGCTCCAGCATGCCGATCAACTGCGGTGCGAGGCCATCGAGCTGATTGGTCATGATCTGCACGCCGACCAGGACCTGCTGCGCCCGCTTCGAGTCCGGCTCGACCTCGACCCACAGGCGCGCAAGCGCGAGAACGAGTTCGACCCGCCGTGCCTGCCCGGCCACTTCGACGGCGCGGGCGATGATGGCGGGGTCGCGCGTGCGGCGCGCGAGGTCGGCATAGGCGTCGCTGGCGAAGTCGCTCCTGCCCCTCTGCAGGGCGACTTCGGCAAGGAGTGCCTGGTAGACCACCTGTGCACTGAGTCCGCTGTAGTCCTTGTCGTCGGGCCGCGGCGCCGGCGGCGGGGCCTTGCGGGACTGACGGGCCGCGGGGCCCGCCTGTCCGGCCATGAGCGCCTCGTCAGCGGCGAGCGAAGGAACGCTGGCGGCGAGCGCCAAGGCTGCGCAGAGGACGCTTGGGGTGATCGGTTTCATGTTTTCCTTGCCTGACGCGGACGGTTGCACGAATCGACGGTTGCTTTGCGTCATAATCCGTTCGCGCATGTTATGGACTTTTCGTGGTCGCAGCAATGCCAGAACTCCCCGAAGTCGAAGTCAGCCGGCAGGGACTGCTCCCCTTTCTCGCGCAGCAATGCATTGCCGGCGCCGTTGTGCGGACGCCGCGATTGCGGCACGATATCCCCACCGGGCTGGATGCGCGCCTCACCGGCCTGCGCGTCGAGACGATCCGCCGCCGCGGCAAGTATCTGCTGTTCGATTGCCAGAGCGGCAGCGGCGGTGGCTGGCTGATCCTGCACCTCGGGATGTCGGGTAGCCTGCGCCTGGTGCCGCCGGCGACGCCGGCACAGGCGCACGATCACTTCGACCTGCTGTTTGCCGGCACGACGCTGCGTCTGCGTGACCCGCGGCGCTTCGGCGCGCTGCTCTGGCACGAGGGCGTCGCTGTCGATGCGCATCCGCTGCTGGCCGGGCTCGGCATCGAACCCTTGTCCAATGCCTTCGACGGCGACTGGCTGTACGCCGCAGCGCGCGGCCGCCGCGCACCGATCAAGCCGCTGTTGATGGACAGCTGCGTGGTGGTCGGCATCGGCAACATCTACGCGTCGGAGAGCCTCCATCTCGCCGGCATTTCACCGCGGCGTACGGCCAACCGGATCAGCCGTGAGCGCTATCATCGGCTGGCGGTAGCCGTCCGCTCGACCCTGTCGGCGGCAATCGCCGCCGGCGGCAGCAGTGTTCGCGACTATGTACACAGCGATGGCGGCGCTGGCTGCTTCCAGCTTTCGTGCGCCGTCTATGATCGCGCGGGTGAGCCCTGTCCGGGCTGTGGCCGGCCGGTACGAATGATCCGGCAGGGCGGCCGCTCGAGCTTCTACTGCCCGCACTGCCAGCGTTGAGGCCGGCGCACCCTGGCACGGAGGCGATACGACTTTGTGATAGAGTGCCGGCACCGACATTGTCCTGGAAAGTGCCATGACGCTTGCCCAACACTTTGCCGCCTACAGCGAATGGCGCGCCCGCGTCTCGGAAGTCATCGGCAGGTTCTCCGGCTGGTTGCTCGACCACGAGCTGAACGATGCTCAGACGGACCGACGGATCGCGCGCCTTCTCGAGAAGCTGCGTGAGGACCGTCTGCAGGTGGCGTTCGTCGCCGAGTTCTCGCGTGGCAAGTCGGAACTGATCAACGCCATCTTCTTTGCCGGCTACGGCAATCGTGTCCTGCCCTCGACCGCCGGCCGGACGACGATGTGCCCGACCGAGCTGCTGTTCGACCGGAGCAAGCCGCCGGCGATCGAATTGCTGCCGATCGAGACCCGGGAAGCGAAGACGAGCATCAGCGAGTACAAGCGATTTCCCGACGAGTGGCAGATCGTGCCGATCGACACGGCTTCCGCCGAGGCCATGCAGGAGGCGCTGCGGCACGTCAGTGACGTCATCCGGGTGCTGCCGGCGGTTGCCGAGAAGCTCGGCTTCACGCTGGCCGACGGCGACTCCGAGGTCTTGCGCCGCGGTGACGATGGTCGCGTCGAGATTCCCCGCTGGCGGCATGCGGTGATCAATTTCCCGCATCCGCTGCTTGAGCAGGGGCTGGTGATCCTCGATACGCCCGGTCTCAATGCGATCGGCACCGAACCCGAGCTGACACTCTCGCTGCTGCCGAACGCACACGCGGTGTTGTTCATCCTGGCTGCCGATACCGGCGTCACACAGTCCGACCTCACCGTCTGGCGCGAACACATCGCGACGACCGGCGGCCGCAGCAAGGGCCGCATCGTCGTTCTCAACAAGATCGACACGCTCTGGGACGAGCTGAAATCGGCGGAAGAGATCGACGCCGAGATTTCCCGGCAGGTCGATACCTGTGCCTGGACGCTCGATCTGGCCGAGAAGCAGATCTTCCCAGCGTCGGCGCAGAAGGCACTGGTTGCCAAGATCAATGACGATGGTGAGCTTCTGCGGCGCAGTCGCCTGGCAGAACTGGAGGCGGCGCTCTCGGACGAGCTGATTCCCGCCAAGCAGGAGATCGTCCGCGACGGCGTCGACGCCGAGTTCGCCGATTGCTTCCTGCGCACGCGCAGCCTGCTCGATTCGCGTCTCGCGGGCCTGCACGAGCAGCTCACCGAACTGACCGAACTGCGCGGCAAGAACAAGGGTGTCGTCGAGTACATGATGGGCAAGGTGCGCGTCGAGAAGGAGGAGTTCGAGTCCGGCCTGCAGCGCTACTACGCGGTGCGCAGTGTGTTTTCGCAACTGACCAACAACCTCTTTGCTCACCTCGGCCTCGATTCGATGCGCTTGCTGAGCACGAGCACGCGCGAGGCAATGGCCAAGGCCACCTTCTCGAAGACGCTTGCCGCGGCGATGGCGCACTATTTCGATGAGGCACGCGGCAACCTGCGCCGATCGGACGCCGACGTCAAGGAAATCATGACCATGATGGAGGCGATCCACAAGAAGTTCTCGGTCGAACATGGCCTCAAGCTGGGGACGCCGGTCGGCTTTTCGCTGCTGCGTTACGAAAAGGAGATCGACCGTCTCGACGACTGGTGCCGTACGCACGTCAGCAGCATGTTTCAGTTGCTGATGCACGAGAAGAGCCAGTTGATGCAGCGCTTCTTCGAAGAGGTGGCGGTGCAGGTGCGCAAGACCTTCGAGCGGGCCAATCGCGACGCCGAGTCCTGGCTGAAGGCGGTCATGGCGCCGCTGGAGATCCAGATTCGCGAGCACCAGATTCATCTCAAGCGGCGGCTCGAGAGCATCAAGCGGATCCATCAGGCGACCGATACGCTCGAACAGCGGATCGAGGAACTGCAACATGTCGAGGACAGGCTGTTCCAGCAGATGAAGTCGCTGAGCCAGATCGGTCAGGATTTTGCCGACGTGCTGCGGTACACCGTCAGCGCCGAGCCGGAGCGTCACGCTGCCTGAGTGGCTGTGAGGGGTTGCCGTGAAAGTCGCCAGACCTCCGCGCCAACCTCCCGCTGGCCGTCATTTCCACATCGCGCGCATCCGCGCCGTCAGGTCGAAGACCTGTTGCCGGGCCTGCGGACTGGCGGGCGGCTGCGCCGCTGCCGGTGGCGGCCACGATAGCTGCTCGTAATCGGCGAGCAGTGCGTGCGGGATGAAGCGCGTGCGGGCGGCATAGACATGCCGGTCGCCGAAACCCGGCTGCTGCGTGACGTGGAAACGCTGGGGCAGGACAAGGTCCAGGTGCGACCGGGCGCGGGTCATCGCGACGTAGAGCAGACGGCGCTCCTCCTCGATCGCCGCCGCGGAGCCGGTCGCCATGTCTGACGGGATGCAGCCATCGACGGCATTGAGGATGCTCACTGCGGTCCACTCCTGTCCCTTGGCGGAATGGATCGTGGACAGGATCAGGTAGTCCTCGTCGAGCAGCGGCGGGCCGGCTTCGTCGCTGCTGGCGCTCGGCGGGTCGAGCACCAGTTCGGTGAGAAAGCGTTCGGCGCTGGGATAGGTCGCGGCGATCAGCGCCAGTTGTTCGATGTCCGCCTGCCGCGGCAGCGGGTCTTCGTGCAGGCGCTCGATCTGCTCCTGGTACCAGCGGCAGACCCGCTCGCCGGCAGTCGGCCACGGCGCGCCACCGGCGCTGCTGCTGGCGATCAGGGCGGCGAACTCGCGCCAGGCGGGCTTCGCCGCCTCCGGGACAGGCTGCTCGTCGAGCAGCAGGCAGGCCGGCGCCGCGGCCGCGACGTTGGCGAGTACCCGGCTGGCGCTTCTTGGCCCGATCCCGGCAACCAGTTGCATGGCGCGAAAGCCGGCCAGGCGGTCGCGCCGGTTCTGCGCCCAGCGGAGGATGGCGAGGACATCCTTGACGTGCGCGGCTTCGAGGAATCTGAGGCCGCCGAACTTGACGAAGGGGATATTGCGCCGCTTCAGTTCGATCTCGACGCGCACGCTGTGCTGCGCGGTGCGGAACAGCACCGCCTGCGACCTGAGCCGGACGCCGCCCTCGCGACGCGCGAGCACCTGCTCGACGACGTAGCTCGCCTGCTCGGCTTCGTCGCGGACGGCAACGAGCCGTGGCTTCTCGGCGGCGCTGCGCTCGCTCCACAGATCCTTGGTGAAGCGTTCGCTGGCGAGCGCGATGACCCGGTTGGCGGCGTCGAGGATCGGCTGCGTCGAACGGTAGTTGCGGTCGAGTGTCAGCAGCTGCGCCGGCGGTGTGAAGTGGTTCGGGAAATCGAGAATGTTGCGCACGGTCGCGCCGCGAAACGCATAGATCGATTGCGCGTCGTCGCCGACGACGGTGAGTCCCCTGCCGTCGGGCTTCATCGCCAGCAGGATCGCTGCCTGCAGGCGGTTTGTGTCTTGGTACTCATCGACCAGCACGTGGCTGAAGCGCTCGCCGATCTCGCGTCCGAGTTCGGTTTCGCCGACCATCTGCGCCCAGTAGAGCAGCAGGTCGTCATAATCCAGCACCTGCTGTGCCTGTTTGCTGTGCACGTACTCGCCGAACAGGCTTCGCAGCTCGGCCTGCCACTCGGCACACCACGGAAAGCTCGACTGCAGCACTTCGCCCAGGGTCGCCTGGGTGTTCAGCACGGCCGAATAGATGGCGAGGCAGGTTCCTTTCAGCGGGAAGCGCTTTTCCCTGGAGGAGAAGCCGAGGCCGTGGCGGGCGAGGTTCAGCAGGTCGGCCGAATCCTGCCGGTCCTGGATCGTGAAGCCGGGGTCGATGCCGATGCGTGCGGCGTATTCGCGCAGCAGGCGTGCACCGACGCTGTGGAAGGTGCCGGCCCAGGGCAGCGACGAAATCGCTGACGCGGCATGCGCTGGCGCCCGCCGGCTGAGGATGCGCTCGACACGGCGGCTCATCTCGCTGGCGGCGCGGCGCGAGAAGGTGAGCAGCAGGAGGCGGCCGGGGTCGGCGCCGCAGTCGATGAGTTGCGCCACCCGGTGCGCCAGCGTGCTGGTCTTGCCCGAACCGGCGCCGGCGATCACCAGCAGCGGCGGATGCTGCTGTTCCCCGCCACAGCGCTGCCCAATGCCGAAGCTGGCCGCTGCCCGCTGCGCCGGGTTGAGTTGCGCAAGCGGGTCGATCGCGGCAGCGCGGCTGCCGTCGTCGGGGATTCGCACCCTCAGCACGCTGCCCTCAAGCCGGCCGCACTGCCGGGGCCTGCCCGTTCATGTTGCGCCTCGCCTCTTGCCCGTGTCGCTGACACCACCGTCTCCCCGGTCCCTGTGATTATCAACAGTATAACCCGGCGAGCGGTACGAACGAGCGCTTCCGATCGGGAACGAAACCCAGTCCGGGAGCCGCGTCGAGCAGCAGTTCTCCGTTGCCGACGCGAGGTGGCGATCCCGTATCCTCGGCCAGCCAGGTCGAGGTGGCGAGCCCGTGCGCCAGGCGACTGTCGAGCGCGGCCGCGAGGTGGGCGGCAGCGGTGATGCCGCAGGCGCTGTCGAGGCTGCTGCTGATGACGCATTCGACGCCAGCGTTGCCGGCGCGGCGGGCGAGCGCCAGCGCCGCCAGCAGGCCACCATGGCGAGGCGGCTTGATCACCAGTCGGCGTACCGCTCGCCGGGCGAGGAGAGCCTCGCTGTCGAGGCTGCCGATCGACTCGTCGACACCAAGGGCGATCCTCGTCGTCTGCTGCATCGCCTGCAGCCGATCGACATCGGGGTCGGCCAGGGGCTCTTCGAGCATCTCGATCGGCAGGTCGGCGCAGGCCTGCAGGAAGCGGGCGGCGGCGGCCGGCGGCCAGCCACGATTGGCGTCAAGGCGCAGGCTACATTCGGGCGGCAGGGCGATGGCAAGCTGTCGCAGAAGGGCGATTTCCTCGTCGATCGCGAGCACTCCGAGCTTCAGCTTGAGCACCCGGAAGCCGGCGTTGCAGGCGGCGAGGAGAGCGCTGGCGCTGGCGCCGCGCAGGCTGCCAAGCGCCGCGTTGAGGCGTATCGGGGGTGGTGCGACGGGCGCGTCGGGCCGCCGCCGGGGGCCGTCGAGGTAGGCCGCGAGAGGGACCCCGGAAGCCTGCGCCAGCAGGTCGAGGAGCGCCGTTTCGACGGCACAGCGCGCTGCCGGCGTGCTGCCGTCGCTGAACCGGTCGAGCCGCAGGAGCGCTTCGCCGGCAGCCCGGCCGATCAGCGGTGGCAGCAGCGACCGCAGCGCAGCGATCGCGGCGGCGGCGGTCTCGGTACCGCTCGCCGGCAGCGGCGCGCAATCACCGTAGCCGCAGTGATCGCAGTCGCTGCGCAGGCGCAGCAGGCAGCCGCTGCGCTCGCCGACGCTGGCGTCCGCGGTCAGCCAGGGGGATCGCAGCGGCAGGCGATAGGGGTGAACGGTCGCGGCGGCGATCCTCATCGCCGTTGCGGCGTGTTGCGGCGCGCTGCGGGGCGGGGCATGCGGCTGGTGCCTCGGCTGCCGCTGCGCTGGTGATGCCGCTGCCGCTCAGGGACGCCGGCGATAGCGGGAGAAATCCGGCTTCCTCTTCTCGATCCAGGCGTTGCGCCCCTCCTGGCCTTCGGCGGTCATGTAGAACAGGCCGGTGGCGTTGCCGGCGAGTTCCTGGATGCCGGCGAGTCCGTCGGTGTCGGCGTTGAAGCCGGCTTTGATCATGCGCAGCGCCATCGGCGAGAGCTGCAGCATCTCGCGACACCAGCGGACCGTCTCCTCCTCGAGTTCGGCGAGCGGAACGACGGCGTTCACCAGGCCCATCGACAGCGCGGCTGCCGCGTCGTACTGACGGCAGAGCAGCCAGATCTCCTTCGCCCGCTTGAGGCCAATCGTTCGCGCCAGCAGTCCGGCGCCGAGGCCGGCGTCGAAACTGCCGACGCGCGGACCGGTCTGGCCGAAGCGGGCGTTGTCGGCGGCGATCGTCAGATCGCAGACGAGGTGCAGAACGTGCCCGCCGCCGATCGCGTAACCGGCGACCATCGCCACCACCGGCTTCGGGCAGCGGCGAATCTGCATCTGCAGGTCGAGCACGTTGAGGTGCGGCATTCCCGCTTCGTCGTGGTAGCCGCCGTCGTCGCCGCGCACGCGCTGGTCGCCACCGGAGCAGAAAGCGAGGTGACCGGCGCCGGTCAGGATGATGACGCCGATACCGGGATCGAACTGCGCCCGGTGCATGGCATCCAGCAGTTGCTGGATGGTTTCCGGGCGAAAGGCATTGCGTCGCTCGGGCCGATTGATGACAATGCGGGCGATGCCTGCGGCAGCGTCGTAACGGATGTCGCTGTAGGTGTCGCCGGCGACGCGTGGCTGCCATTCGAGAGTGGGGCGGATCATCTGGTTTCTTTCCTCGGCGAGGGGGACGGCGGGCAGTATAGCGGTTGACGAAGACGGATTGGACGCCGGCAGTGCGCCTCCGGGCCCATCGCTGGCGTACCGGCACGACCACTGGAGAGGGGGCACTGATGCAGCGCAGGATACTCGGCAGGGATCGGCTGATCGCGGCTTTTCTGGTGGGCTGCGTGCTCTTCAACTATCCGCTGCTGTCGGTCTTCGACCGGCCGAGCGAGATCTTCGGCATCCCGATGATCTTTGCCTACATCTTCTTCGCCTGGGTTCTGGTCATTGCGCTGATGGCCTGGGCGAGCGAAGCCCGTTCCGGCTAGGCGGCGACGATGCTGCAAGCGCCGGTCCTGATCGCCGTCTCGCTGCTCTACCTCGGCCTGCTGTTCGCCGTCGCCTGGTGGGGCGACCGGCGCGCCGACCGCGGCCGGTCGCTGATCGACAGTCCGACGATCTACGCCCTGTCGATGGCCGTGTATTGCACGACGTGGACCTTCTACGGCAGCGTCGGGCGCGCCGCCGTTTCGGGCATCGGATTCCTGCCGGTCTACCTCGGGCCGACGCTGGTGATGGCGCTCGGCTGGTTCATCCTGTTGAAGATGATCCGCATCGTCAAGGCCAATCGCATCACCTCGATCGCCGACTTCATTTCGTCGCGCTACGGCAAGAGCCATCTCCTCGGCGGGCTGGTGACGATCATCGCCGTCGTCGGCATCGTTCCCTACATCGCGCTGCAGCTGAAGGCCGTCTCGAGCACGGTCGGACTGCTGCTGAGCTACCCCGAGATCGTCATGCCGCATCGCAGCCCGACGATGTCGGTGGCAGCCGACATCAGCTTCTACATCGCGCTGATTCTGGCGGCCTTCACGATCGTTTTCGGCACCCGCCACCTTGATGCCACCGAGCGCCATGAAGGTATGGTGGCCGCCATTGCCCTCGAGTCCAGCGTCAAGCTGGTGGCCTTCATCGCCGTCGGCGTTTTCGTCACCTATGGGATGTACGGAGGTTTCGGTGACATCTTCGAACATCTGGCGACGCACCCCGAACTGCAGCGCCTCGCCACGGCGATTCCCTCCGGCCAGGGCTACACCGGCTGGTTCTCGCTGATCGTTCTCTCGGCTCTGGCGGTGCTCTTCCTGCCGCGCCAGTTCCAGGTGGCGGTTGTCGAGAACGTCAATGAATCGCATCTCAGGCGTGCCGCCTGGCTGTTTCCGCTCTACCTGCTGCTGATCAACGTTTTCGTCCTGCCGATCGCGCTCGGCGGGCTGATGCATTTCTCGGGGCAGGGGGTCGATGCCGACACCTTCGTCCTGACGCTGCCGATGTCGCAGCGGCAGGAGGGGCTGGCGTTGCTGGTGTTCATCGGCGGCCTGTCGGCGGGGACGGGAATGGTCATCGTCGAGACCATCGCCCTGTCGACGATGGTCTGCAACGACCTCGTGATGCCCCTGCTGCTGCGTCAGCGGAGGCTCGCGCTGGCCGAGTCGAAGGACCTCTCGGGCCTGCTCCTGAGCATCCGGCGCGGTGCCATCGTCGTCATCCTGCTGCTTGGCTACTGTTACTTCCGGCTGGCGGGCGAGGCCTATGCGCTGGTCGCCATCGGGCTCATCAGTTTCGCTGCGGTCGCCCAGTTCGCGCCGGCGATCATCGGCGGCATGTATTGGCGCGGTGGCACGCGTGGCGGTGCTCTGGCGGGTCTTCTGGCGGGCTTCATCGTCTGGGGCTACACGCTGCTGCTGCCTTCCTTTGCCAAGTCGGGATGGCTGCCGAACGACTTCCTGACGCAGGGACTGTTCGGCATCGATCTCCTGCGGCCGCAGCAGTTGTTCGGACTGAGCGGCATCGACGAGATCTCGCACTGCCTGTTCTGGAGCTTCCTTGCCAACATCGGTGCCTATGTCGGCGTCTCTCTGCTGCGGCCGCCGATGGTCGCCGAGGCGACACAGGCGACGGTTTTCGTCGATGCGCTGCAGGAGAGCGGACCGATCGGCGCCGTCCTCTGGCGCGGCCGGGCGAAGGTCAGCGACCTGCAGGAGCTGGTCGGGCGCTTTCTCGGGCCGGCGCGGGCGGAGGTGGCGTTTGCCGGCTATGCCCGTCGCCATGGTGGCCGGCAGGGCGACAAGCTGGAAGCCGACGCGCGCCTGGTGCAGTTTGCCGAATCACTGCTCGCCGGCGCCATCGGCAGTGCCTCGGCACGCGTCATGGTGGCGTCGGTGGCGAAGGAGGAGCCGCTGAGCATCGAGGAGGTGATGCACATCCTCGACGAAGCGTCGCAACTTCGCACCTACAGCCGCGAGCTCGAGCGCAAGTCGCGCGAGCTGACGGCGGCGACTCTCGAGCTGCGCGAGGCCAACGAGCGCCTGCAGGAACTCGACCGCGTCAAGGATGACATCATGTCGTCGGTGACGCACGAGTTGCGCACGCCGCTGACCTCGATCCGCGCCTTTTCGGAGCTGTTGCGCGATGACCCGAAGATGCACCTGCCTGACCGCGAGCGTTTTCTTGGTCTCATCGTCAGTGAGACCGAGCGCCTGACCCGCCTGATCAACCAGACGCTCGATCTGGCGAAGATCGAGTCCGGCCGGGCCGACTGGAATGCCTGCGAGCTCGATCTGAAGGAGGTGATCGAGCAGTCGGTGGCGGCAACCAGCCAGCTTTTTCGCGAGAAAGAGGCGCACGTCGATCTCGATCTGCCCGATAATCTGCCGCTGATCATGGGCGACCGCGACCGCCTTATCCAGGTGATGCTCAATCTGCTGTCGAACGCTGCCAAGTTCCTGCCGCCGGGCAGTGGCCGCGTGCGGGTCATGTTACGTTTGCTGGCTGATGGACTGCAGGTGAGTGTCACCGACAACGGGCCCGGGATACGGCCGCAGGATCAGGAACTGATTTTCGAGAAGTTCCGCCAGGTCGGCGACACGATGACCGCCAAGCCATCCGGAACCGGTCTCGGCCTGCCGATCAGCCGGCGGATCGTCGAGTATCTCGGCGGTCGGTTGTGGGTGGAGAGCGTGCCGGGGGAGGGCGCGACCTTCCTGTTCACCCTGCCCTTTGCACCACAGCGAGAGCTGGCGGTCGGGCAGCAGGAGCCGGCTGCCTAGTGCTGCACGCGTGGTTCATAGAGGAGCGGAGTGCTGATGAACAAGAAAATACTGATTGCCGACGACGAGCAGAACATCGTCATTTCGATCGAGTTTCTGCTGCGCCGCGAGGGCTTCGAGGTGCTTGTCGCCGGCGATGGCGAAGAAGCGCTGGCGAAGGTGCGTGGTGAGCGGCCGGACCTCGTTCTGCTCGACGTGATGATGCCGAAGATGAATGGCTTCGACGTCTGCCAGGCATTGCGCTCCGACCCCGATCTCGCTGGCACGCGCATCCTGATGCTGACTGCCAAGGGGCGTGATACGGAGGTCAGCAAGGGTCTCGGGCTGGGAGCCGACGGTTACATGACGAAGCCCTTCTCGACCAAGGAACTGCTGGCCGAGGTGCGCAAGCTGCTCGGCATGTAAGCGATGAAGCTTCCCCGCAAGCTCCTTGTGGCGGTGGCTGCCGCCAGCCTGTTCTCGCTCTTGCTGATGGGCGCGACGGCGGCATTGATGCTGGCGGGTGCGCCTGACGCGGCGGGTGTCGGCAGGACTGCCGAGGAACGCGTCGTCGTCCTCGTCGTCCTGCTGCTGTTCGCCAGCGCCTTTTGCGGCTGGCTGATCGTCTGGCTGCATGATCTGTATGCCGCTTCGCCGCTGCGCATGGCGGAAGAGGTGACGGCGACCATGGCACACAGCGACCTGCGGGTCGGCGAGCAGGGTGCAGCCGAGTTGCGTGTGCTGGCACAGGCGGTCAATCAGTTGCTTGTCGTGCGTGAAGCGAGCGAGAACGACGTCGCCGAGCGGGTGCGCGAGGCGCGTGCCTCGCTTGAGGAAGAGAGGAGCCGTCTGGCGGCACTGATGGCGGACCTGAGCCAGAGTGTCGTCGTCTGCAACCTGGACGGGCGTGTACTGCTCTACAACCAGCGTGCCCGGCAGGAACTGGCGGCCGGACCCGATGGCGGTCACACCGATCTGCTCGGGCTCGGCCGGTCGATCTACACGGTGTTCGATCGCGCCCTCATCACGCACGCGCTGGAGCGTCTGCAGCAGGCCAGCCGCGAGCTTGGCGAGACGGAGAACCGGCAGCTTCTCGGTTCGGCGCAGTTCGTCACCGCAACACCGGCGGGCCGCCTGCTGCGTGCCCACATGTCGCCGGTCGTCGGTGGTGACGGGCCGCACCATGCGCGCGTCGGCGGGCTTTCGATCACCGGCTTCGTTCTCGTCCTCGAGGACGTGACCAGCAGCAACGAACGGCACGCGCGGCGCGATGCGCTGATCCAGTCGCTGATCGAGGGCGGGCGCGGGCCGCTGGGCAGCATCCGGGCGGCAGCGGAGATGCTGTCCGAGGTTGCCGACATGCCGGTGCCGCAGCGTGACCGCTTCCTGCGGGTCGTCCATGACGAGGCGGCGAAGCTGTCGGCGCAGTTCGAGAGCGCTGCCAGCGCCTTCTCCAACGACCTGCGTGAGCGCTGGTTGCTCGAGGAGATGCGCGGCGCCGAAGTGCTGGTCGTCGCCGCCCGGCGCATCGGCGAGAGACGTGCCGACGAGCGGCGGGCCCTTGCCGTCAAGACCGAGAACGTCGATGAAGACCTCTGGCTGCGCGTCGATGGCTACGGTCTATTCCAGGCGCTGCGCTATCTGGCTCTGCGCCTGCAGGACGAGTACCAGGTGCGCGAGGTGCGGCTGTCGCTGACGCGCAGCGCACAGCTGGCGCAACTGGACCTGTCCTGGCTCGGTACCTTCATGAACAACGAAACCGCGATGAGCTGGCTGCAGGATCCGATGTCGACCGCCGGCGACTCGTCGCCGCTCAGCGTCACCGACATCGTCGAGCGCTGCAACGGCGACATCTGGTTTCAGCGCGAACGGGTGTCGCATCGCGCCTTCTTCCGCACCATGCTGCCGATCGCCGAAGCACCGACCGACCTGCCACGGGCGATCGTCGCTGCTGCCGAAGGGGAGCGACCCGAGTTCTACGATTTCGATCTTTTCAGCTGGTCGGCTGCCAGTCACGAACTCGACGACCGCCTGCTCACGGAACTCGCCTACACCGTCTTCGACACCGAAACCACCGGCCTGCAGCCGTCGCAGGGCGATGAGATCATCCAGATCGGAGCGACGCGGATCGTCAATCGCCGTCTGCTGCGCCACGAGTGCTTTGACCAGTTGATCAATCCGCAGTGCCGGCTGTCGCCGCAGTCGATCGAGGTGCACGGCATCACGCGCGAACTCCTTGTCGGCCAGCCGACGATTGATGTCGTGTTGCCGAAGTTCCACGCCTTCTGTGCCGATACGGTGCTCGTCGGACATAACGCCGCCTTCGACATGCGCTTCCTGCAGCTCAAGGAGAAGCAGACCGGCGTGCGCTTCGAGCAACCGGTACTGGACACCTTGCTGCTGTCGGCGGCCCTGCACAGCAATCAGCCGACACACCGGCTCGAGGCGATCGCCGAACGTCTCGGCGTGTCAGTGTTCGGCCGTCACACGGCGCTCGGCGACGCGATGGTCACCGGCGAGGTCTTTCTGAAGATGCTGCCGCTGCTCGCCGAAATGGGCATCCGCACGCTGCGGCAGGCGCGCGAAGCCAGCCGGCAGACCTTCCATGCCCGCCTCAAGTACTGATCCGGCAACGCGCGTCACGCCTTTCTCGCCGTACGTGTCGTTGCGCTCGCTGGTACGCGGCGAGGCGCTGACCGTCGCGCCGGCAGCCAGCGTGCGTGACACGCTGCTCCTCCTCGACCAGCGGCGTGCCGACGCGGTGGTGGTCGTCGATCAGGACAGCCGGGTGCCGCTCGGCATCCTCACGCTGCACGACGTCGTGCGACGGATTGCCCTCGAGACCTGCGATCTGCAGGCGCCGGTTGCGTCGGTGATGACCAGCGGCCTGATCACCGTGCCCGCCGACGGCAGCGCGCACCAGGCGAGTGTGGTGATGGTTCGGCGCGGCGTGCATCACCTGGTACTCACCGAGAGCGACGGCAGCTATTTCCATCTGGTGTCGCAGGCCGACCTGCACACCCTGCCGGGGGCGCGACAGGGCGACCTCGTGCAGGCGATTCTGGGCGCCCGCGATGTCGATACCCTGGTGGGTCTGGCGGGCGACATCCGGGCCTTCGTTTGTCGCCTGGTTGCCGAGCGGGTCGGTGCGGAGACACTCTGTCAGAGGATTTCTTCGCTCAACGATCTGCTGACGATGCAGGTCATCGAATTGCTCGCCGGGGCGTTCGAGTTGCCTTACGTGCCGTGGTGCTGGCTGGTTTTCGGCTCTGAAGGAAGGCTGGAGCAGACGCTGACCACGGACCAGGACAACGGCCTGATCTTTGCTGCCGAGTCGGAGGACGACGCGCCCGCTTTGCGGGAAGCCTTCCTTCCCTTTGCCCGGGCCGTCAATGAAGCGCTCGACGCCTGCGGCTTTCCGCTCTGCAAGGGCAACATCATGGCCAGCAACCCGCAGTGGTGCCTGTCCGCGAGCGAATGGCAGGGCGCCTTTCTCGGCTGGCTCACCGAGCCTCGGCCTGACGCGCTGCTCAACTCGAGCATTTTCTTCGACCTGCGGGCGCTCTACGGGCAGGACTCGCTGGCCAACGAGCTGCGCGCGTGGCTGCTCGACAGAGCCTCGTCCTACCCCATCTTCATGCGTGCGATGGTCGAGAACTCGCTCAACTGGGAGTCACCACTCACTTGGTGGAAGGGCTTCCGCTACGACGACGACAAGGACTTTCCACATACCATCGACCTCAAGAAGCACGGCTCTCGTCCCTTCGTCGATGCTGCGCGCATCTACGCCCTTGCACTGCGCATTCCGGATACGAACACCGGCGAGCGGTTGCGCGTCATGGGCGAGCGCAGTGGCATTGCAGGCGACGAGCTGGCGGCGCTGATCGATGCCTTCCAGCACATCCAGCGCCTGCGGCTGGGGCGTCAGGCAGACGTTGCGCAGAGTGCGGCGACCAACCGGGTCAACCCCGACGAACTGCACGAACTCGACCGGCTGATCCTGAGGGAGTCGCTGAAGCAGGTGCAGAACCTGCAGAAGCGGCTGATCCGCGAGTACCTGTCCGCCTAAGAAGGGCTGGTGTCCGCCGTCGCGCGAACGCGGAAGGCCTCGGGTGTCGGGGCGACCTGACGCGAGCGGTAATCGAAAAAGACGATCCCGGTCTTGCCGCGTGCAACTTCGCGCCGGGTGGATTTTTCGTTCATGCACCACAGCAGGTCGCAGCCCTTGCTGCTGAAATCGGCAGCCGTCATGCGGACTTCCATGATTTCACCGTGGAAGGCTTCCGAACGGTACTGCAGCGCGGCGTCGGCAATGATGATGCCCAGACCCTCGACATCGAGTTCGCCATAGCCGAGCGAGCGGAAGAAGCGGGCGCGGGCCTCCGACACCACCGACAGCAGCAGGGCGTTGTCGAGGTGCCCGCCGTAATTCATGTGGCCGACGTAGAGCGTGATGTCGGTCGAGAAGCTGAACTGCTCGGGCAGCTCGATGCGGATTCTTGGCATGGCGCCGCCCTGGCTGGAAGGTCTCGCAAGGCCGCCATTCTAGGCCATTCCGGCGATCACTGGCGGGCGGTCGGCGCCATCGGCAGGCCGTGCAGGAATCTGTCGGTCCATCTGGCGAGAGCGGACAGCGCCTTGCGCGTGCCGCTGACGACGATTTCGCCAGCCGCGATGCTCTGCTGATAACGGGCACGTTCGACAATCATCATCATCTGTTCGCGGGTAAGATCGGCTTTCATTTGTTTCTTCCTGGTGGATGTCTCGGCTTTCGAGACGGTGACGCCACTGTATTCGCTTGCCAGGACAGCGGCAAACGATCAATAATCAGGCAACAGGTGAGAAAAACTCAGCCATATGACCTATCGTCTTCCACCGCTGAATTCCCTGCGTGCCTTCGAGGCAGCGGCCCGGCACCTGAGTTTCAAGGACGCCGCCGCCGAGCTGTCGGTAACGCCGACGGCGATCAGCCATCAGATTCGCGGTCTCGAGGAATACCTCGGCTTCGACTTGTTCCGTCGGTTGACGCGGGCGCTGGAACTGACGCGCGAAGGCCGGCTCATGTTGCCGAAAGTGCGTGAGGGGCTGCATTGCTTTGCTGCGGCGATCGAAAGCACACGCCGGCGTGAGCCTGGCGGGCGCCTGCTGCTGACGACGCCACCCGCTTTTGGCAGTCGCTGGCTGATCCGTCATCTGCCCGGTTTCACGGCCGAGCATCCCGAGGTGCAGTTGCACATGTCGGCGTCGATCGAGACCATCGATGCACGTGATTCCGGCCGGGTCTCGGGGCTCGCGAGGGTCGATCTACGTGAGGACGAGACCGAGGTGTTCATCCGCTTCGGCCGTGGCCAGTACGATGGGTGTCGGGTCGATCGTCTGTTTTCGCCGGGCTATGCCGTCGTCTGCAGTCCGCGGCTGCTGTTCTCGATGCGCCCGCTGAAGGTTCCGACGGATCTCCGATGGCACAATCTGCTCCATGACGAGTCGATCATGGAACTGCTCGATCGCCCGACGTGGGCGGAATGGTTGCACCTCGCCGGGGTCAGCGGCATTGATCCCGACGCTGGTACCCACTTCAGCGACTCCGGACTGGTGCTGTCGGCAGCGATTGATGGCGTCGGCATCGCGCTTGCGTCGCAGCCTCTGGTCGAGGCCGAGGTGGTGGCCGGAAGGCTGGTGCAGCCCTTCGAACTGGTCATCCGCCGCACGCAGGCCTACTACCTGGTGGTACCGGAGGCGGTTGCGGAGCGCCCGCCGGTCCAATCGTTCCGGCAGTGGCTACTGCGCGAGGCGGCGAAGGTCGCTCAGCCATGACGCTGGCGCGCGTGGCGCATGGTGCGCGACACGCGCGCCGCTGCAAAGCTCGCTTCACCGGTGGCAGCCGACCGGTCGCAGGCGACCGGATGGCGGCCGCGCCGGCTCTGCCCGCACCGCTCAGGCGCTGCTGGCGATGGTTCCTGCTTCGGCCTTGGCTGCCGGCTTCTCGAGCGACTTGATCTTGCCGCTGGCCAGCTTGTGGACTTCGGCGCTGAGCTGGATGACGCGCAGCGAGAGCTGCTCGATGTCGTGCCGGGTGGCGAGGATGACGAAGTCGAGCGGCCTGAGGAAGCGCTCGCGCACCAGGTTTTCGCCGCGCTCGATCGTCGCCGTCGCGCTGCTCTTCAGTTCGGCCGAGGTTTCCTCGATCTGCTGGCGGGCCTTCGGTCGCATCGCCTGCCCTTCACGAACCAGCGTCTCGAAGGTCTGCATGCTGCTGCGGGTGGCCAGCGAGTAGGCGCCAAGACCGCACAGCCAGAGCTTGCGCAGCCCTTCCCGGGTCTGGGCCAGCAGTTGTTCGGCGTTGATGTGGTCCATCAGATTGCTGCTTGGGTTGCTCATTTGAATCTCCTTCATCGAACAGGGTGCCGGACTTCCGGCGTTTGCCTAAGGGCCCTGGCTGTGCGTTGCCGGCGGCGACGCCACAGAAGAGTCAGGACCACTTGCCCGTGGCTCTCCCGCAAGCGGGTGAGGTGAGCATCGTCAGTCGCTGGAGTCAGTCTTCCGTCCACCAGCCAACGCCGAGGAGTCTAGCCGGCATCACTAGAGGACGCACACTAAACGCCTGGGCGCCGACCTCTAAAAGAGGGGTATGTGCTAAGGTGTCGCCCGGTCGCTGCGCTGACCGCATTCCCGCATGATCCGGAAGGAGACCACCATGAACAAACTGTCCCTGCTCGATTTCGGTTTCTTCATTGCCGAGTCGGAGGAGAGTCCAAAGCACGTTGGTGGACTGATGATCTGCAAGCGCCCGGCCGGCTCGACGAGTGCTTTCGCCAGCGAGCTGCAGCGCGAGTTGCTCGCGTGTGTCGATGTTCAACCACCGTTCAATCGGCTGATCGAGTTCTCGTTGACGTCGATGCCGAGCTGGCGTCAGGCAGAGACGGTCGATCTCGAGCAGCACGTCTTCTATCACCGGCTGCGGCGCGGCAGGAACAGTCAGCGCGATCTCTACCAGCTGGTCGCCGAGCTGCATCAGCCGATGCTCGAACGCTCACGACCCCTCTGGGAACTGCACGTCGTCGACGGTCTGAGCGGGGCGCGTTTCGCGCTCTACCTGAAGATGCATCATGCCTGTGCCGACGGCGTGACGATGATGCGCTGGGCGGCGGAATCGCTGTCGACGAGCGCTGAGGATCGCGAGCTGCGGCCCGTCTGGTCGGTTCGCCATGGTCAGGCGGAGCGCCGGCTGCAGCGCGAGCGCGAGAAGCTGGCGACCTCGCTGCTCGGCGATCTGCTCGGTGCCGGCAAGCGCGTTCTCGGGGTCGGACGTCTGGCTGCGATGATGCTGCTGGAGAGTGTCAAGCTGACGAAGAACGCCATCTCGCTGCCTTTTGCCGCCGATGGCAACACGCCACTGACCGGTCAGGTGACTTCCGGCCGCCAGTTCGCTTCCGCCTGCGTCGATATGCAGCGAGTCAACGCGGTCCGTGCCCGGACGCGCTCGACGCTGAATCACGTGGCGCTGACCTGCCTCGATGGGGCGTTGCACCGCTACCTGCGCGACGAGGGCGTGAAACTGCGGACGCCAATCACCATCCAGATGCCGGTCAACCTGCGGCGCGAGGGGGACGAGGGCAGCGGCAACAAGATCGGCTTCGTGCAGGTCGAGCTGTCGGCGCCGACCGACGATCCCTACGTTCGCCTGCGCAACATCGGTTTTTCGCTGCGCAACGTGCGCACGCTGATCGACAGCGTTGCGCCGGAGGCGATCGAGTCCTACACGGTGATCACCTCACTGGTTGGCCTCATCGCAGAAAAGCTCAATCTCAGCGACCACCTGCCGCCGGCGAATGGCAATACGCTGGTTTCCAACGTACCCGGCCCGACGCACTATCTCTACATCAAGGGAGCGAGGATCGAGGAACTGCACCCGATCAGCACTCTGCCGCCGGGCAATCTGCTCAACATCACGCTCTTCAGCTACGCCGGCCGGCTGTTCTTCGGTCTCATCGCGACCGATGAGCTGCCGCATCTCGAGCGGTTGAGCGACTATGTCGGCGAAGCCTTCAGCGAGCTCGAGCAGTCGGTCAGCGACGCCTTTGCGACGCCTGTCCCTGCTGCGCAGCCCTGAGAGGGCGACGAAGCAGGGCGGGCTTCGCAGCGCGGCGCTGGCGCGCGCCGGCGGCAGGAAAAAAAAGACCGGGCGGGGACCCGGTCGAACGCTCGGACTTCTGGTTGCCGCGGGGACCAATGGTGTCCCGTCGCAACTCGGATGCACCTGTCGGCGCCAGCAGCCCGTTGCCGCTGCCCATGACGTCGCTCCGAGCGCAGCCCGCAAGGGGCGTTGTCGTTCAACCGCGCATTGCTGATCGGCGCTTGCCAGTGCGTCCGTTGACCTCGGCGAGAAGCAACTGGAAACCTTCGAAAGAGATATCGGCCGCTTCGTTCAGCTCCGGCAGGCGACGTTCCGGTTGCCGCCGGCGCTCCGGCAGCTTGCCTGGCCGGCCGAGGTCGACCTGGCGCCGGTCGCTACCGCTGCGAATTCTCTCTGTCTTCAATTTCGATCCCTCCTGCCAAGGTTGCCTGAAGCGATGGCGCGACGATACGCGCAACCGGCAACGATTGTCGTGCGGGATTTCACGTTCACGTTCCTGCTCCCGGAGCGCCACGCGCAGTCGCCGGGATGTCGCCTCGTCGTGCTCCGCCGGCGCGCTTCCTGCACGTACCCGGCCGCGCGGCCGGTCGGCGGAGTGCGGCATGCTCTCGTCGGCGAGTGGCAAAAAACGCTTAACATGGTTGCTGCCGGAGCTGATCGGTGGCGCTCTGGCCGCTCGCGGGAGTGGCTCGCGCGGCGTGCTGCCTGAAGGGAAGGAAAGATGATCGGCCTGTCCGCAGAAGACCATTCGCACGTACCGCTGGCCGAACGACTGCGGCCGCGGAAGCTGGCCGAAGTGATCGGCCAGACGCACCTGCTCGGGCCGGGAAAGCCGCTGGCCGTCGCCTTCCAGTCCGGACAGCCGCACAGCATGATCCTCTGGGGACCGCCCGGAGTCGGCAAGACGACGCTCGCGCGCCTGATGGCGGACGCCTTCGCTGCCGACTTCATCGCTCTCTCGGCGGTTTTTGCCGGCGTCAGGGACATCCGTGAGGCGGTCGCTCGCGCCGAAGTCAGCCGTGCCCGCAGTGGCCGGCGGACGATCCTCTTCGTCGATGAAGTGCATCGTTTCAACAAGGCGCAGCAGGATGCCTTCCTGCCGTACGTCGAGGGTGGGCTGCTGACGTTCGTCGGTGCGACGACCGAGAATCCGTCGTTCGAACTCAACTCGGCGCTGCTCTCGCGGGCGGCGGTCTACGTGCTGCAGCCGCTGTCGCCGGACGAGATGGGCGAACTCCTCGAACGGGCCTGTCGGCACGCGTTGCCCGAAACGAGCGTCAGCGATGATGCGCGTGCGCGGCTGATCGGCTTTGCCGATGGCGACGCGCGGCGCCTGCTCAACCTGATCGAGCAGATTGCCACCGCAACCGCGGCGACGCAGCCGCCCTCCATCGACGGCGCTTTCGTCGAGCAGGCGGTGGCGCAGAGCCTGCGGCGCTTCGACAAGGGCGGCGATGCCTTCTTCGACCAGATCTCGGCCCTGCACAAGGCGGTCCGCGGTTCCTCGCCGGATGCGGCCCTGTACTGGTTCTGCCGCATGCTCGATGGCGGTGCTGACCCGCGCTACCTGGCGCGACGAATTGTTCGCATGGCCTGGGAAGACGTCGGCCTTGCCGATCCGCGCGCTGCCCGCATCGCGCTCGACGCCGCCGAGACCTTCGAGCGCCTCGGTTCTCCCGAGGGCGAGCTGGCGCTGGCGCAGGCGGTTCTCTACCTGGCGGTGGCGGCGAAGTCGAACGCCGGCTACCTCGCGTATAATGCCGCGCGCGGCTTCATCGGCACTGACGCGTCGCGGCCGGTGCCACTCCACCTGCGCAATGCGCCGACGCGGCTGATGAAGTCGCTTGGCCACGGCAGGGACTATCGCTACGCGCACGACGAGCCCGAGGCCTACGCTGCCGGCGAGAGCTATTTCCCGGAAGGGATGGCGAAGGTCGAATGGTATCGGCCGGTGGCGCGTGGGCTCGAGATCCGGATCAGCGAGAAACTCGCCCACCTGCGCGAGCTCGACCGGCACGCACGACAAGACAAGGACTGAGCATGCTTGACATCCAATTGCTGCGCAACAACATCGATGCCGTTGCCGAGCGGCTGGCAACACGTGGCTTCAGCCTCGACCGTAGCGGTTTTCAGCGGCTCGAAAGTGAGCGCAAACAACTGCAGACGCGCACCCAGGACTTGCAGGCGACTCGCAACAGCCTGTCGAAGCAGGTTGGCGGGCTCAGGGCGCGTGGCGAGGATGCCACCGCTCTGATGCAACAGGTGGCGGCGCTGAAGGAAGAGCTGGAGGCCAATGAAGCCCGGCTTGGTGATCTGCTCAGGGAACTCGACGATTTTCTGGCGACGCTGCCGAATCCGCCGCACGAGAGCGTGCCGCTGGGCCGATCCGATGCCGACAATGCCGAGATGAAGCGCTGCGGAACACCGCGCAGCTTCGATTTCCCCGTCCGCGATCATGTCGACCTCGGCGAAGCGCTGGCGCAGCTCGACTTCGCCACCGCCGCCAAGATCGCCGGCACGCGTTTCTGCCTGATCAGGGGGCCGCTGGCGCGCCTGCACCGCGTGCTTGCCCAGTTCATGCTCGATACACATACCGCCGAGCACGGCTACCAGGAGGTCTACTCGCCGTATCTGGTCAACGCCGCCAGCCTCACGGGAACCGGGCAGCTGCCGAAATTCGAGGAGGATCTCTTCCGCATCCCGCGCGCCGACGCCGAGCCGCTGTACCTGATTCCGACCGCCGAGGTGCCGGTCACCAACATCGTTCGCAACGAGATTCTGGCCGCTGCGGACCTGCCGTTGAAGCTCGTCTGTCACACACCCTGCTTTCGCTCGGAAGCCGGCTCCTATGGTCGCGACACGCGCGGCATGATCCGCCAGCACCAGTTCGACAAGGTCGAACTGGTGCAGATCGTTGCCCCGTCCGACTCGCAGGCGGCACACGAGGAACTGACTGGTCACGCCGAGCGCATCCTCGAACTGCTCGAACTGCCGTATCGGCGAGTCACCCTGTGCACCGGCGACATGGGCTTCTCCTCAGCCAAGACCTACGATCTCGAAGTGTGGCTGCCGGCGCAGAACGCCTACCGCGAGATCTCGTCGTGCTCCAACTTCGAGGCCTTCCAGGCGCGGCGAATGCAGGCACGCTACCGCAACGAGCGCAACCGGACCGAACTCGTGCATACCCTCAACGGTTCCGGTCTGGCTGTCGGGCGCACCCTGGTTGCGGTGATGGAGAATTATCAGAATGCCGATGGCGGCATCAGCATTCCCGAGGTTCTGCGTCCGTACTTTGGCGGTATGGCGACGATCGCGGCGACCTGAGGGCCCGGGCGCCGCCTGTGGCTGCCGGCGGCGTCAGGCTGGCGATTGGACGTGCTGGGTGCGAGCGCAGAAAAGTTCCAGCGGCCAGGTTCGCGACAGGTGGCATGTGAGCGTTCCTGTGCTAATATTCGCGCCCGACGGAGAGGTGGCAGAGTGGCCGAATGTACCTGACTCGAAATCAGGCGTAGGTGTGAGCCTACCGAGGGTTCGAATCCCTCCCTCTCCGCCAGCAACGAATTGATTTTATTCGTGTTGT
>DDUX01000134.1 GCA_002345025.1 Candidatus Accumulibacter iunctus | reverse complement strand
CCACCGAAAGCGGCCTTGAGCGCCAGGGCCTGGTGACGATCTGCGCCGTGGCCGCCATGCCCAGCAGGTTGACCGCCTGCACGGTGGAACTGACCCTTCTACTCAGACCGAAGAAAGGCGAATTCACCGTCTTCAGGACGGCGGCACAGAGACCGGCGTCGCCAGCGATCAAGCGCCCAACCGCCTGCGGATCAGGGTCGTTCCTTCTTCAGTTCGTCTTGGATCTGCACCGGAACCAGCGGCCTAGTGGGGATCGTGATTCCCTTCAGCGTTCTCTCGACCACTTCCGGGCTGATTGACCTGCTCATTCGCTTTCTCCTGTTCACACCCCGTTCGACCTCTTGGATGAAGAGGGTGGAGCGAGTCTTCCGCGACAGAGCGAATCATGCCACTAGCCGCAACTCCCGACTGCCCCGCAGGCAGTGCAAAAATCGCAGCCATCCTTGCGGATCATCGTCATGTTGCCGCACTCGCCGCAAAGCTTGCCGGCGGTTGGTTGCGCCGCACCGCCGCCGACCGGGGTCTGCAGGATGCCCATCTGCTGCAGCGGCAGGCCGTTCTCGTCAAGGATGCCGAGCATTGCGTAGCGGTGGATGATCAGTTGTGCGAGGTAGGCAACGGTCGAAGGGTAGTTCGTCTGACGGCGCGTGCCGGGGATGAAGGCCATGAAGTCAGCGAGCGGCTCGGGATAGTCGAGCAGCTTGCGGAGCTTCATGCCGATCCACGCCGGGTCGATGACGCGCATGTCGAAAGACAGCAGCTTGGTCAGGCCATCGAGGGCGCGCGGGTAGTTGCCGGAGAGCCAGACGGAATATGGCCGCGTGACGCCGTCCGGCAAGGTAATCTCCTTGAGACCGAGGACGAAGTCTTCGCCGGTCGCCGGGTTGAAGACGTCGACGGTCCAGGACAGCGTACCGTCGGTGCCGGTCTTCGGCTCCTTGCGACTGAACATCGCGTCGAGTACCGGCGTCGGCCCTTCGTGCCTGAACGAGTCGAGCTTGTCGACGCGGAACTGGATCAACTGTGCCATCGCGGCGACGACCGACGGCATGCGCTTCCTCTCGCCGTGAGGCGGAAAGGGCATGTCGAAGCCTTCGTCGCCAGCGGTCCGTGCGAGCGATTCAAGCTTCAGTGCCAGCCAGCCATGATCGTTGGCGCGCATGTCCATCGACAGCGTCTTGGCGACGGCGCCAAGGCCGCGTGGCTGCTCGGGACCGTTCACCCAGGCCTCGAACGGCCAATGGCGACCTTCCTGCTCGATCTGGCCGACGAAGAGGGCGAACTTGCCGTGCGTGTGCTCGATCATGTAGGTCCAGGCCATGTTGCCCTCCAGCATGTTCGGGCGATTCGGCCAGCGCAGGCTGGCGAGCACCGGTGCCGGCAGCGTCTTGATCGTCAACCGGCGGTTGGCATCGCCGATCTCGAAGTCCTGCGGCTGCTTCCTGTCCTCGACCTGTTTCTGCGATTCGACCGAGAGCACCGAGCCGAGGACGGCGTTTGGGCGGTAGGTGGCGAGCCCCTTGAGACCGGATTTCCAGGCGGTGAAATACAGATCCTGGAACTCTTCATAGGGGTAGTCGGCAGGTACGTTGACCGTCTTTGAGATCGAGGTGTCGATGTACGGCGCGACGGCGGCGACCATGTCCTTGTGCGCCCTGGCGGAGATCTCCAGCGCGGTGACGAAGTAGTCCGGCAGCTTGTCGACGTCGCCGCCGAGGTGCTTGTAGAGCCGCCAAGCGTAATCCTCGACGGCGTATTCCTTGAGCGTACCGTCCGCCATGCGCTTCTTGCGGTTGTAGGTCCAGGAGAAAGGCGGCTCAATGCCGTTCGAGGCGTTGTCGGCAAAAGCCAGCGAGATGGTGCCAGTCGGCGCGATCGACAGCAGGTGCGAGTTGCGCAGACCGTGCTTGCGGATTTCGCTCTTGATTTCGGCTGGCAGTCGGGAAGCGAAGTTGCCGCCGGAGAGGTAGAGCTCAGAGTTGAACAGCGGGAAGGCACCCCGTTCCCTGGCCAGTTCGACCGACGCGAGGTAGGCGGTGTCGCGCATGAACTCGGAAATGCGGGCGCCCATGGCCATCGCTTCCGGGCGATCGTAGCGCAGGCACAGCATGCACAGGGCGTCACCGAGGCCGGTGAAACCAAGGCCGATACGGCGCTTGTTGGCGGCTTCCTCGCGCTGCCGCTCGAGTGGCCAGGCAGTGACGTCGAGGACGTTGTCGAGCATGCGCGTGGACACCTTGACGACTTCGCCGAAGGCTTCGAAATCGAACTCGGCGTCAATGCTGAACGGCGACCTGACGAAGAGCGTCAGGTTGATCGAGCCGAGGCAGCAGCAGCCGTACGGAGGCAGCGGTTGCTCGGCGCAGGGGTTGGTGGCCTCGATGACTTCGCAGTAGTAGAGGTTGTTGTCCTTGTTCATGCGGTCAAGGAAGAGGATTCCCGGCTCGGCATGGTCGTAGGTGGATTTCATCACCTGGTCCCACAGATCACGGGCGCGCACGCGCCGGTAGACCCAGCTGCCGTCGTCGCCCTGAAAAGCGCCAGTGCGCTTCATGTCCGGGCCAGGTTCGGCGCGATGTGTCAGTTCGACCTCGGTGTCAGCTTCGACCGCCTGCATGAAGGCGTCGGTGACGGCGATCGAGACATTGAAGTTGCTCAGGTCGCCGTGATCCTTGGCGTGAACGAAGACCTCGATGTCCGGGTGGTCGCAGCGCAGCACGCCCATCTGGGCACCGCGACGGGCGCCGGCCGATTCGACAGTCTCGCACGAGCGGTCGAAGACCCGCATGTACGAAACCGGACCTGAGGCGCGCGACTGCGTTCCCTTGACCAGAGCACCGATCGGCCGGATCGACGAGAAGTCGTAACCGACGCCGCCGCCGCGGCGCATGGTTTCGGCAGCTTCGGCGAGGGCGCTGTAGATGCCCGGCTTGCCATCAACAACCTCGACCACTGAGTCACCGATCGGCTGCACGAAGCAGTTGATCAGCGTCGCCGCGAGCGTCGTACCGGCGGCCGAGTTGATCCGCCCAGCGGGGACGAAGCCGTTCTCCTGCGCCCAGAGGAAGCGCGCCTCCCAGTGCGCGCGCTGCTTTTCCTCCTCGTTGGCAGCGAGCGCGAAGGCGACCCGCCGACGCACGTCATGCACCGTCGTCTCGTTGCCCTTGGCGTACTTCTCGACCAGCACCTCACCCGAAATCTCCTGCTCGGCAAGCGGCACGATCGCCGGTGCCTCGGCGATCGCCGACAGGGGTAACTGGTAGGTAAGCTGGCTCATGGTCGGTCCCTTGATGGTGTGGTTGCCGGAAAATTCCGAAACTGCTGCTGTTGTATTTGACCCAGGCGGCACGGCGTCGTTGCGCGGCTCGCCGCGATGCCTCTCCAGGCCACTCGGCTGCAGCGCCACCCCCGAGGCGTCACAGACGCAAAGCTACTACATGTAGTATTCAGAAGCAAGAAGATAACTAAATGTAGTTGTCCGCAGCAGACCAGACCGAGCCCCGGAAAAGTCGTGAAATCACGGCCTTGGGACGACTGGCGGGAAACATGAGCTTTTCTTCTGCTACCCGCGGCGCTACCGACAGCCCTGACGGCGGGCGCGCTCAGCCAAGCTTCTGTCGCTCGCGGTTGGCGTGCGCGATCAGTGAGGCGATGACGCAGGAGGCAATCCTCGTCTCGGCAGTATCGGCCCGACTGGTGAGAACGATCGGCACGCGCGCGCCGAGGACGATGCCGGAGCTCAGCGCGTTGGCCAGGTACTCGAGCTGTTTGGCAATCATGTTGCCAGATTCGAGGTCGGGCACCACCAGGATGTCGGCGCGGCCGGCGACCGCCGAGATGATTCCCTTGGTCTTGGCCGCCACCAGCGAAACGGCGTTGTCGAAGGCCAGCGGCCCGTCGAGCACCCCACCCCTGATCTGCCCGCGGTCGGCCATCTTGCACAGAGCAGCAGCGTCCAGGGTTGACTGGATCTTCGGACTGACGGTTTCCACCGCCGAGAGGATCGCCACCTTGGGCTCGGGCGTGCCGATGATGTGTGCCAGTTCGATCGCATTCTGGATGATGTCGACCTTGTCCTGCAAGGACGGAGCGATGTTGATCGCCGCATCGGTGATCATGATCGGCCGCGGATAGGTCGGCACGTCCATCAGGAAGACGTGGCTGATCCGGCGCTCGGTGCGCAGCCCGGCGCCACGCGAAATCACTTCGGCCATCAGCTCGTCGGTATGCAGACTGCCCTTCATCAGTGCCTCGGCGTCGCCGCTGCGAATCAGCGTCACGGCCATCGCCGCCGCGTCGTGACTGTGCTTGACGTTGACGATCCGGTGCTGCGCCAGATCGAAGCCATTCTCCTCGGCGACCGCTCGAATCTTCTGCTCCGGGCCGACCAGGATCGGCGCGATCAGCCGCGCCTCGGCGGCCAGCAGGGCACCCTTGAGCGACTCACGGTCGCAGGGGTGCACTACCGCCATGTCGATTGCCGCCAGACCCTCGGCGCGCTGGACCAGTGCCTGCAGACGGGCATACTTGTCCGAAATGGTGATCTCCGGCATCGCCACACGCTTCGTCCTGATCTTCTCGGCCGGTGCCAGGACCTCGGCGCTGCCCGAGACGACAAGCATGTTGTCCTGATTGAAACACGCGCAGTCGAGAATGATGTGATGGTTGCGCTCGAACTTCTGTCGCACCGTCACCGTCACCGTCAGGGTGTCGCCGATCGTCACCGGGCGCGCGAAGCGTAGCGTCGACTCGATGAGAATGGTCCCCGGTCCCGGGAACTGCGTGCCGATTGTCGTTGACAGGAGCGAAGCGCTCCACATGCCATGCGCAATGAAGTCACGGAACAGGCCGCTGTGACGGAACTCGGCGCGCGCGAGCGCCGGGTTCATATCACCCGACATTAGGGCAAACAGCTTCACGTCCTCGGGACGCAAGGTGCGGATCAGCGAGGAAGAGTCGCCGATGTTGATCTCGTCGTAGGTTCGGCTTTCGAGGTACTCCAGAGGTGTTTCGAAGTGCATGATCGTCCTCCGCATGATGCCCGGAATGATGTTCGGCGGCAGCGCCGGACGATACCGCACGATCCGCGCCGCCACCAACCAGGGACTCGCCCACAACGCACATTATGCTGCAACGCAGCACGGAATGGTATGCCCATGTTCCCATCGCTCCGGGCCACTTCGGCAAGCCGCGTTCAGCGCCGGAAAGAGCCCCGGTGATGCCTGCCCAAACAGCCGGCAAGCTGCTATCGTGTCGCCATCCCCACCCGCAGCGGACACCCGACCATGGCCCAGCCTGTTTCCGAAGACGCCGCCACGCACACGGTGCGCGGCGCCTGCCCACATGACTGCCCGGACACCTGCGCGCTCGAAGTCACGGTCAGCAGGGGCCGCGTGCTGAAGGTTGCCGGCGCGGCTGATCACCCGCCGACCGCTGGCGTGCTGTGCACCAAGGTGGCCCATTACCCCGAGCGCATCCATCACCCGCAACGTCTGTTGCACCCGCAGCGGCGCCTGGGTGCTAAGGGGCCAGGGGCGCGCTTCGAACGAATCAGCTGGGAGGAGGCGCTGGCGATCATCTCCGAGCGCTTCCGCAGCATCATCGCCAGCCATGGCGCCGAGGCCATCGTACCCTACAGCTATGCCGGCAACTCCGGGCTGCTCGGCTACGGCTCGCTGGACCGTCGCTTCTTCCACCGCCTCGGGGCCGCCCAGCTCGACCGGACGATCTGCGCCAGCGCCGGCGCGATGGGCTACCGTGCGACGATCGGTGCGAGCATCGGCTTCGACCCCGAGAACGTCGTCGACTCACGACTGATCATCATTTGGGGGAGCAACAGCGTCGTCTCGAACCTGCACTTCTGGCGCCTGGCACAGGAAGCGAAGCGGCGCGGTGCCCGCCTGATCGCTGTCGACCCCTGCCGTACGATCACTGCCGACAAGTGCGACCAGCATATCGCCCTGCTGCCGGGAACCGACAGCGCGCTGGCGCTCGGCCTGATGCATGTGCTGATCAGGGACGACCTCGTCGACCACGACTACGTCGCTCGCCACACGATCGGCTTCGCCGAACTCGCCAGACGCGCGCAGGATTTTCCGCCAAACCGGGTGGCGACGATCTGCGACATTGACGAGCGCATCGTCGAGAAGCTCGCGCACGAATACGGCAGCGCGCGACCGACGGCGATCCGTACCAACTACGGCATCAATCGCACTGCCGGTGGCGGCATGGCCCTGCGAACAATCGCCTGCCTGCCGGCGCTCACCGGTGCATGGCGTGACCCCGCCGGCGGCATACTCCTGTCTACGTCGGGCAACTACCCGGTGAACACGGCAGCGCTCGAACGGCCGGACCTGATGCCGCAGCCGCTGCCGCGCGTCCTCAACATGAGCACAGTCGGCCACGACCTCCTGCAGGCACAGCCGCCGATCCGCGCGATCTTCGTCTACAACAGCAATCCGGTGGCTGTCGCCCCGCAGTCCGGCGAAGTGGTACGCGGATTCGCCCGCAGCGACCTGTTCACCGTCGTGCACGATCTGTTTCAGACCGACACTGCCGACTACGCCGACATCCTGCTGCCGGCGACCAGCCACATGGAACAACTGGACATCCACAAGTCCTACGGCCACCTGCACATCCAGGTCAATCAGCCGGCCATCGCACCACTCGGCGAGGCCCTGCCGAACACCGAACTGTTCCGTCGCCTGGCATCGCGAATGGGGTTCAGCGAGTCGTGCTTTGGCGACAGCGACGAGGATCTCTGCCGCCAGGCTTTCGACTGGAGCGATCCGCGCCTGGCCGGCCTGTCGTGGCAACACCTGGCGACAGCCGGGCACGCCCGGCTCAATCTACCACAGCGGCACGCACCCTTCGCCGATGGCGGTTTCCCGACGCCCTCGGGGAAATGTGAGTTCTACAGCCAAATGCTCGCCGACCAGGGACTCGACCCGCTGCCTGCCTTCGTCGCACCGCGCGAATGGCGGCAGAGTCCTCTGGCGGCCGAGTTCCCGCTGGCGCTGCTGACGCCGCCAGCACGAAACTTCCTCAACACCAGCTTTGCCAACTCGCAGCGTTTCCTGGCGCAGGAGAAATCGCCGACCGTACTCATCAATCCGCACGACGCTGCCGAACGTGCCATTGCCGAAGGCAGCCTGGTACGCATCTTCAACCGTCGCGGCGAGTTCGCTGCGCGTGCCGTCATCAGCGACCGCGCACGGCCAGGCGTCGTCGTCGCCACCTCGATCTGGTGGCGCAAGCTCTCACCCGATGGGCGCAACTGCAACGAGGTGACGAGCCAGGCTCTCACCGACATGGGGGGTGGCGCGACCTTCTATGACTGCCTGGTGGACGTGGCCACCTCCTGCCAGCGCAGCGCCTCCTGATACAGGGCTTTCCTGCCGGCACCCGTGATCGCATGGGCCAGCCGCGTCGCCTGACTCGGCGGCAGCCCGTCGGCGAGCAGCAGCCGCAGCACCCTTTCGCCCTCGCCGCTTGCGGCCACCGCCGGGGCACCGGCGACGATCAGCACAAACTCACCGCGCTGGCGATTGGCGTCCGCCAGCAACCACTCCTGCGCGTCGCCCAGACTGCAGGAATGAATGCTCTCGAACAGCTTCGTCAGCTCGCGCGCCAGAAACAGCGTGCGCTGCGGGCCGAACGCCTCGAGCAGGGCGGCGACCGCCTCGACAATGCGATGCGGCGCCTCGTAGAACACCAGCGCGTACGGTAGCTGTACGAGTTCCTGCAGCGCCTGTGCGCGCTGCCCGGGCTTGCTCGGCAGGAAGCCGTAGAACAGAAAATGTGTGTCGCTCAGCCCGGATGCGGAGAGCGCGACGATGGCGGCGCAGGGCCCCGGCAGCGGCACGACGCGATGACCGGCGGCACGCACGCGTGCCACCAGCCTGGCTCCCGGGTCGGAGATGCCCGGGGTGCCGGCATCGACGACCAGCGCCACCGACTCCCCAGCGGCCAGCCGCGCCACGACCTGTTGTGCGGCAGCCTCCTCGTTGTGCTGGTGCGCCGCGAGCAGCCGGGCCTGGCAACCGTAGTGGCGCAGCAGCGGCGCCGTGTGCCGCGTGTCCTCGGCAGCCACCCACGGCACGCCGCGGAGGACGTCGATCGCGCGCTGCGTCATGTCGCCGAGATGGCCCAGCGGCGTCGGCACCAAATATAATGCGGCTGATTCGTTCGTCATCGGAGTCGACTGGCAGGTGAACGGCAAAGATAACACGCCCGGACATGCCGGGACGCGCACCAGACCTGGCGAGGTCGCCGAGGATCTCGCCGCGCGGTTCCTCGAAGCCCGTGGACTCAGCATCCTGCAGCGCAATTTTCGCTGCCGCGGTGGCGAAGTCGACCTGATTTGCCGCGATGGGCCGGCTCTTGTCTTCGTCGAAGTGCGGCTGCGCCGCAACGCTGCCTACGGTGGCGCCGGTGCCAGCATCACCACCACCAAGCAGCGGCGAATCGCCCTCGCTGCCGAGCATTACCTGACGACCCACAGCGCTGCCGAGCGTGACTGCCGCTTCGACTGCATCCTCCTCGACAGACTCTCGACCGAGGCGATCGAATGGCTCCGCGATGCGTTCCAGGCGCCTTAGCCTGCTCCTGGCGCTGACTTTGCTCCCGCTGCTGGCAAGCGGCGGCGAGACCGTCAGGGTCCTGGTGCAGAGCTCGCCGCTCGCGGGCAGCCAGTACTACGCCGCGAGCGAGCTGTGGTCACAGATCAGGACCGGTGACCGCCTGGAGCTGGTGCGCGAAGCCGATAACCGGCATGACCGCAACGCCGTGCGAGTGGAGTGGAAAGGACGCCAGCTCGGTTACGTGCCGCGCGCAGAGAACCGTGCCGTCGCGCGTGCCCTGGACGCGGGCGAGAAGCTCGAGGCGCGGGTGTCGAAGCTGCGCCAGGATCCTGACCCCTGGCGCCGGGTCGAGTTCGAGGTCTTCCTGCTGCTCTGATGATAGAATCAGCCCCTTTACGCGATGTCCGGGACCGCCGATGGAACTGACCCACCGTATCCGCCAGCAGTTCAGGGACAGTGCCCAGATCAAGCTGGACGCCGCCGAAGCGCTGGCCGCACCGGTCGCGCGGGCAATCGAGACGATGGTCAGCTGCCTGCTGAACAACGGCAAGATCCTTGCCTGTGGCAATGGCGGCTCGGCAGCCGACGCCCAGCACCTTGCCGCCGAACTGGTCGGGCGCTTCGAGGTCGAGCGCCACGAACTGGCGGCGATCGCCCTGACGACCGATACCTCGATTCTCTCGGCAATTGCCAACGACTATGGTTTCGAGGCCGTCTTCGCCAAGCAGGTTCGCGCTCTGGGCCAACCGGGGGACGTTCTCGTCGCCATCTCGACCTCGGGCAGCTCGGCCAATGTCATCGCGGCGATCAATGTCGCGCACGAGAACGAGCTACGGGTCGTTGCTCTGACCGGCAAGGGCGGCGGTGCGATCGGCGAGATGCTGCACGATGAGGATGTGCACATCTGCGTCCCCGCCGAGCGCACGGCGCGAATTCAGGAAACGCACCTGCTGGTCATCCATTGTCTCTGCGACGGCATCGATTGCCTGCTCATGGGAGTTGAAGAATGAAACGATTGCTTGCCACGGGCGCGTTGCTCGGTGCAGCCCTGATGGCACCCCTGCTGCAAGGCTGTCTGCCGATGGTCGCCGCCGGCGCCAGCGGTGGTGCGCTGGCCGTTTTTGACCGTCGATCGCTCGGCACGCAGACGGACGACGAGTCGATCGAATGGAAGGTCAGTGCCCGCGTCGGCGAGAAGCCCTGGGAAAACGTCCACGCGAATTTCACCAGCTACAACCGCAAGGTGCTGATCACCGGCGAGGTGCCTTCCGAACAGGTGAGAATCGAAATCGAGAACATCGTCACGGCTGTGCCCCAGGTACAGGGGCTGTACAACGAACTGAGCATCGGCCCGGTCACGTCCTTCTCGACACGCAGCAACGACTCGTACATCACCACCCGGGTGAAGAGCCGCTTCGTCGATTCCGGGAAGTTCAACGCGGTCCATGTCAAGGTCGTCACCGAAAATGGCGTCGTCTACCTGATGGGTCTGGTCACGCAGCGTGAGGCCGACGCGGCAGTCCAGGTGGCGCGAACGACGAGCGACGTCAGGAAGGTTGTGACGCTGTTCGAGATCATCTCGGACACCAAGGCGAAAGAACTCGATGTTTCGCTGCCGAAATCGAACCCGCCGGCGCCGCCGCCGACCGGCGGCGGCTGAGCAGTTGTGACGGGATCGTCGCCGGCAGACCGCCGGAAAGCGACCGCCGAGACCTTCTGATTGCTGCCCGGCCGCGCATGGAGGCTGCGCGCGGGCACGGCCCAGCTTGGTCGTGCGACAGGCCTGTTCGCACACTCCAGTTCGGTGGGCGTGCAGGTTCCGGCAGGCAGCGATCGGGAGTCGCGGTCGGCGGCGGCCGCCGACGAAAACAGGTGGACAGGGAGGAAAAGCCATGAGCAAGGAGATAGTCGTTTGTTTCGACGGAAGCTGGAACGATCCCGTCGAGCGAACCAACGCATTCCGACTGTTCCAGATGCTGCCCGGCGACGAGCGACAGGTCGAGGAGAGCGGGCCGATCCGCTCGCATCTCGTCAAGAGTGGAGAGAAACTCGCGGCCTTCCATCTCGCCAGCGTCGGCAGCGGCGGCCGCTCGCAGGGGCTGCTCCGGGGAACGCAGGGAATCGGCCTGCACGACAGCATGATCGATGCCTACCTGCTGATCTCACAGGTATACCAGCGCGGCGACAAGATCTGGCTGTTCGGTTTCTCGCGTGGCGCCTGGGCTGCCCGCAGCCTCGGTGAGTTCATCGCTTACACTGGCCTGATCCCGGCAGGCGAGGCCAGCGACGGCGACGCCGCCGATGAGGCGGAGCGGATCTGGCTGATCTACAAGGACGATCGCGGCAAGAAGCGTGGCACCCGCTTCTGGAAACACAACGACGAAACACCGATCCGCATGATCGGCGTCTGGGACACCGTCGGCGAACTTGGCGTGCCGCTGTTCAACGGCCTGCGTCTGGTCGACCGCGAAGAACTCCGCTTCCTGAAGTTCCGCAACCGTGAGCTGAACCCGCGCGTCCAGTACGGGCGTCAGGCGCTGGCCATAGACGAGCAGCGCGCCGACTTTGTTCCGACGCTGTGGGCCGAGCGCGAGGGGATCAGGCAGCTCTGGTTTGCCGGCGCCCATGCCGACGTCGGCGGTGGCTACGAAGACCGCGGCCTCGCGGACATCGCGCTCGAATGGATGATGCAGGAGGTCAACGACCTCGATGCCGGCCTGCGGCTCTTTCCCGAGCAACTGGTTCCGGGACTTGCGCCGGACTGCCTGCAGGATCGGCACGACGAAACTCGCAGCCCCGTCTGGCGAACCCGCCCGAGCAAGGAGCGCAAGATTCCAGATGACGCCGAAGTCCATCCCAGCGTGTTGCAGCGGCTGCAGGAGCGCCCTGATTATCGACCGAAGGCACTCGAGGACATCCCCGCCTGTGCTTCCGTGTATCGTGGCGACGACGAGCCACTGCCGGAAGAGCAGTTGCACCCGGACCGTGAGGCCCTACCGTTCCGCAAGCTGCCGATTGACGGCTCGACACGCTTCCCCGTGTACGCCCACAAGTGGTGGAACGCTTCCGGCATCGAGGTGGACGTTGACGAACGCTACCGCGTCGAAGCCAGCGGCACCTGGCTCGACAAGGAAATCTCGGCAGACGCCGACGGCTATGAGTCGAAGGCGTGGTTCCTGCAACTTGCGGAAGGCAGCCGCCGGATGGAAAAGCGCCCATGGTCCTCGCTGGTTGCCGCCATTCATCCGCGGCCCGACCTCGAGGCCAACAACGCAGATTCCGAGAATATGCTTACCGGGCTGATCGAGAGCGCCGTCAGCGGAGTGGCGCGCGTCGATGACGAGAGCAGCCTGATCGCCACCCCGAATGGCTGCGAGATCGAGATCACCGAGCCTGGGTTCCTCTACTTCTTTGCCAACGACTCGGCCTTTGCCTATGGCAACAACCGCGGCTTCCTCAGCGTCGAAGTCACCCGGCTTCCCGGCGCCGAGGAGGCGGAGCAGAAGCCGTCAGCAGCAGCGCAACGCATGCCCGGCAGCCTGAACATGAAGCTTTACTTCACTCCGGGCACCTCATCGCTGGCGCCGCACATTGCGCTGCGCGAGGCCGGGCTCGACTTCGATCTCGTTCGCGTCGACATCCGCCAGCGCCAGCTTGCCGACGGCAGCGACTTCACTGCCATCAACCCGAAAGGCTACGTCCCGGTACTCGAACTCGGCGATGGCGATCGGCTGACGGAGACCGCAGCGATCCTGCAGTACATCGCCGACCGCATCCCCGAGAGTGGTCTCGCACCACGCCCCTACAGTCTCGCGCGCTACCACTTGCAGGAATGGCTCGCGTTCATCGGCTCGGAACTGCACAAGGGCTTCATACCGCTGTTCAGGCCGGACACGCCGGAGGAATACCGGGGCTGCCTGCGGGACAGCCTTGCCACCCGGCTGGGCCATGTCGCCACCCACCTCGAGGGAAGGAACTACCTGCTCGGCGAGCACTTCACGGTCGCCGACGCCTACCTGTTTACCGTCCTCGGCTGGTGCGGCGCGGTAGCGATCGACATTGGCCGCTGGGCAGCGCTGTCCGCCTTCCAGGAACGCATCGGTCGCCGGCCGAGCGTCCTCGAGGCGCTGGCGACGGCGGACTGAAAGGGCGGGCGTAGCCACCGGGGAGCAGCCTCACGACAGCCGGCCCCTTGCCATGCGCAAGGAGTTGCGCTTGCGAGCGCCACCCGGCGCGCTTCGGCCACAACCGATCCGCTGGCTCCACACACGGCGATGTCTGACAACGCGGTCCATCGAAGGCCGGAGAGCGAGCCGCGGATGTGGCTCCCCGGCCATGGGCCTGCTACCCACTCACAGGCGCCGCCTCGGCACCGAAGCGCGTCCAACGTCGTGCTCTCGATGGCTGCGCTCAACGCGGGGAGTCACCGTTGCACTTTGCTGCGGCCACGGCGAGTGCACTCCCGAACAGCAGATCCGACGTCTCGCACTGCCGGTCCAGAAGGGGCGTCCGCGGTGTCGCAGAAGGCACCGGTCGGCTTGCGCTCGATAGCCGGTGCGCCAACCTTTCGCTCACTGGCCTGCCGAGCTTGCCACCACTGGCACGGGCTGCTGTCCACGCAGCGCGCGGGTGAGGACGCGTCAGGCATGGAGGACCAAGTTCGGGATACCCTACGAGCGATTGGCCAACCGGAGTAGCACCTCCTCCCCAGCCTCGTCAATGCAAAGCGCCCAGAGCGTCAACCGCTCCGCAGCACTTCTTGAACTTCTTCCCACTGCGACAAGGACAAGGATCGTTGCGGCCGATCTTTGGCCCACCACGAACTGCCTGCGCAGCTGCTTTCTGGCCGCCAAGGCGAGTTTCGTGCTGCACGACTCCACCAGGTTGGCGGACACGCTTGTCTTTCCAGTAGGCGTGAATCTTCTCGAGCGATGGTGTGACTTCGTTCATCCACCTCTCGGCATCGCCGAGTTTCGTGGTCAGGTGGATGCCATCGTCGGTTCCCAAACGCAGGAAAGGGGCGAACCAGGTCGGTTCCTCAGCAGAGAGCAGGCTCCATGCCTCGTCGCTGAACTGAAAGCCAAGAATGAAGCCCTCGCACCACTCGGCCGCACCCCATTGGTTGCGGAGCGTGAAAACAGGTTCGAAGGATGCCGGATCATCAAGGAACGTATGGACCACCGTGTTGTAGTGCCGCACAAGCAGCGACATGATCCGATCGGCCTGTTCCCTGTTGTCGAACTTGGCCTCTGCCTGCCCTTCCTGCATGTCCCACACCCACGGTAGCCACTCTGGTAGGTGTACGGCGCGCGGGCCGATGACAATCGCGGCCAGGAAGCCTTGCAGCGTCGAGACATCCATTGACGTAGCCTCAATGGACTCGTCGGCCAGGAACTCGTCAAGTTCGTTGAGTTCCGCCCGGGAAAGCGGCTGATTCAGATCCGCCGGTTTCAGCGCACAGACGGGCGAACCAATCAGCGAGTCAATGCCATCCTCATCGATGGTGTTCAGCGCTTCGTCGAGCGCCTCGCGCTCGCTTGGAAACGCGTCATCCCAAACGGTGGAGTTCCCATGTTCATCGACCACTTCCAGAATCCAGCCACCTTCGCCGTCTTCGTAGATATCGATTCGAACGGCTTTGCCATCCCTTGTTATTGTTCGCGCGAGTGGGGACAGATCTGGGGTTTGCTCTGGTTCAGTCATTTCTCGCCTGAGGGCTCTCGCCTAGGTGGGATACTAAGCAATAAAGTATTGCCGTGCATTTGTGTTTTGTTCGTCCGCGTTTTCATAGTATATAGTATACTATGACGCATGAACTCTTCACTAATGCCCAAACGGCCGGTTTTCAGTTCCCGCCGCATGGAACAGCAATGGATACGCATGCAGGGCGTCAAGATGGTTCGGGCTGGTATGCCGGCGAGTGACGTGGCGCGCCATTTCGATGTCTCGGTGCGCGCGGTTTTCAAATGGGTGGCGGCATTTTACGACGGTGGTCAGAATGCGTTGCTTGCCCGAGAAGGCGCAGGTCGGCCGCCGAAGGTCAGCCAGTTGGCGATCGCCG
>DDUX01000006.1:1734-12899 GCA_002345025.1 Candidatus Accumulibacter iunctus | reverse complement strand
CCCTTTCTATGTCAACTCCAACAGTCAACCATTCTCCGCCATCTTTGCGCGCCAGATATCCGCGGTTCTTCGCAGCCACTAACACAGGCCTGTAGTGCCACTTGATATTTTTCTGGCACGCAAGCAATTGATTCAGATAGAGGTTTTTCCTGGCGTGTTAAACATGGGCTGGGAAGTGATCCTGCCGCCGGGACGGGTGAAGCTGTTGCTCAGTCCGGCAACACAACGCGGCTTCTTGGGCGAAGGACAGGTGCCGGCGGCGCTCGGCAGCGGCAAGGCCGGCGCCGCCGCCCAGGCGATCCGCGTGCTGGCGGAGTGGCCGCCGCTTGCGCGTTCGCCGGCCGCGCGAATTGGCGTGGCAGGCGAGCTGCCGCAGGCTGTAGCGCTGGGGATCGTCCGAGGTCTCGGTAGCAATGGCCTGATGCGGGCGCCATTGGCTGGATGTCCTGGACAATAAGGCGGAGGAGTGCTATTATTGGCCGATCATGCGGCGAATTGCTTGCTGCACATCTCTATTTGATCAGGACAACATGAGCATTCGCCCCGCGATGAACATCAGCGCCGTCGAACGCGAGACCGGTCTCGGCAAGGATACCCTGCGGGTCTGGGAACGCCGGTACGGATTCCCAAGCCCGGCGCGCGACGCCAATGGCGAGCGTGTCTACCCGGCCGAACAGGTCGAACGGCTGCGGCTGATGAAGCGCCTGATCGATCAGGGCCACCGCCCGGGACGACTGCTGGCAAGCAGCGACGCCGAGCTTGCCGAGCGCTGTCGTGTGCGCACGGCGCCGGCTGCGGCCGGTGACGACCCGACGGAGTGTCTGCTGGCCGGCACGATCCAGCTCATCAGGCAGCACGACGTGGCGGCGCTGCAGCAGAGTCTCGGGCAGGCGATGATGCGACTGGGGCTGCAGCGTTTCGTCATCGAACTCGTTGCGCCACTGAACCGGGCGGTTGGCGAGGCGTGGATGAACGGGCAGTTCGAGGTCTACGAGGAACATCTCTATACCGAGCAGATCAAGTCGCTGCTGCGGCTGGCGATCGGCAATCTGCCGGCGGGGAGTGGCCGGCCGCGCATTCTGCTGACCACCGTCCCCGACGAAGCGCACGCCCTTGGCCTGCTGATGGTCCAGGCATTGCTGGCGCTCGATGGGGCCAACTGCATTTCGCTCGGGACGCAGACACCGGTTTTCGACATCGAGCGGGCAGCAACGGCGCATCAGGCCGACGTCGTCGCGCTCTCGTTCTCTGCCGCCTTTCCCGCACGGCAGCTCGCCACGGTCGCCAGCCAGTTGCGCCAACTGCTGCCGGCGTCGATTGCTCTGTGGTTGGGAGGCAGCGGCGTTCAGCGCCTGCCACCGCAGCCGGGCGTCGTCCTTCTGGCGTCATTGCAGGAGGCCGTGGACGCGCTCGCCAGCTGGCGCAACGGCGGGACTGCCGGCAACTGAGCAATTGCGGCGGCGCCGGGATCGCCGGGCACGCGTCGGCAGCCGCAACAACCCGGGACAGCGCGCCGGCGTCGCGCCGAATGTAAAAAACTTCCCATACCTCTTCTCCGGCGGTCGCTGTCGGACTACGATGCCAGTCTTGGCGATCGTCGTGTGGCGCCTCCCGCCAGTGTTGACTACTGCGACCGAACTGCCGTGGCCGAGCACCACGTGCGCGGTTCTGCCGGCAGGCGATGGTGAACGACAGGCGCCTTGCTTCTTGCAGACGGGGTGGCAGATGATCAATCGACTGGATCAACCGGCGCGAAGGCTCTTGCGGACGACGCTGCGCAGCGCCTTCAACGCGCTCCCGCGCGACAGCAGAATGGCCGTCTATCGCAATTTCGTCGATTGCGACCCGGCTCCGACCGACCGGCTGGTACTCAAGATCGCCGACACGCAGGAGGAACTCGAGGCCTGCTTCCGCCTGCTGCACGATGCGTACGTCAGCAGCGGGTTGATGCAGCCGCAGCCATCCGGCATGCGCGTCACCATCTATCACGCCCTGCCGACGACGACGACGCTGTGCGCGAAGTATGACGGCGAGGTGGTCGGAACGCTGTCGCTGATCCGCGAGAGTGTGCTCGGCTTTCCCCTGCAGAGGATCTTCGACCTCAGCGAGTTGCGCGAGAAGAAAGGCAACCTCGCCGAGGTATCGGCTTTGGCGATCGCTCGCCGCTTCCGGCAGACGGGAGGCAGCATCCTGTTTCCGCTGATGAAGTTCATGTACGAATACTGCACGACCTTCTTCGACACCCGCCATCTGGTGATCGCGGTCAATCCCCGCCACATCGAGATGTATGAGTCGCTGCTCTTCTTTCAGCGGCTGAGCCAGAACGTCGTCGAGAACTACGACTTCGTGAATGGCGCTCCGGCGATCGGCGCCACCCTCGACCTCGGTACGGCGCCCGAGACCTTCCGCCAGCACTATGGGTCGAAGCCGCCGAAACGCAACCTGCATGCCTTCTTCACCGAAGTCTGGATGCCCAACATCCAGCTCCCGCCACGCCGTTTCTACACCACCAACGACCCGGTGTTGACGCCGGAGTTGCTCGACTACTTCTTCAACGTGCGAACGCCGGTCTTCAGTCTGCTGAGCGAGCGCAAGAAGGAACTGCTGCATGCGATCTATGATCTGCCTGCCTACCGCGCAGTCCTGCCGCCGATCGTGCGCGCACCTGCCGACGCGGGGGAGCGTCGGCGGCATCGGCGCTTTTCTGTCCGCTGCCCGGCCGAACTGTCGCTGCGCAGCGTTGATGGCGACGGCAGCACGGTGAGCCTCGAGATCGTCCAGCTCTCGCGCTACGGATTTCAGGCGCATGCACCGATTGCGGTCCCGATCGACGTCTGGGGCGAAGTGACCGTGCAGCTCGGGCCCGCCGAAGTGTCACGCATCCAGGTCGCCGCCTCGCGGGCGTCCGGGATGGGATTCTACGGTTTTCGTCTCGGCGAGCCCGACCTCGTCTGGCGCAAGTTCGTCACCGCCCTCTACGGCGGCAGCACGCACGCCGATCTGCAGAACGCGACCGCCTTCCTCAACGATCGTTGATATGAAAGTCGCGTCAGCGCCTCGCGAATCTCCCTTCTCCCGTGCGGGGGAGAAGGGCGGGGGATGAGGGAAACGGTCATGACTTTCATCATCAGGGGTGTGTCGAGAGTCATGACCGTTAGCGCGTGCCTGTCGCCAGCGTCAGTCAGGAACTGCCGCAGCGGCGCTCCGGCGGTCGCTCGCGTCGCCGGCGGCGAGCAGTCGGCGGCGGTAATGGGCTGGTCCCATGCCGGTCCAGCGCAGGAAGGCGCGGTAGAAGGCCGCCGTGTCGGCAAAGCCAAGTTCGGCGGCAAGCTGCGCCAGACCCTGACGGCTTTTCGCCAGGCGATTGATCGCCAGGTCGTGGCGCAGGGCATCCTTGATCGCCTGGAAGCTCGATCCCTCGTCCAGCAGCCGCCGATGAAGGGTGCGCTGCGACAGGTGCAGCGAGCGCGCGACGTCGGCAAGCGAAGCAGAGACCGGCAGCGCGTCGCGCAGCGCGTTGCGTACTCGCAGGACCATTTCCCGATCGCGGCGATAGAGCGTCGTCAGCTTCCCTGGCGCGCCGTCGAGAAAGGCCTGCAGGGCCGCTTCATCGCGGCGGATCGGCAGGTCGAGCAGGTTGGCGGCAAAGACGGCAGCGAGTTCGCTGGCGTCGAAGCTCGACTGGGCCGTATAGATGAGGGCGTAGTCGGCGGCGTGCTGCGGCCGCGGATAGGGAAACGCGACCGAGTCGAAGACGATGCTGCGACCGACGAGCCAGGAGAAAAGCCCATGCAGCAGGCGCAGCAACCACTCGAAGGCGAACACCCGGCCAATGACCAGCGGCTGGTTTTCGCTGATGCACAGGCAGGCCTGCTCATCGTGGCAATCGAGACGAACCGCCAGATCGGGCAGAACCAGGCGCACGAAGCGGGCGCCGCGGTCGATTGCCGTCGCCAGTGTCGGTGCGGTGATGACGCTGCGGCAGAGGAACTCGAAGGTGCCGATCCGGATCGGCTGCGAGAAAAGGGCGAAGCCCTCGTCATCGAGTTCCCGGTTGACCAGGTTGTACAGCTCGGCGTACCGTTCGATGGGAACGCGGGCCTGCGGGTCGCTCAGCATCTGGCTGGCGATATGCGCACGCTCGAGAAGCGGGGCCGTAGCGCGGCCGGCGTGCACGAGACCGGCGAGCATTCCCTGGACGAAGGCGATCGCCACCGTTGCGCGTGCCGGCGCGGCGACTGAGGCGCTGCCGGTTGCCCGCCGGCCGTTGGCGGTCTTCTCAGGGTATGGCATTGGCTTCCCGCAAGGCTGTGTATTGACAGGATATTTCAAGTTGGCAAGATTTACATTGTTGGCGGCATCTTGGGTAATGGCTTTCCCGGCGTCAACTTCCTACCATGTGGGTCCCTGTACGGCAGGCGCTGACCTCTGCCTTTTCGATCATCCTGGAGCGCGAACGACATGACCGATCTTTCCATTGCCAAGAAGCTTCTACCCTACAAGCCCAAGCACAAGGTGCGCTTCGTCACCGCCGCTTCGCTGTTCGACGGGCACGATGCATCGATCAACATCATGCGCCGCATCCTGCAGGCGACCGGCGCCGAGGTGATTCACCTTGGCCACAACCGTTCCGTGCAGGAAATCGTCAACGCGGCGCTGCAGGAAGATGTGCAGGGGATCGCCATCACCTCCTACCAAGGTGGGCACGTCGAGTTCTTCAAGTACATGATCGACCTGTTGCAGGCCGGTGGCGGCGAGAACATCAAGGTCTTCGGCGGTGGCGGCGGCGTCATCGTGCCGAGCGAGATCGACGAACTGCACGCCTATGGCGTGACGCGCGTCTACTCTCCCGAGGACGGTCAGGCGATGGGTCTGCAGGGAATGATCAACGAGGTCGTCGCGAAGTCCGACTACGACCTGTCGACGCTGGCGCCGACGGACACCGATACGGTGCTTGCGGCCCTGAAGAGCGGCAGCCGGCGGCAACTGGCGCAGATCATCACGGCGCTCGAGAACGGCACCTATCCTGAAGCGCTGCGCAAGAAGCTGCTGCATGCGGCAGCCGGGCTCAAGGTGCCGACGCTCGGCATCACCGGCACCGGCGGTGCCGGCAAGTCCTCGCTGACCGACGAGCTGGTGCGGCGCTTCCGGCTCGATCAGGGTGACAGCATCAAGCTGGCGATCATCTCAATCGACCCGTCGCGCAAGCGTACGGGCGGGGCACTGCTGGGTGACCGCATCCGGATGAACGCCATCGAGCATCCGAACATCTACATGCGCTCGCTGGCGACGCGCGACACCGGGTCGGAACTCTCCGCCGCGCTGCCGGAAGTGCTCGCTGCCTGCAAGCTGGCGGGCTTCGATCTGGTGATCGTCGAAACCTCGGGGATTGGCCAGGGCAACGCCGCCATCGTGCCACTGGTCGACGTCTCGCTGTATGTCATGACCCCCGAGTTCGGCGCCGCATCGCAGCTCGAGAAGATCGACATGCTCGATTTCGCCGATTTTGTGGCGATCAACAAGTTCGACCGCAAGGGCGCCGACGATGCCCTGCGTGACGTGCGCAAGCAGTATCAGCGCAATCATGAGGCGTTCAATCAGAGTCCTGACGAGATGCCGGTGTTCGGCACGATGGCCGCCCGCTTCAACGACGATGGCGTCACCGCGCTGTACCAGGCGATCGTTCCCAGGCTGCACGCCTGCGGGCTGAAGCTGAAGAAGGGCAGGCTGCCGCTGGTGGGCGTGCGGCAGTCGTCGAACCAGCGCGCGATCGTGCCGCCGCAACGGGTCCGCTATCTTGCCGAGATCGCTGACACCGTCCGCGCGTACCACGCGCACACCGCCGAGCAGGCCGAGATTGCACGCCAGCGACAGTCGCTGCGAACCGCCAAGGCACTTTTCGAAAGCTGCGGCAAACCGGCTGCCGACTTCGACGAGCTGATCGCCTGGAAGGATGGGCAACTCGACGCGCGCTCGCGCAAGCTGCTCGACATGTGGCCGAAGACGGTCGAACTCTACGCGCAGGACGAGTACGTGGTGAAGATCCGCGACAAGGAGATCCGTACCCGCCTCACCGGCACCTCGCTCTCCGGATCGCGGATTCGCAAGGTCTCGCTGCCGACCTACCGGGATGAGGGCGAAGTGCTGCGTTTTCTGCTGCGCGAGAACCTCCCCGGCTCCTTCCCTTTCACCGCCGGGGTGTTCGCCTTCAAGCGCGAGAACGAGGATCCGACGCGAATGTTTGCCGGCGAAGGGGACGCCTTCCGCACCAATCGGCGTTTCAAGAGGGTGTCCGAGGGAATGCCCGCAAAGCGCCTGTCGACCGCCTTCGACTCGGTCACCCTTTATGGCTGTGACCCCGACGCGCGTCCCGACATCTACGGCAAGGTCGGCAACTCGGGGGTGTCGATCGCGACACTGGACGACATGAAGGTCCTCTTCGACGGCTTCGAACTCTGCGCGCCGACGACCTCGGTATCGCTGACGATCAATGGGCCGGCGCCGATCATCCTGTCGATGTTCTTCAACACCGCGATCGACCAGCAGGTCGACAAGTTCCGCGTCGACAACGGCCGCGAGCCGACCGAGGACGAGATCGCCAAGATTCGTGTGTGGGTCCTCGCCAACGTCCGCGGCACCGTGCAGGCGGACATCCTGAAGGAGGACCAGGGACAGAACACCTGCATCTTCTCGACCGAGTTCGCGCTGAAGATGATGGGCGACATCCAGGAGTTCTTCGTCCACAACCAGATCGGCAATTTCTACTCGGTGTCGATCTCCGGATACCACATCGCCGAAGCCGGCGCGAACCCGATATCGCAACTGGCGTTCACGCTGGCCAACGGTTTCACCTACGTCGAGACCTACCTCGCACGCGGCATGCACATCGACGACTTCGCCCCCAACCTGTCGTTCTTCTTCAGCAACGGCATGGACCCCGAGTACTCGGTGATCGGTCGCGTTGCCCGTCGCATCTGGGCAGTGGCGATGAAGAACAGGTACGGCGGCAACGAGCGCAGCCAGAAGCTGAAGTACCACATCCAGACCTCCGGCCGCTCGCTGCACGCGCAGGAGATGGCTTTCAACGACATCCGCACGACGCTGCAGGCACTGATCGCGATCTACGACAACTGCAACTCGCTGCATACCAACGCCTACGACGAGGCGATCACGACGCCGACCGAGGAATCGGTCCGCCGCGCGATGGCGATCCAGTTGATCATCAACCGCGAGTGGGGTCTGTCGATGAACGAAAACCCGAACCAGGGATCGTTCATCATCGACGAACTGACCGATCTCGTCGAGGAGGCCGTCCTGCGCGAGTTCGAGGCGATCGCTTCGCGCGGCGGCGTTCTCGGCGCCATGGAAACCGGTTATCAGCGCGGCAAGATCCAGGAGGAGTCGCTCTATTACGAGCACAAGAAGCACGACGGCTCGTTCCCGATCGTCGGCGTGAACACCTTCCGCAACCCGCATGGCGATGCCCAGATCGAGATCGAACTGGCGCGCTCGACGGAGGAGGAGAAACAGTCGCAACTGCAGCGCCTGCAAGCCTTCCAGGGTCGCAATGCAGCCACCGCCGGAGCCATGCTCGAGCGCCTGCAGCGCGTCGTGATTGACAACGACAACGTCTTCGCGGTCCTGATGGATGCTGTCCGCGTCTGCTCGCTGGGGCAGATCACGAACGCGCTCTACGAGGTCGGCGGCCAGTACCGGCGCAGCATGTAGGCACGAGTGCCTGGCCCGGGCGTGCTGCCGCCTCGCCCGGGCCGATCATCGCCGTGTCGCGGAGGCTGTGCGTGCCGGTGGCCGCACAGAGTCTGCGTGCTGCCCTGCCCCTGTTGCAAGTTTTTTCCGATTGGTCCAGCATGGCCGTCTGGCAGAAAAACGGGGGGGAGTGAAATGATTGCAGCGCTGCGTCGCCTCAGTCTGATGAACCGGCTTTCGCTGACCGCGATTCTGGCCTTGTTGGCCATGCTGCTGCTCGTCTGGGAGAGCCTGTGGTCGTTGCACGGCCTGCTCTACGCCGATCGCCAGGTGAAGACCCGGCACCTGGTCGAGACGGTCATCGGCGTCCTCGATCATTATCACGACCTGCAGAAGGCCGGTACGCTGAGCGAGGAAGAAGCCCGGCAGCAGGCGATCAAGGCCGTCAAGCGGCTGCGCTACGAAAAGACCGAGTACTTCTGGATCAACGATCTCGGCAAGCCGGTGCCGCGCATGGTGATGCATCCGACGGTACCGGCACTCGACGGCAAGGTGCTCGACGAAGCCCGCTTCAACAAGGCGATCTCGAAGCAGGCCGGCGCCAGTGGCGAGCGTGTGCCGATCGACGGCAAGAACCTTTTCGTCAGTTTCAACGAGGTGGTCGAGCAGGCCGGCGAAGGCTTTGTCGAGTACCTGTGGCCAAAGCCGCTTGCCGGCGGTGGCGTCAGCAGCGAGTTGTATACCAAGCTGTCGTACGTCAGGAAGTTCGAGCCGTGGGGCTGGGTGGTCGGTTCGGGAATCTACATCGACGACGTGGACCGCATCTTCCGCGAAGAGGCGACCCACAGCGTGCTGTTCGCAGTTGCCGCGACGGTCCTGCTGCTGTTCGGCGGCTGGGTCGTCAGGAAGAGCATCGTCAGTGAATTCGGCGGCGAGCCACGCGCCGCCCTCGCCGCAACGAACCGCATTGCCGACGGCGACCTGACGCACGAGATCCCGCTGCAACCCGGCGACAGGAGCAGCGTGCTCTTCGTCCTGGCGCACATGCAGAGCAGCCTCCGGGAGATGCTGCGCGCGATCTTCGGCAACGCCAGCCGCGTGCAGGCGAGCATCGAGCGACTGTCGGCCGAGTCGAACCAGATCAACCTGGCAACGCAGGTTCAGGCCGGCGCGGTCACCGACACCCGGGCGGCGATCAGTGATGTCTCGGCGAGTGTCGATGTGGTCAACGGTCTGGTGCGGGCCACCGAAGATGGCGCGCATGAGGTCGCCCGGCGGGCACACGACGGTGCCGACGTCGCCGCCCGGGTGGCGGGCGAAATGAAGGCGATTGCCGACACCGTCGCCGTTTCTTCCGATCAGGTTTCGCGGCTGGTGGCGAGTACCGGCGAGATTGGCCAGATGGCGCAGGTGATCAAGGAGATCGCCGACCAGACCAATCTCCTTGCCTTGAACGCCGCCATCGAGGCCGCTCGTGCCGGTGAGCAGGGACGTGGTTTCGCCGTCGTCGCCGACGAGGTGCGCAAGCTCGCCGAGCGCACGAGCAGGGCGACGACCGAGATTGGCAGCGTCCTGAAGGGAATTCGCACCGACACCGAGAGCGCAGTCGCCGGCATGCAGGCGGCGGCGCCGGTGATCGCCAGCGGCGTCGAGCAGGCCAATTCGGCGGCCGATACCCTGCACGCCATCGAGCAGCAGGCGCAGGACACCTTGCAGAAGATGCAGGCGCTATCGCAGGCGACGCGGGAGCAGACACAACGCATCGGCGATATCGTCGGCAACGTCGATGCCGTGATGCGGGCTTCCGGACAGACCGAGAACGTCATCAGGCAGTCGTTGCAGTCGGCGACTGAGCTCGAAAGCGCGTCGAGCGAGATGTTCGCGATGGTGCAGCGCTTCCGTATCGGTGACATGTCTGGCGGCAGCTCGCCGGCGGCTCGCGGCAGCGAGACGGCGGCAAAGCCGCTGATGGAATGGTCGAGCGCGCTGGCGGTTGGTCATGCCGAAATCGACCGCCAGCACCAGGTGCTGATCGGGATCGCCAACCGGCTGAACGCTGCGATGCACTCCGGCGCCGGGCGCGCCGCCTGTGGCGCGATCCTCGACGAACTGCTGAACTACACGGTGAACCACTTCGCCTTCGAGCAGAAACTCATGGAACAACATCAGTATGGCGATCGCGACGCCCACTTGGCGGCACACCGCAAGCTGATCGACGATGTTGCACGCTTCAAGCGCGAGTACGACGCCGGCGGGACGGTTTCGGTCGAGCTGATGGGCTTCATCCGCGACTGGCTGGTGAACCATTTCCTGAAGGTCGATCGCGCGCTGGCCCGTGATCTGGCGAGCCGCGGGCTGGCCTGAGCACCGGCCGCCGTCACGCCGAGCGGTCGATGACTAGCCCGGGCGGCCCGCTGACGCGGCAGCGCCGGCTGGCACTCGCGGTCGTCGTTGCGGCCTACGTCCTGTCGTTCTTCCAGCGCTTCGCCCCCGCCGGAATCGCCCCTGATCTGGTTGCCGCCTTCAACACGACGGCGTCGTCGCTGGGTGTCCTCGCGGCGACTTACTTCTATGTCTATACGCTGATGCAGGTGCCGACCGGGATTCTCGTCGACACCCTCGGGGCGCGCCTGATCCTCCTCCTCGGGGGGATCGTCGGCGGTGCCGGCAGTCTGCTCTTCGGACTTGCCGTCACCTTGGATCTGGCACTGCTGGGAAGGACGCTGATCGGGTTCGGGGTGTCGGTAACCTTCATCGCCATGCTCAAGATCATCGCCGTTTCCTTTGACGAGAGACGCTTTGCCAGCCTCGTCGGAGTCGCCATGCTGATTGGCAACCTCGGCTCGGTACTCGCCGGCGCGCCGTTGTCGTGGCTGGCGCAGGTCACCGGCTGGCGGGGCGTTTTCGTCGGCCTGGCGGCGGTCTCGCTGTTTCTCGGACTTGCCTGCTGGTGGCTGCTGCGCGAAACGCCGGCGAGCAGTGCCGGCGCGCCGGAGCCGAAGGCTGCGTCGCGGCCGCGTTTCGACCGCACGCTGGTTCTTTCCGGCCTGCTGCTGGTGCTCAGGAATCGTCAGACCTGGCCTGTCGTCTGCGTCAACTTCGGCATCTGTGGCAGTTTCTTTGCCTTCGCCGGGCTCTGGGCAACACCGTTTCTGACCGAGGTGCATCGGCTGACGCGCAGCGTCGCGGCCAATCATGTGAGTCTCTATTTTGCCGGCTTCGCGCTTGGCTGTGTCGTCGTCGGCACGCTCTCCGATCGGCTCGGACGGCGCAAGCCGGTGCTGCTGGTCAGCAGTCACCTGTACGCGGCGATCTGGCTCGTCTGGCTGTCTGGAGCCACCCTGCCGCTTGCCCTCAGCTATGCCCTGTTCGCCCTGATGGGACTGCTGACCGCCAGCTTCACCCTCACCTGGGCCTGTGCCAAGGAACTCAACCCGCCACTGCTTTCGGGAATGTCG
>DDUX01000006.1:1560-1716 GCA_002345025.1 Candidatus Accumulibacter iunctus | reverse complement strand
TGGGCGACGGCGGTGTCCGACTGTACAGTGGGGCCGACTTTCAGGCCGGGGTGCTGCTGCTCGCCGCGACGGCGGGCTTCGGCGCCCTGGCAGCCTGGCGCATTCGCGAGACCCATTGCCGCAACGTGTGGCAGCCAGCGGCCTGATCAGGCGGCG
>DDUX01000006.1:0-1547 GCA_002345025.1 Candidatus Accumulibacter iunctus | reverse complement strand
GCCACTGCTTTCGGGAATGTCGACCAGCGTTACCAACATGGGGGGCTTTCTCGCCGCTGCCATCCTGCAGCCGCTGGTCGGCTGGGTGATGGACCTGAGCTGGCAGGGGGGCCTGGGCGACGGCGGTGTCCGACTGTACAGTGGGGCCGACTTTCAGGCCGGGGTGCTGCTGCTCGCCGCGACGGCGGGCTTCGGCGCCCTGGCAGCCTGGCGCATTCGCGAGACCCATTGCCGCAACGTCTGGCAGCCAGCGGCCTGATCAGGCGGCGCCGGTCGCGGCGTCAGCGCCTTTCGTATACCAGGTCGACGCGACGCATGATTCGCCGGCACGCTTCGCTGTCGCATTTCTGCTTGCTGCTCTCCTCGCTGCCCCGCGGCAGGCGGCGGATCTGGTTGCGTGGCACGCCGAGTGAGCGCAGCCTCTCACTCACCGCTTCCGTTCGCCGGTCGGCAACGGCCAGATTGTAGGCGGGGCTGCCGAGGTTGTCGGTGTGGCCGACCAGAACGACGATCAGCTGTGAATCTTCCTTGAGTTTCTGGGCGTTCTGTCGCAGGACCTCGGCGCCCTGGCTGTCGATCGTCACCTCGCCGGGAGCGAAATAGACGGTTCTCGCAGCGTCGTCGTCGGCGAAGGGCAGCGGCTTTCCGGCGCCCGGCCGACCCGTGGACAGGGGGGGGCGCGGCGGCTTCTGCTGCTCGGTGCCGGCCTTCGCAGCATCCGTCGCGACGGGTGGTGGCCTGTCGGCGGTCGCGCAGGCGGCGAGCAGGAGCGCGGCGGCGAGACAGAAGGGCAGGGCGTGGCGTTGTGACGACATGGCAGTCTACCGGCAGGTCGGGACGGATGCACAGGAGCACGACTGCCGTCGTCCAGCGATGATGGTCGTCGGGCGGCGGGCCCTGACCGTTCAGGCGGTGGTTGCGCCGTGCGTCTCCGACGCGTGGGCGGCGACCACCTGGCGGAGTTCCGGCAGGCAGGAGCCACAGAAGGTACCGCAGCCGCGCTTTTCCTGCAAGGCCGCAAGGCTCGCACCGCTGGCGAGGTCGGCAGTGATCTCGGCCCCGGTCACATCTTCCTTTCCAGCTCTTCGCCGAGCACGACATGCCGCAGGCCGTTGTAGAGTGCAATGTCGCTGCCCGGCGCCAGTGGCAGGTGGAGATCAGCGATGGCGGCGGTGTCGCTGCGGCGTGGCTCGACGACGATCATGCGCAGCCGGGGATTGGCTGCGTGCGCGTCCTCGGTGCGCCGGATGCGCCGAAAAAAGGATCGGATGCGCGATCGCCGGATTGGCGCCGGCGATCAGCAGGCAGTCGGCAAGGCCGATGTCCTCATACGAGCATGGCGGCGCGTCGGCAGCGAGCGTCTGCTTGTAGCCCGCCACCGCCGACGACATGCCGAGGCGCGAGCTGGTGTCGATGTTGTTCGTGCGGATCAGCGCTTTTGCCAGCTTGCTGAAGACGTAGTAGTTCTACTTTGTCAGATTGCCTTTCACTCTAATGCTGAGAGCATGGCGGCTTGCTTTCTATAGGCGGACTCCATGGCTTTGCGC
>DDUX01000045.1 GCA_002345025.1 Candidatus Accumulibacter iunctus | reverse complement strand
CATACCGCCGCTGCCGCGTGGCTGCCACAGAGCCCTGCCGCCGGCGGCAGAAAATGCTGCAGCGCAGCTTGCCAGACGCGAAATCCGCCTGTATCGTCACGCCCTGCAGTTTATATCGTATACGATATTCGGAGCTCAGCCCGTTGCCGACGCCTTCAGCCCTCGAGTTGGTCGCTGCCCAGAAAGTGCCGCGCCTCAGCGCGTCCGATCATGTCGCGCAGACGCTCAAGAAGGCGATCGTCGATGGCCTGCTGCCGGCCGGCGAACTGCTGCGGCAGGACGAGATCGCCGCCCACTTCCACGTCAGCAAGATTCCCGTTCGCGAGGCGCTGAAGCACCTCGAGGCCAAGGGGCTGGTCACCTTCCTGCGCAACCGTGGCGTCGTCGTCGCCTCGCTGTCGGCGGCCGAGATCAGCGAATACATGGAGATCCGCGCGCTGCTCGAGGCCCGCGCGGCGCGCCTGGCAGCGCCACTGATCGGCCAGCCGACGATCGACGAGGCACGACAGCACCTCGACGAATTCGCGCGCGCCAGTGACAGCCGCCGCTGGGGCGAGCTCAACTGGCTGTTTCACTCGACGCTCTACGCGGCCGCCGCACGCCCGATCCTGCTCGGCGAGATCCGCTCGCTGTACAACCGGGTCGAGCGCTACGTGCGTGCCCTGCTGTCGGTCACCACCGAAATGCCGAAAACCGGGCAGGAACACGCCGCGATACTCGACGCGTTCGTCCGCCGGGACGCCGACGCGGCGGCAGAACTCACTCGGGCGCACGTGCTCGATGCGGGTGCTTCACTCGTCACTTATCTCAACGACCACCGTAACCAAGGAGGAAACAGATGAAGAAACACATCCTGGCAGCCAGTCTCGGTCTGCTCTCGCTTGCCGCCACCAGCGTCTACGCCGACATCGTCGTCGCCATCGCCGGCCCGATGACCGGTCAGTATGCCTCGGCCGGAGACCAGATCCGCAAGGGAGCGGAGATGGCAATCGCCGACATCAACGCCAAGGGCGGCGTCCTCGGCCAGAAGCTCAAGCTCGAGGTTGGTGACGACGCCTGCGACCCGAAGCAGGCCGTCTCGGTGGCCAACACGATGGTCAACAAGAAGATCAGCTTCATGCACGGCCACTGGTGTTCGAGCTCGACGATCCCGGCTTCCGACGTCTACAACGAGGCGCAGATCCCGATGGCGACGGTATCGACCAACCCGCAGGTGACCGAGCGCGGACTGAAGAACATCTTCCGCATCATGGGCCGTGATGACCAGCAGGGTCTGGTTGCCGGCACCTTCCTCGCGGAAAACTTCAAGGGCAAGAAGATCGCCGTCGTCGACGACAAGAGTGCCTACGGCAAGGGGCTCGCCGACGAGATCGCCAAGGCGATGGAAGCCAAGGGCGCCAAGCCGGCACTGCGCGAATCGATCACCGCCGGCGAGAAGGACTACTCCGGACTCGTCAGCAAGCTCAAGGCCGCCGGTATCGAGGTCATGGCTTTCGGCGGCTACCATACCGAAGTGGCGCTGATCCTGCGCCAGGCGCAGCAGGCCGGACTGAAGCTGACGGTCATGGGTGGCGACACGATGACCAACTCGGAACTCGTCACCGCCGCCGGCCCGACGGCCGACAACGTCCTCTTCACCTTCGCTCCCGATCCGCGCAAGAACCCCGCCGCCGCCGGCGTGGTGAAGAAGTTCCGCGACGCCAAGGTCGAACCCGAAGGCTACGTGATGTACGCCTACGCCGCCATGCAACTGTTTGCCGAAGCGGCCACGAAGGCCAAGAGCACCAAGTACGCCGACATGGAAAAGGCGCTGCGTGAAGGCAGTTTCGACACCGTCATCGGCAAGCTCGGCTTCGACGCCAAGGGCGACAACAAGCTGCCCGGCTTCATGGTCTACCAGTGGAAGGGTGGCCAGTACGATTACGTGAAGAAGTGAGCCGCGACTGCCGCGTCACGCCCCACCGGGCACGACACGGCAGCGCCCGCATCGCCGGCCCGCGGCGCCGGCCTCGTCTTCGCGAGGCCGGCGGGCAGGCGTTCTCGCGGGCGGGCGAGAACGGCCGCCGGTCGCCGGCGGCGCCATGGCCAACCCCGCGCGACACCCGATGTCGTCGCCGACCCGACTGGACAGCAGCATGAGCGAAGCCCACACCCAACTCCTGCGCCGGCGGCTGCGCGAATACCACCGCATCGACGAAGCGAAGGTCGTCGACGAACTGGTCGCGCTCGCCCGCTGCAGCCGCTCCGAGCAACAGGGTATCCACGATCGCGCGGTGCCGCTGGTACAGACGGTGCGTGACAGCCGCCTCAAGACCGGCGGCATCGACGCCTTTCTCGCCACTTACGACCTCTCATCGCGCGAGGGCGTCGTCCTGATGTGTCTCGCCGAAGCGCTGTTGCGGATTCCCGACGCGGCGACCGTCGATCGCCTGATCCGCGACAAGATCGGCAACACCGAATGGGAAAAGCGACTCGGCGCCTCGCACAGCACCTTCGTCAACGCCGGCACCTGGGCGCTGATGCTCACCGGCCGCATCGTCAATCTCGACAACCAGGACCGCAATCTCGGCGGCACGCTGAAACGGATGGTCGCGCGTGCCGGCGAACCGGTCATCCGGCAGGCGGTGATCACCGCCATGCGCATCCTCGGACGCCAGTTCGTCATGGGGCGCAACATCCACGAAGCGATCGAGCGTGCGCGCAGCGCCGAGAAGAACGGTTACCGCCATTCCTACGACATGCTCGGCGAGGCGGCGCGCAGTACCGCCGACGCCCTGCGCTACTTCGAATCGTACAGCGACGCGATCGCCGCGATCGGCGACGCCGCCGCCGGCCGCCCGGCTTTCGAGGCGCCATCGATCTCGATCAAGCTGTCGGCGCTGCACCCGCGTTACGAGGTCGCCAACGAGCAACGAGTGCGCCACGAACTGCTGCCGGCAGTCAAGGAACTGGCGGTACGCGCGAAGGCGCGCAACATCGGCTTCACGATCGACGCCGAGGAAGCGGACCGACTCGAGATCTCGCTCGACCTCATCGAGGCGCTGGCGCTCGACTCCGAACTCGCCGGCTGGAACGGTCTCGGGCTCGCCGTCCAGGCCTACCAGAAGCGCGCCATGCCCGTGCTCGACTGGCTCGCCGACCTCGCCCACCGCGCCAGCCGGCGGCTGATGGTGCGCCTGTGCAAGGGCGCCTACTGGGACGCCGAGATCAAGCTGGTGCAGGAGCGCGGGTTGAGCGACTACCCGGTGTTCACCCGCAAGGTGTCGAGCGACCTCTCGTACCTCGCCTGTGCGCGGCGCCTGTTCGCCGATCCACAGGCCTTCTACCCGGCGTTTGCGACGCACAACGCACACACGCTGGCGGCCGTCGCCGAACTGGCGATCAGCGCCGGCGGCAGCGACGAATGGGAGTATCAGCGCCTGCACGGGATGGGCGAGGAACTCTACGACCAGATCGTCGGCGAAGCGAAATGGGGACGCGCCTGCCGCGTCTACGCGCCGGTCGGCAGTCA
>DDUX01000127.1 GCA_002345025.1 Candidatus Accumulibacter iunctus | reverse complement strand
CAGGGGCAAGCAACGGGGCTTCCGGCAAACGCGTCCGATTCGGCAGGGTCATGCGTCAGCGCTGCGTCATCGAACGGGTTTTCGCGTATTTCCGCCGAACGTGGCACACTGGCGGGGTGCCCGGGGGTCGAACAGGTCGTCCCCGAGCCCCGCCCAGCCAGGCGGGAAGCAGGCCCTGGACCGCTGCCGCAGGCGTGGCCGCGGCAGGCGCCTGGCGCCAACCTGAAGGAAAATGCCGCTGCTGCGGCGCCCTGTCGACGACACAGCGATGACTGTCCGTAACCTCGAGTACCTTTTTCGCCCGGCGTCGGTGGCGATCGTCGCCGAGCCCGACGCGGCGAGCCGCTACGCCGAGGTGGTATTGTCCAATCTCGCCGCTGGCGGCTTCAGTGGTCCGGTGATGTCGGTCGTCGCGCGGCAGCGCAAGCTGTTCCTGCTGAGCACCGGGGTGCACCTCGGCAAGCTGGAAGTGGTACCCGACCTCGCCGTCATCTGTGCCTCGCTCGACAAGGTGCCGTCGATCATTGAGCAGCTCGGCAGCCTCGGGACGCGCGCCGTCGTCGTCGGGCCATGGCTGTGGCACCGCATGCGGAGCAGCGAGATCGCCGCCGCGCGGCGGGGAATCCTCGCTGCTTCGCGGCCGTTCCTGATGCGCGTTCTCGGGCCGGGAAGCGGTGGTCTCGTCGTTCCGGCGCACGGTCTCAACGCGAGTGCGGCACCGGTCGCGATCGCGGCGGGCAAGATTGCCCTGGTGACGCACTCGACCGCGATGACGGCGGCGGTACTCGATCGCGCCTGCAGCAAGGACATCGGCTTCTCGACCGTGCTGCATCTCGGCTCCGGGCTTGACGTCGATCTCGCCGACGTCCTCGACTGGCTGGCGGGTGACAGCGAGACGAAGTCGATCCTGGTGCAGTTCGATACGGTGCCGGCGGGTCGCAAGTTCATGTCGGCGGCGCGCGCGGCCGCCCGCCTCAAGCCGGTGGTCGCCATCCGTGGCCGACCCCCGGCAGGCAACAGCAGTGCGTCGTTTTCGGCAGACGAGGTCTATGAGGCGGCCCTGCGTCGCGCTGGCTGGGTCAGCGTGGACACCCTTGGCGGCGTCTTCGAGGCGGTCGAGGGAATGGCGCGGATGCGCCCGCTGCGCGGCGAGCGTCTGACGATTCTCGCCAACGGACATGGTCTCGGGCGCATCGCCGGTGAGACGCTGCTGCGCGCGGGTGGCAAGCTGGGCAAGCTGTCGCGCGAGACCAGCAAGCGGCTCGAAGGGCTGTTGCAGACGCGCTCGAGCCTGGCCAATCCGATCGCCCTGCCGGCCGACGTGACGGTGCGGCAATGGGCGGCGGCACTGGCCTGCGTGCTCGCCGACAGTGGCACGCAGAACGTCCTGACGGTCTGCTCGCCGTCGCCCTTTGCACCGGGTCCGCTGGTCGCCGAGGCGATCTGCCAGGTGTCGCGGGAGAGCGAGCGGAACGTGTTCACCTGCTGGGTCGGCGGCCGGTCGATGCTCGAGGCGCAGCAGGTCGCTGCCGGACACGGCGTGCTCAGCCACGAGTCGCCGGAACGGGCGATCGCCGTCTTCCTCGGCGTGCTCAGCTACCTGCACAACCGCCGGCTCCTGCTGCAGTTGCCGCCGTCGCGGGCCGAGGATTTCGCGCCCGATCTCGCCGCTGCCCGTGCCGCCGTCGATGAGGCAGTCGCAGCGCGTGCAGGCAGCCTGTCGATGGCGCAGGCACGCCGGCTGCTCGCTGCCTACGGGATCGTGCTCGCCGCGCACCCGGTCAGCGGCAGCATCGACGCGGCGATCCTCGCTGCCGATGCGGTCGGCTACCCGGTCGATCTCAGTCTCGTCGCCGCCAGCGGTGTCGACTGCGCCGGAGCGGCGGTCAGCCTGCGGTCGCCGGCCGACATCCGGCTCGCCGCCCGGGCTCTGCGCAGCACGCTGCGAACGCAGCCGGCGGCGATGCGCGTCAGCGGCTATCGCGTGCGACCGAGCGCCGCGCGCAGCGGTGCGCCACCGTTGCGCCTCGGCGTTGCCATCGATGCAGTCTTCGGACCACTGATCCTCCTCGGTCCGGCAGGCAGCGGCGGATCGCCTGCCGGCCGCGTCGTCGTCGCCCTGCCTCCGCTCAACCTGACGCTGGCGCGTGACCTGGTGGCGCGCAGCGGCCTCCTCGCCGCGCTGGCGGATGACGCGCGCGCCGAACTGCAGACGGTGGCGAGTCAGGCGCTGGTGCGGCTGTCGCAACTGCTGACCGACATCGACGAGGTGGTGACCGTCGAACTCGACCCGCTGCACCTCGAGCGCAGCGGCGTCGTCGCCATCGATGCGCGCATCGGCATCGCCTGGCCGGCGCCGGCGGTTGGCGGTCACCGCTTCGCGATTCGTCCTTACCCCAAGGAACTCGAGCAGCCGCTCGACTGGCAGGGCCGCGCCCTGCTGATCCGGCCGATTCGCCCCGACGACGAGGCGCTGCTCGGCGAGCTGCTGAACTCGCTGGAACCCGAGGATTCGCGGATGCGCTTCTTCGACTCGATCAGGAACCTGCCGCGCGTCCGCCTGGCGCGCTTCGCGCAGATCGACTACGCCCGCGAGATGGCGCTGGTGGCGATCGAGAAGGGTGGCGACGACGGCGAGCGCGTCCTCGGAGAGGTACGTGCCGTCAGCGAGCCAGGCAACGCCTTTGCCGACTTCGCGATCGTCGTCGCCTCCGACATCAAGGGCATGGGGCTCGGCGCCGAGTTGCTGCAGAGTCTCGTTCGCTACTGCCGTGCTCAGGGCATCGGCGAACTGCGCGCCGAGACCCTCGACGGCAACCTGCGCATGCAGGGGCTGGCGCGCAAGCTCGGCTTCGTGCTGCGCAGCGGCGCCGACCGGGGTACGGTCGATCTCCGCCTGGCGCTCGGCAGCACTGCCGGCGGCTGAGGCGGTGGCGACGTGGTGCGGCGGGCAACGGGGTTCATCGCTGCTCGCGGCGCTCGAGCAGCTCCAGCTCACCCTGCTGCGGCAGTGACCCGGGGTCGGCGCTGGCGGGACTTTCCAGCGCGGTGACCCGTACGCCGAGCAGCCGCAGCCGGTGTTCGAGCGGTATGCGGCGCAGGCATTCGCGGCTGGCGCGCAGGAGGTCCGCTGCGTCGGCCGTCGCCACGGCCACGGTCAGGTCGCGCGTGACGACGCGGAAATCGGCAAAGCGCAGCTTGACGCCGATGGTCCGGCCGCGATAGCCCTTGCGCTGGAGATCGTCGGCCAGTTTCCGGCAGAGGCCGACGAGAACGGCGCTCAGGGTCTCGCGGTCGCCGCGCGGATGCAGGTCCCGCTCGAAGGTCGTCTCGCGACTGATCGATTTCGCTTCGGCTGCCTTGACCAGCGGTCGCTCGTCGATGCCGTGTGCGGCGGCGAGCAGCCAGGCGCCATAGCTGCGACCGAAGTGCTGCCGTAGCAGGTTGGCGTCGGCTTCGGCGAGCTGGCCGATGCGCGCGATGCCGAGAATCGCCAGCCGCTCGCTCGCCTTCGGGCCGATGCCGTTGATCCGGCGCACCGGCAGCGGCCAGATCCGCTGCTGCAGGCCGTCGGCGTCGAGGATTGTCAATCCGTCGGGCTTGTCGAGGTCGGAAGCGATCTTGGCCAGCAGCTTGTTGGCCGCGATGCCGATCGAACATGAGAGGCCGGTCGCCTGGCGTACCGCGTCCTTGATGCGTTGCGCGAGCGCCCGCGATTCCTCGGCCAGAGCGCTCAGATCGAGATAGATCTCGTCGATGCCGCGATCTTCGCAGTCGGGCGCGATGCTGGCGACGGCCTCCTTGAAGAGTCGCGAGTAATGGCGGTAGGCAGTGAAGTCGACCGGCAGCAGGATCGCGTCGGGCGCCAGCCGGGCGGCCTTCATGATCCCCATCGCCGAAGCGACGCCAAGCGCGCGCGCCTCGTAGGTCGCGGTGGTGATGACGCCACGGCCGACATAGTCGCGCAGGCGGGCGAAACGCCGGCTGCCGTCGGCAAAGAGTGATGGTTGCTGCGCACTGCTGCCGCCGATCACCACCGGCTGGCCGCGCAGTTCCGGGTAGCGCAGGAGATCGACCGAGGCATAGAAGGCGTCCATGTCGAGGTGCGCGATGCGGCGCGGTGGCGTGCTCAAGGCTCTCTCCGTGTCGCGGCGTCGCGGGCGAAATGCCTGCTGCCGCCGATCCGTGGCGATCGGCGTGATTATGAGGCATTCTGCAGCGGCGCTTCCTCGCGTACCATGCGGCCGATGACGCCGCCGGGGGACTCTCCGCTGCGGCGGGAGAACGGAGCCGCCATGACCCGTACGATGCTTTTCCCTTGCCCGCAGCGCAGCCGCTTCGTTGCCGGGCTGCCCGGGGTGCCTTTCTCCGACCACACGAGGAGGGGTCGATGAAGCCGCCGGCAACGTCGTGGCGCGAACGTTGCGCGCGGCTGGCCGATTGCCGCCCGGGCGAGGGAAGGGCGCTGTTCTGGTCGTTCTCGGGATTCTTCCTGCTGCTCGCTGGCTACTATGTGCTGCGGCCGGTGCGCGAGGAAATGGGTGTGCTGATCGGCCCGGAAAACCTGCAGTGGGCCTTCACGCTGGCACTGGCCGGAATGTTCGCGACCGTTCCGCTCTACGGCTGGGCTGCCGCGCGCCTGTCGCGCCGCCACCTGCTGCTGGCGGTTTTCGGCTGCACGGCGCTGCTCCTGGCTGCCTTCCAGGCGTGGATCGCCGGCGGCGCGTCGTTGCCGGCGGCACTGGCGCTGTTCGTATGGATCAGCGTTTTCAACCTGATCGTCGTCTCGCTCTTCTGGACGGCAATGGCCGACAGCTTCGGACACGCGCAGGCGCGCCGGCTGTTCGGCATGATCGCCGCGGGTGGCAGCACCGGTGCCCTCGTCGGGCCGACGATCACGGCCCTTTCGGTCCATGCCGTCGGCGTGCATGGCCTGCTGCTGATCGCGGCGGCGCTGATGATGCTGTCGCTGCTGTGCATCCTGCGCGTTGTCGGCCCGACCGTCCGTGGCGATGCTGGTCGGCCGCTTGGCGGCAGCGTCTTCGCCGGCCTGTCCGAGGTCGCCGGCTCGCCGTACCTGGCGATGATCGCGTTGCTGGTCGTCCTGCAGAGTGTCGTCGGCACGTTCGTCTATTTCGAGCAGGCGAGGCTGGTCAAGGCGGCAGCACTGGCAGCCGAGTCGCGCACGCAGCTCTTCGCGATGCTCGACCTGGGGGTGAATGTTCTCGCTCTGCTGCTGCAGGCGGTCGTCGCCGGACGCCTGATGCAGCGGCTGGGAGTCGGCATCACGCTGGCGGCGGTGCCGCTTCTGCTGACAGTGCCCCTGGCAGCGCTGGCGGCGATTCCGGTGCTGGCGACCGTGCTCTGCATTCAGGTCATCTCGCGGGCGGGTGGCCATGGCCTGATGCGGCCGGCGCGTGAGGCGCTGTTCACGGCGGTCGAACGTGAGCCGCGCTACAAGGCGAAGAACGTCATCGACACGCTGTTGTCGCGCGCCGGCGACGCGTTCGCTGGCTGGCTGCACGCGATCGCCGGTCTCGCGACGACCGGCGTTGCGCTGGCGGCAATCCCTGCCGTCCTGATCCTGGCTTGGCTGGGGCTGCAGCTCGGCCGCAGTTACCTGAGGCAGGTGGCGGCGCAGCCGGGCGCCGGCAATCCGGCGACGCTGCCGAGCGATGCGCCGGAAACACCGGCGGCGACGCGCTGAGCGCCTGCACGGCAGCCTCGATCGGCGGCAATCGGCGAGGCCGCGACCGCTCGCTGATCGCCCGTGCGGGCACGTCCAGCCGCGCACCCAACCCAAGTTTAACACGCCAAGTAGAACATCTATCTGAATCAAC
>DDUX01000012.1:3301-16688 GCA_002345025.1 Candidatus Accumulibacter iunctus | reverse complement strand
AGCAGCGTCCCGCTCACCGGCAGGCCGCCGAGGCCGGCGGCGGCAGCAAGCCACGGCGAACCGCCGCGCAGACTGGCGCGTTCGATCCACAGCGGCCGCCCGGCCTGCTCGATGCGCGTCGACAGGTCAAGCCGACCCTGAGCGAACCGCTCGCCGGCGGCCGTCCGCCCCAGGCAGAGGATTTCCCAGCCACAGTACGACGCCCCGGCTGCCAGTTCGACCCGCGTCTGCAACTCTGCCTCGGCGCCGTCGAAAACGATCGTCTCCTGCGGCAGCCACTCGACGATGGCCTGCCCGTCGACGCGCACATGCAGCGATTGCCGCGCGCGCCGGCCGCCGGAACGATACCACTTGCCGGCACCCGGTGTCGTCAACTGCGCGTGCGCCCCCGCCGCCGCGGTCAGCATGATTTCCAGACCGTCACCGCCGGCGATGCCGCCCGGCGGATGCAGGACGATCGCCTGGCAGACCGCCGGCCCCTCCGGGTACAGCGCCTTCTGCACGCGCAGCGGCCCGAGGTGTTCACAACTGGCCAGCAGCGTCCGCTCGCCGCGCCGTTCGAAGCCGAGCGTCAGGCGTGCCGGCCAGCCCGGCCGCGCCGCTTCCTCGATCGCCCGCGCGGCGCCGGACGCAAGCCGATTGCCGGCGCTCAATCCGTCCACAGGCTCCCCAGTGCGAAGCTGATGGCGGCGAACGGCGGCTGCGAAACAGCCGCCTGGTCTTCGAGAACGGCCAGCAGCAGCCACTGGCCGTCGCGGTTCTCGAAGACCTCCAGCAGGCGCAGATCGGGATCGACGAGCCAAGCGTGTTTCACCCCCTGCGCGGCGTGGATCGGCAATTTCTCCGGCCGGTCGACGCGCGCCGTCGCCGGCGACAGGATCTCGCACACCCAGTCGGGAGCGAGATCGAACCAGGCGGTATCGGGCAATCGCGGCAGGCGTTCGCGCCGCCAGCCGGCAAGGTCGGGGAAGAGGACGTGCCGAGCGAGGTGCAGTTCCGGTTCGTCGAGGATCCACCAGCCGCCAGGACCATTGCGCGCCAAGTCGAACGGCGCGCCGAGCTCGAAGCCAAGCGATGAACACGCCCGCGTGTGCCGTGGAGCCGGCTGCGGATGGGTGACCAGACGGCCGCTGATGATCTCGCCGACGACGTGTTCCGGCAGAGCGAAAAGATCCTCGTAGACAGCGGGTTTCTCTTGCGGCAGGCCCATGGCGGCTTCCGATCATCAACCGCTCGCAGTCTAGCGCGGATCGCCCGCCGCGACAAAAGCCGGCGCGCCGGACGCGGCGGCCGCCGACGTCGTTGCCGACGGTGAGGATCGCCGAGCGACTCGCCGACGCGACTACCGCAAGGCCTGCAACCCCGGGCGGCCGAGCCGGGCTGAGATCACCATCAGCGCCTCCAGCCAGTTGGGTGCGCAGATCCCCGGCATCTCCACTCCGGCGAGCGCGCGAGCCAACGCGTCGCGTTCCGGCTCACCCAACAGGATGGCGACCAATGCCGAGCTGTCGACGACCATCGTCAGCGCGGCAATCCGTCCGCACCAAGCCCGAGGACCTCAGCCTCGGGACGTTCATCGAGCACGGGCAGACGAGCCGCGTGCGCGGCAATCGCGCGGATACGAGCCGGCCGAAGGTCGGCGTCAGACTGCCTGGCAGCAAGGCTCCGCAATGCATCAAGTTGCAGGATGACCTCCTCATTGAGCGAACGGCGGTGGGCCTCCGCCTGTTGCTTCAACCACAGGTGCAGATCGGCAGGCACATCGCGCAAGGTGAGGTTCGGCATAGGCTTTGCGGTGACATCGAAATGGCTTCATTTTGGCATCGGTGAGCAGTCCGCAGGTGAAACGCTGCTGTGGCGCCCTCCATGCTTCGCGTCGCCTGCCAAGCTGCCTGGCGGCGTGGCGGGGGCAAGAGGCATGACCGGACCCCCAGCTCTTGCTTGCTCACCCTGTGTTTGAAAACGCTTGTTCGTCCCGATAGCGCTTCGACCCTCGAGCCGGAAGACACCGAGGCGATGGCGAACTGGGAGCACGGTGGCGGCTTCCCGCTCGACGCCAGCGTACGCATCGAAGGCACCGACCGCCCGGGTCTGGAACGTCTGCTGCGGCATTGCGCTCGACCGGCGTTCGCGCTCGAGCGCTGGCGTGAAATCGACGCCGAACACTTGGTCTACGAGCGCATCAAGCTGGGTCGCGATGGCAAGCGCGCGATCATCCAGCTCCTTGCCCCGGTCCACCGAGTCGTGGCGCTCGCCGACGACGGGATGGAATCGGCATCATGGCGTTGTCGCCACCTCGTCAGGCGCTGCCCGGTCTTCTCCGGCGACGAAATCGACACACTCTGCGACCACTTGGCAACCGCTCTGCCTGCCTCGCCGCCGCGAGCGTGAGCGCGCGCCGCAGGCTGGCCCCATCTCGTTGCGGTGCGCGCGAGCTTCGGCGCCCCGACCGCAAGCCTGCGCGGCTTGCCCGCAAGGGTCCGGGGCTTCGCCGCAAGCGTCCGGGGCTTGCGTTTCTCGTTCGGCGGCGTGCGCGCAGGCGTGCACGCCTTGCGGTGCAAGGCTCTTCCCGTTGCGCATGCAGCGCCGGCGCCGGCGCGCGCGTGCGAGGTTGCAGCGCTTGTGCACATGAGCAAGGGAAGGTCCTGCCATGATTTCCACGGCCGACTTGGCGATTTCCATCGCCATTTCGACAGCGACAACGAACAGGGGGGTACGGTGTCCGATATCGACCGCGAGACTGAAGGCGCCGTCCGTCGGTTCCTGTCGCTGATCGCCGACCGCTACGACATCGCAGGCGCGATCATCTACGGCAGCCGTGCGCGAGGAACCCATCGCCCGGAAAGCGATGCCGACGTGGCCTTCGATGTGCTGCTGGAAACGGGCATCCTCGTCTCCCCGCTTTCGGTGTGGCTTGACGAATGGGAGCACCCGGAAGACTACCCGAATCCGGCGCTGCTGCAGCGCATCGGGCGGGAGGGTGTTCGCCTGTGATCAAGCGATCATTGGCGCCCGCCGCTTGGATGCTGCAAGCGGACACAGCATGCTTGTCGGCCCATGCGTTCCTTGCGAGGGGAGATGTGGATGGTGCGGCCAATCGGGCCTACTACGCCATGTTCGCTGCTGCCCGCGCTGCATTGTTGGCCTCCGGTGTTCCGGTCGAACCGGATGTCGCCCGTACGCATAGCGGGCTGATCGGCACCTTCGGTCAACTCCGGACGCGCAAAGAACCCGTCGAACAGCGCCAGCCGTGCCGGGTCGTTGGCCTTCATCGGCTGCACCCGGCATTCCAGCCAAGTCAGGCGGCTGACCGCCGCAGCCAGCTCGGGATGCCCTGCTGCAGCGGCTGCCAACTCGCTGCGGACCTTGCCGGAGAATGGCTCGCTGCCCTCGACCAAGTAGATCAGCGCACTGGCGTCGAAGAACGCGATCACCAGTCGCGCTCGGCCTTGAGATCGGCATCGATCTGTGCCTTGCTGCGTTGCCCGGTCGTCGATTGCGCGAGCAGCCACTGCACAGCGCTCATTTCGCCGCGCGCCGCCACCTTGCCGCGCGTCAGACGCCGGTATTCGTCCTCGGAAAGTACCACCGCCGCCAGCTTGTTCCGCTTGATGAGATGAACCGGGCCACGCTGCAGGCCCTCTTCGATCGCCGCCATGCCACGGCGCCTGATTTCGGCAAGGGTCAGAGTATTGTTCATTGTGGCACTCGCTGAGGACGGAACGAAAAACTGCATCATACCGGTGTCGCCACCTGGTCAGGGGCTGCGAACTCGTGTCCGGCGACGAATTCAACAACGAATTCGACAAACTCTGCGAGGGCTCCGCCTGCCTCGCCGCCGCGACAGTGCGTTGCTTGCCGGCGTCACCCCGCAGCTGCGCGCGCATCCTTGGGCGCCCCCACCGCAAGCTTGCGGGGCTTGGCCGCAAACGTCGAGGGGTTCGCCGCAAGCGCCCGCGGCTTGCGTTGTTCGCGCAGAGGCTTGCGCGCAGGCCCGTGCGCCTGGCGCGGCAACACCTTTCTCATAGTGCATGCGGCGCCGGGGCCGCGGCGCGCGCGCAAGAAGCTTGCGTGCCGGCTGACGGAATTCGCTGCGCCGGCTTTTTTTGCACGTACGCAAGCCGGCGGGGCACGCGTGTGCGGTTGCGACGCTCGTGGGCCGCGCTGCCGAGCCGCTGACGGGCAGCGAAGCGGCGGCTCAGGGCTTTGGCGGCTCGCCGCGGCGGCGGGTGTAGCGCGCCGACATCGCTTCCTTCATCGTCTCGAGCGCGGCGCCCTTGCCGATCACCTTGCCGATCACCTTGGCGACGGCGTAGCCGTCGAGCGCGAAGTTGAGGATGTCGCTGCCGAGCGCCATTTCGCTATCGTCGGCATTGGCGACAAGGCGCCGCAGGCGGGCGAAGCGCGGACGCAACTGGTCCAGGCTGCGCAGGTCCTGCTCGGCCTCGGTGAGATCGAGTCCCGGTGGCAGAATCTGACGATTCTCGGTGAGCAGGATCAGCGCCTGACGGCAGAAGGCTTCGGACTTGTCGCCCATCTTGTTCAAATTGCGCCGCTGCTCGACCGACAGCTCGATGAGGCCGGCGAGCTGTTCGTCGACGGTGCTCAGCGCCGCGTCGAGGGCGGCGAGATCTTCGCTGCTCAGCGAAACGGATACCAGGTTCTGGTTCATGGCAGGCTTCTCCACGGGTGGGTCGGGAACGCAACACCGGCGGTATCGCACCCTCGCGAAGGGGTCATCAAGCACGTTCCGGCTGGAGGTGACGCAGCGCCGCGGCGGCAGCTCATTCGTCACCGACAGCGGCGCGCCAGGCGGCCAGTTCGGCGAGTTCGGCGAGATGGTCGCGCTCGATCATCGCCGCGACTTCGGAGTCGTCCTTGAAGACCTGCATCGCCGGCACCTTGAAGCGCGTTTTCCGCCAGCGCTCCCCCTGCTCGAAGTCCATGCGGATGCGCTCACCGGTGGTGTCGTCGTCGACGATGAAGATCAGGCGTCGCGCCATCTTGATGCCAGGGAAGAGCTCATGTCCCCGCAGCGGGTGATCGCGCGGCAGCGCCCTCCTGATGTCGGCAAGGAAGCTGTCGATGTACTCGGTCGGGATCATCATCCAGGGGAGTTTGATTTCGAGTGGTTTGTCCATGGGTCGCTCGGCGGGGAAACGGGGTCTGGGGTCTGGGGTCTGGGGTCTGGGGTCTGCTGGCAGGGCGTGGGTCATCGCTGGCGAGGTCGCCGGAGAACTGCGCGTCGCCGTCACGGGTCGCCGTCCGGCTTGGCGCTGAGGTCGGACGCCAGGCAATCGGCGATCTCATCGTCGCTCCGACCCATCGCCTGCAGCAAGGCGACGGTGTTCGCTCTGGCCGTCTGTGCGTTCGGGTGTTCGCTGCCGAGACTGGCGACGACGATTCGCAGCGCGCGGCGCAGCAGCGGCTCGGCTTCGGCCAGGCGGTTGGTGGCCTGCAGCAGTAGCGCCAAGTTGTTGAGGTCGCGCGCGACCTCGGCGTGCGCGTCGCCGAAGCTCGCCTCGTCGATCGCCAGCGCGCGGCGCTGCAGCGGCTCGGCTTCGGCCAGGCGGTTCGTCGCCTTCAGCAGCACGGCCAAGTTGCTGAGGTCGCGCGCGATGTTGGGGTGCGCGTCACCGAAGCTCAACTTGTCAATCGCCAGCGCGCGGCGCAGCAGCGACTCGGCTTCGGCCAGACGGTTGGTCGCCTGCAGCAGTTGGGCCAGGTTGTTGAGGCGGATCGCAACGTTGGGATGCGCGTCGCCAAAGCTCGCCTCGTCGATCGCCAGCGCGCGACGCAGCAGCGACTCGGCTTCAGCGGGGCGGTTGGTGTCATGCAGCAGCACGGCCAAGTTGTTCAGGTCGCGCGCAACGTTGGGATGCGCGTCGCCCAAGCTCGCCTCGTCGATCGCCAACGCGCGGCGCAGCAGCGGCTCGGCTTCGGTCAGGCGATGGGTGGCCTTCAGCAGTGCGGCCAGGTTGCTGTAGTCGCGCGCAACGGTGGGATGCGCGTCGCCAAAGCTTGCCTCGTCGATTGCCAGCGCGCGGCGCAGCAGCGGCTCGGCTTCGGCCAGGCGGTTGGTCGCTTGCAGCAGTCCGGCCAGGTTGTTGAGGTTGATCGCGACGTTGGGATGTGCGTCGCCGAAACATGCCTCGTCGATTGCCAGTGCGCAGCGCTGCAACGGCTCGGCTTCGGCCAGGCGGTTGGTCGCTTGCAGCAGTCCGGCCAGGTTGTTGAGGTCGCGCGCGACGCTGGGATGCGCGTCGCCGAAGCTCGCGCCGTCGATCGCCAGCGCGCGCCGCATCATCGATTCAGCTTCAGCCAGACGGTTGGTCGCCTGCAGCAGTTGGGCCAAGTTGTTGAGCCGGATCGCGACATTGGGGTGCGCATCGCCGACGCTCGCCTCGTCGATCGTCAGTGCGCGGCGCAGCAGCGGCTCGGCTTCGGGCAAGCGGTTGGTCCCCTGCAGCAGTGCGGCCAAGTTGCTGAGGCGGAGCGCTACCACGGGGTGCGCGTCGCCGAAGCTCGCCTCGTCTATCGCCAGCGCCCGGCGCAGCAGCGGCTCGGCTTCCGCCAGGCGGTTGGTCACCTGCAGCAAGTGGGCCATGCTGCTAAGGTGCGCAGCAACCTCAGGGTGCGCGACGCTGAAGCGCGCCTCGGCGATCGCCAGCGCGCGGAGCAGCAGCGGCTCGGCTTCGGCGTAACGTGCTTTCGCCAGCAGCAACAACCCAACTTGATTCAGCAGCCAGGCCGTCGGATCGCCAATTCCGGCCGAGTCGGCGTACGCTGCGACGGCCAGCGCGTGCGGCGCGAGCGGTTCGAGCAAAGGCCAATTGCGCACATCGTCAGGATCGCCGACGAAAGTCGCATCGACCCACGCCAGCGCGGCGCGCAGCGCGGCGGCTGCAGCCGGCGCCGCATCGTCGAGCCGGCGTCGGCTCACCTCCTGCACCAGACGGTGGATCGTGAAGCTCGGCGCGTCGCTCGCGCGCCGAACCAGCGAGTACGACTCCAGTTCCACCAGCGCGGCAAGGCTGTCGGCCTGCGCGCCGGCGACCTCACCCGCATCGCCGCCCTCCCCCGGCGCCGCCACGGCGAGCAGCGACTCGGGAATCGGCTCCGGCGCCAGCCAGGCGAGGCGCTGCAACAGCCGCCGCGCCGGCTCGCCGAGTCGGTCGAAGGTGGTCTGCCAGGTGATCGCGACGCTCTTCGGGTACTGCATCAGGCGCGCGTCGTACCACGCGAGCACCTTCTCTCGCTGGCTCTGCCATTCGTCCAGGTACTGCGTGAAGCTCAGCCGGCGCTGCGTGATGTAGGCACCGGCCTGTTCGAGCGCCAGCGCAAGGCCACCGAGTTCGTCGGCGAGTTGCCGCCCCAGGGCGGCGTCGTTGGCCAGCGCACGCCGCCGTCCGTCGCTGCGCGTGAGCAGAAAATCGGCTGCGTCGGCGGGCGCGAGCACTTCGAGCGGCGGCAGCGCCAGGCGGCCGCTCCAGTTGGCGAGGCGGCTGCCGACAACGACGTGGCCGCCGGCGAGTCGCGGCAGCAGCGCCTCGGCCGCCACCGCGGCGTCTTCGGAATCGACGTTGTCGACGAGCAACAGCCAGCCGGGGTGGCCGCGAAGCCAACGCAGCACGGCGTCGTACTGGCGGCCTTCATCGGTCTCGTGCCGCTCGGGGAGATCGAGGACGCTGGCGCTGCACAGCGCGGCGAGGCCGCGCTGCAGCGCCTCGGGCGACTCGGCGCCGACGAAGAGCAGTGCGCTGTAGGCGTCGGCGTGCCGCAACGCGTACTCGAGCGCCAAGCGCGTCTTGCCGACGCCACCGATGCCGTTGATGACGCGCGCGACGGCAGCGGTGGCCGTGGTCGGGAGACGACCGAGACGATCGGCGAGCTCGGCGATCGCTGCGTCGCGGCCCTTGAAGAGCGCGCCCAAGCTGCCGAACGGCAGATTGGCCGGCCGAGTCCGGACGCCGGCACGCGCGAGGATCTCGTGCAGCGGCGAACGAAGGATCTCGACGGCGAGGCGGTCGGCGTTGGCAAAGCGGATTTCGGGATAGCGCTCGACTTCCGCCAGCCGCGCCAGGTGCGCCTGTTGCCCGGCGCGTTGCGCTTCGTCGCGGCGGTAGCCTGCGTCACGCGGCGCAGCATCCTCCGGCACGGCGATCAGCAGCGTCTTGCCATGATAGAGCGCCAGCCACGCCTCCCATTGCGTGTAGGAGAGCGCCTGCGCGCCGTCTTCCAGGAAGGGCGCGAGCGGTGGCAGGCGGCTGCCGAGGTCCGGGTAGCGTTGCCGGATCAGCGCCAGCGACGGCGGCTGCGCGCGCGCCGGTCATGTCGCCGACGAGGTGGATGACGGCGTCGCAGCCGGCGATGTAGGTGTCCAGCTTGTCGAGCGCCTCGCTGCCGGTCGGGATGAAGTCTTCCTGCACTTGGACGGCGACGTTGTGGCGCTCGAGGTCGTGACGCAGCGTGTCGCGATGGCTGCGAAATTCGGCGCTGACCGTCGAGAGGAAGAGGCAGACGCGCTTCGTCTTGGGCAAGGCAGCGAAACGCTCGTGTTCGCTCGCGCCAATCCGGTCGGCGGCTTGTGCTTCGGCGATCTCGCTGAGCTGCAGCCTGACGAGAAACCATGAGTCGAGATCCGGGATGACGCGAATGAAGTCCTCGGCGAGCTGCGGCGGCAGCCACCAGATCTGGCGCTGCCGCTGCTCGGCGAGCGGTTCGCGCCGGAAGTTGAAGCCGTAGAGCGCTTCCCGGCGCTGTCCGCTGGCGAGCGGCAGGGTGCTGGCGAATCCGTCGATCGAGACGACGCCCAGGGCGAGCGCCCGCAGGCTCGCGAGCAAATCAGTCGCCAGTGCCGAGGCGTCGGCGACCGCCTGCAGGGTAATTTCGTGCAGCAGAATGCCGCGCACCGCCAGCTCCTGGCGCAAGCCTGCGACAACCTGCCGTCGCGCGCCTTCGCTGCTGAATTCGACGCGCGCCAGACCCGACTCGCTGCGCTCGCACCACAGGACGAGCCGGCGGCGGACGTCGGCGATGCTGCCCGGAGACGGGGATCTAGTGGGTTCCACCGGACACCCGACCAGTGTCCGGGCGGGAAATCCGGTTCTGGCGAACGAGCACTTCCACCACCAGCGGATGCACGCCGAAGCAGCGCTCGTCTCCGTCCTGCTGATCAGCATATCCTCCTCGCTGGCGAACCAGTCCTGACAGAACCTGGTAGAGGCCTTCGAGTGTCCCGGCGCGTTGCAGCATGTCTCCTCCATGACTCGGCGGAACCCGCGGGGGGGCGGAACCCGCGGGGGAAAAGCGGGCAGCGCCCGAGAATACAACGAATCGGCGCGCGCTGGCCTGCCGACGCGAGCTCAACCCCCGTTGCCGTCGCCGAACGACTGCCGCCAGAGGGCGAAGTCGTCCGCTGGCATCGGCTTGCCGAACAGGTAGCCTTGCAGCTCGTCGCAGCCGGCCGCCGCGAGCACGTGCATTTCCTCGCTCTGTTCGACGCCTTCGGCGACCACGCGCAGGCCCAGGGTGTGGCCGAGGCCGATCACCGCCTTGGTGATCGCCAGGTCGTTGGGATCGTCGAGCATGTTCCTGACGAAGGACTGATCGATCTTCAGCTTGTCGATCGGGAAGCGGTGCAGGTAGTTCAGGCTCGAGTAGCCAGTGCCGAAGTCGTCGACCGAGAGCGAAATGCCCAGCGCCTTGATCGCCTGCAGGAGGTCGATGGTCAGCGTGACATCTTCCATCAGCAGCGACTCGGTCAATTCGAGTTCGATCATCGCTGGGTTGACGCCATGCTCGGCGATCGCCCGCTGCAGGGTTGCCAGCAGATCAGGATCGTGCAATTGGGCTGCCGAGAGGTTGACCGAGATCGCCACTTCGTCGCCGGTCGCGCGCCAGAGAGCCTGCTGCCGACACGCTTCGGCGAGCACCCAGGCGCCGATCGGGATGATCAGTCCGCTATCCTCGGCCACCGGAATGAAGCGCGCCGGCGTAATCAGTCCGTGTTCCGGGTGCCGCCAGCGAACCAGCGCTTCGGCGCCGAGCAACCTGCCGCTGCGGCACTCGACTCGTGGCTGGTAGTAGACGCGCAATTGCCGGCGCTCGATCGCGACGCGCAGGTCGTTCTCGATCTGCATTCGCTCGCGCGCGCGCCGGTCCATCTCGAGGGTAAAGAACTGGGCGTTGTTGCGGCCCTGCTGCTTCGCCTGGTACATCGCCGCGTCAGCGTTGCGCATCAGGGTTTCGATCTCCACACCATCCTCGGGGTAGACGGCGATGCCGATGCTGCACGAGACATGCAGATCGGCGCCGCCGACGTTGTGCGGCTGGCGGATCAGGCGGATCAGACGACACTCGACGATCTGACGGATCTCCTCGACGTCGGTGACGCCGTTGAGGACGACGACGAATTCGTCGCCGCCCATGCGACTCACCGTGTCGCCGCTGCGGACGCCACGCTGCAACTGGCAGGACACCGACCGCAGGACGGCGTCGCCGATATGATGACCGAGTGAATCGTTGATGTTCTTGAATCGGTCGAGGTCGATGAACAGCACCGCCACCCGTCGCTTGTGACGGTCTGCCTGCTGCAGCGCAACGCGCAGACGTTCGACGCACAGCGCTCGGTTGGGCAGATCGGTGAGGACGTCATGCTGCGCCAGATGGCTGATGCGCTGCTCGTCGGCCTTGCGCGCGCTGATGTCGAACCAGGTGGCAATGTAATGCGTGATTCGGCCGGCTTCGTCACGTACGGCATTCAGCGCCGCCCAGACCGGCAGGGCTTCCCCTGTCCGGCGCCGGATCCACATCTCTCCCTGCCAGTGGCCACGCGCACTGGCCGCCTGCCAGACTTCCTCATAGAAGCCATCCGCATGACGGTCGGAGCGCAGGAATTCGGGCGTGTCGTCGACCACCTCGAGGCACTCGTACCCCGTGCTGCGGCTGAAGGCCGGGTTGGCGGTCAGGATCGTGCGTGTGGCGTCGGTGATCAGGATGCTTTCGGAGGACGCCTCGAACACCCTGGCCCACAGTTCCAGACGTTCCTCCATCTGCTTGATGCGGCCGATCGGCGTGAAGGCGGTGAGCACGGCATCGCGGTCCTGATAGCGCAGACGCCGCGCCGAGATCAGTGCCCACTCTCGCCTCGTTGCACCGTGCCAGAGGACTTCGAACTCATCCACCGCGCCACTGTCGGCCAGCATCTGGAAGAAGCGCACCCGCGCCTCGGCCAGCAGCCCGCTCGCCCAGGGGTCACTGCGGCGGCCGTCGAGCCAGGCGTTCGCCTGCGCGTTGGTGTGCAGAACCTCGTGCTGCGGCGTTGCCGTCACCAGCAGCGGAATCGGCACGGCATCGAGCAGTTGTCGCTGCGCCTCGGCGGCCCTTGCCTGTGCAGCGAGTTCCTGCTCGAGGCGGCGGCTGCGATCGAGCTGGTCCAGCATGTCGTTGAAGGCGTTGATCAGACGGCCGATCTCGTCAGCGGAGCGCCAGTTCGCACGCAACGTGTAATCGCCCGAACGCCGCACGCCATCGGCGACGTCGGCAAGACGGCGAATTGGCAGCGCAATCTGGCGCGCAACGAAATAGACGACGCTGAGCAGCAGCAGCAGCAGGGCCGCGGCGGTACCCAGGTGCAGCCACATGCGCTGGAACAGTCCATCAATCCGCCGCTGCAGCAAGCCGCCGAGGGCACTGCCGGCAGATGCCCACGCGGCGTCGAGCTGCCGCCAGGTGGCAAGCGCCAGCCCATCATGATCGGCTCCGTGCCGGCTGCCGTCCTGGTCGATGGCCAGTCGTCGCGCACCGGCGCGAAACGCGTCCACCGCCGCCAGCAGTCTGTGCCGCGTTGGCTGCAGCGCTGCCGCGAGATCCGCTGTTCCGGCTGCCATGGCTTCGACGTAGTCACTCTCGATACCGCTGACGACGGCATCGAGACGGCCTTCGAGGATGAGGTACGCGCTCTGCTCATGCACCCGCCGGCCCGGGGCCGCAGCGGCCGCCGTCTGCGCCTGGTCGCGAATGCGGCCAATCAGGTCGAAGAGTTCCGGGAAACGCAGGACCACCAGCGACATCGTGTAGTAACTGTCCAGATCGGGATCGAGGATCAGGTTCGACTGATTGCCGATGCGCGTGATCAACGCCTGCACTGCCGACGCGACCGCGTGTTCGTCGGCGGCGGTCCGGGCACCGGCTGTCTCCAGTCGGCGCAACTTGTCGGCGAGGGCCTGCGCGAGTTCGCTGCTGCCGAGATCGCCGCGCGCCGAACCATGCCGTGCTTCGGCTTCCAATACGGCGTCCGCCGCGCCATGTGGCCCACCGTCCGCCAGGACGCCGAGCGTTGCTGCGCGCAGTGCACCGATGTATTCGTTGCCGACGATCTCCTTGCGGGCGAAGTCGATGGCGATGAACTTCTCGTTGATCAGGATCGTCGAGACGAAGATCACCGCCGACAGGTCGAGCGCGTAGATCAGGATCAGCTTGCGCGCAACGCTGAGGCGAGCGATGAAGCTCAGCAGAAGATCGCGCATGCGACATCCCGCTGGTTGGTCATGCCGGAACGTAGAAGCTGCTCGCGACTCAATTCAGGACGACACCTGAAACTGCCCGACCAGTTGATTCAGTTTCGCGGCAGCGAGACTCGTCTGTTCGGCACTGTGCCCTGATTCCCCGATCGCCGCGCGCATCTGCTCACCCGAGGTGGCCATGCTCGTCAGGAGTCCGCTACTCGCCGTCGCACCGGCGGCAATCTGATCGATGGTGACGAACATGCGCTCAATGATCTCCTGCATGTCGTGCTTGTCGGTGGTGACCTCGGTGGCAAGCTTCAGGCCCTGCTCCATCTGTGCCATCCCCCCTTCCATCCTCGCCACGGCATCCGCAGTCTGTCCCTGGACGTTGGCAATCATCGTACGGATCTCCTTGGTTGCTGCCGCGGTGCGCTCGGCGAGCTTGCGGACCTCGTCGGCAACCACCGCGAACCCACGACCCTCCTCGCCCGCCCTTGCCGCCTCGATGGCGGCGTTGAGCGCGAGCAGATTGGTCTGGCTCGCGATATCGTGGATCACGGTCACGATGCGGCCGATTTCGGCGGTGCTCGACTCGAGCTCACGTATCGTTGTTGCTGAAGCATCGACCGCCTGCCGGATACCGGCGGTGCGTTCCTGCACCTGCGCGAATTGCGTCTGCGCCTCCTCGGTGACACGCCGGACTCCTTCGCGCATGGCTTTCGCGTTGCCGGATGCCGCATTGACCTCGACCATCTGGCGGGTCAGGGACTGCAGAATCTCCTGGGTTTCATGCAGCATTCGTGCCGATGCGCCGCTGCTGCGCTTTGTCGTCAGTTGCAGAGCCCGGTTCGTCTGGTTTATTTCCTTGGTGGTCTTGA
>DDUX01000012.1:0-2985 GCA_002345025.1 Candidatus Accumulibacter iunctus | reverse complement strand
GCTTCGTCCATGTGCCCGGAGTCCCGCGGCAGCCGCTGGCGCAGATCGCCGCCACCTTCGGCGATGCCGCGCAGCATGGCGCTCGTTAGCTGCAAGCGCTGGCCGAGCCGAGAACCCCCGAAGACATGAAACGCCCACGCTCCCGCGAGCGTCAACGCCAGCGAGAGAGCCAGTGCGCTGAGCGTGCCAACCCCGGGAACAAGCACCACCGCCGCCGCCGCGGCTGCCCAGGCGCCAACGGTGGTCAGCAAGTAGAAACGCTGCAGCCGAAAGGCGACGCTGCGATAACGATAGACCTCCTCGAGATCCCCTTCACACATCATGCCCCAAACATCCGGCGAGCCCGGCAGTCGAAAGGTCACGCCCTTGCCGATCACCGGGACGTGGCGATAGTCCGAATAGCCCGGGTAGCTTACGAAGAGGTTCTCGCCCTTGCGGATCGTTTCCCGAACGCCGGGATGCAGCTCGCCTGTCGACGGATCGTTGAACACCAGCTCGAGCTCGGTATGCTCGCTGATCTGGATGACGCCGTATGCAGTTCGCACACCATCCTTCAGGTTGTCACCCAGCGAAAAGGTGCTGTCCTCGAAGCGAGAACGCGACAGCGCGGTACCTGGACGGATCGACGGGTCGAAGTTCGAGCGGACCATGAACAGGTAGTTGTCGCCGGACTCATGGAATACATGGCCGGCTTCACGCTGGATGAGGTCGCCGAGCACATCGTTCGGCACCCGGCCACACAAGGCACCCAGCAACTTTCCTTCGCGAGTGAGCGGCTGGTAGAACATCAGCGTCACCGCGTCGTGAAAGCGTGAGGTGGATGCCGGCAAGCGCGCGGTCACCGGATCGCAGTACGGGCCGTGCAGGAAGCGCGCCGCCATTCCGCTCGCCAGGGCTGGCGGCGGTAGGCTCGCGTCCCCTCCCGTCGGACGTGCCGTGGAAGCCAGCAGCCGGCCAGCGGTGTCAACCACGAAGATCTCCGAAAAGTCATCGGCGAGTGCGATCCTTCCCATCAGGACCTCTGCGTCGATCGTCGGAAAACCGGCTGCCAACTCGGTGACGAGTGAAGCGAGATGCGACCATTGCTGATCCGTCCAGCTTTGCAGAATACGCACGCGGGTCTGGGCGATGCTCTCGAAGGTTTGCTCCACGGATTCGTAGCGGCCGCGGTTGAGGAGGGTTGCCCAGCGCATCGCCATCTTCCCCGTCTTGCCAAACCATGGCAGCCACCGCCGCTCGGCTTCGCTCAGGGACATTTGCTCGCTCTTCAACATTGCCGCTACCCCTCCATCGGCTGTCGGTCCGGGCCTCTCGCCTGCCGAGGCTTGTCGGAGCTGGACCGGCCGGGGGATCGGCGCACCGCCGCCGGGATGGCTGCTCTGGCCAGTTCGCCGCCATGCCGAACGCGCCGTCAGACGGCGAGCGCCGCCAGCACCCCGTCCTTCTCCATCTCGTCGCCGCGCCCGCGCATGATGATCTCGCCGCGCTCCATGACCAGGTACTGGTCGGCCAGCGAACGCGCGAAATCGTAATACTGCTCGACGAGCAGGATCGCCATCTCGCCGCTCGCCGCCAGCGAACGGATGGCGCGCTCGATGTCCTTGATGATCGATGGCTGGATGCCCTCGGTCGGCTCGTCGAGGATGAGGAGCTTGGGCCCCATCGCCAGCGCACGGCCGATCGCCAGTTGCTGCTGCTGGCCGCCCGACAGGTCGCCGCCACGCCGGCGCAGCATCTGCCGCAAGACCGGGAACATCTCGAAGATGCGCTCGGGAACGCGCGTGCCGCCGGGACAGGTCGCCAGCCCCATCAGCAGGTTCTCCTGCACCGTCAGGCGGGGAAAGATCTCGCGCCCCTGCGGCACGTAGCCGATGCCGGCACGGACGCGCTGGTGCGACGGCGCGCGCGTCAGATCGCGGCCGGCGAACTCGATCGTGCCGCCCTTCGTCGGCACCAGGCCCATCAGCGACTTCAGCAGCGTCGACTTGCCGACGCCGTTGCGCCCGAGGATCGCCGTCACCTTGCCGGCCTCGGCGCTGAAGCTGAGGTTGCGCAGGATGTGGCTGCCGCCGTAATACTGGTTGAGATTGCTGATTGCCAACATCTTCGCGCTAACGTCCCAGGTAGACTTCGATCACCCGCTGGTCGGCCTGGACCTCCTCCAGGCTGCCCTCGGCCAGCACACTGCCTTCGTGCAACACCGTCACCCTGCCGCCGAGCTGCTTGACGAACGCCATGTCGTGCTCGACGACGACCAGCGAATGCCTGCCGGCAAGCGACAGGAACAGCTCGCCAGTCCGCTCGGTCTCCTCGTCGGTCATGCCGGCGACCGGTTCGTCGAGCAGCAGCAGCTTCGGCTCCTGCATCAGCAGCATGCCAATCTCGAGCCACTGCTTCTGCCCGTGCGAGAGCAAACCGGCGAGGCGATCGGCTTCGCTCGCCAGGCGGATCAGCTGCAGCGTCTCGGCGATGCGGTCGCCAGCGGCCGAGTCGAGGGTCGCGAACAGGCTGCGCCAGACCCGCTTGTCGGTCTTCATCGCCAGTTCGAGATTCTCGAACACCGTGTGGTTCTCGAAGATCGTCGGCTTCTGGAACTTGCGGCCGACGCCGATGTGGGCGATCTCGGGTTCGGAGAGCCGCGTCAGGTCGATCGTCTGGCCGAAGAACACCGTCCCCTCGTCGGGCCGCGTCTTGCCGGTGATGACGTCCATCATCGTCGTCTTGCCGGCGCCGTTGGGGCCGATGATGCAGCGCAGCTCGCCGGCGTCGATCGTCAGCGACAGCTTGTTGAGGGCGCGAAAGCCGTCGAAGCTGACCGTGATGTCCTCGAGATAGAGGATGACCTTGTGCGAGAGGTCGAGCTGCCCCGGCTTGAGGATGTGGCCGAGCTCGGCGGTGCCGCTGTCCCAGTCCGGGTTGTCGCCGTTCGTCGCCGGCAGGTCGGCGGCGTTCAAGATCGGGAGAGCGGCGTGTGGGGAAAGGGGG